>NZ_CP121679.1:2680000-3012500 GCF_029760895.1 Ancylobacter sp. WKF20
AGGAAGCGGTGAATTGCAAGTTCTCGAATTTGAGCCAGACCTCGGCGCCGAGCTTCTGCGACAGCGTCTCGGAGTGGACGAAGGGCGTCTGCGGCACCGCGCCGGCGATCCGCGCCGCCGCTGCTTCCACATCGCTCAAGGTAACGTCAAAGGGCATGATGGCCTGGGCACCTGTGTTTGGCGCGCAGCCTAGCGGTCTCAGTGCTCCGGTCCTAGTGCCCCAATGCGGGGCAGCCTTGCACCGGCCACCCGTGGCACGCCGACACGGCGCGCCGCCCTCAGATACCGCAGGGCATCTGCTGTAATTCTTCAACAATACGCCGTAATCCTGCGCACGGTAGCTTTCCCTCTCTGTCCGATCCGGCGCCAAGGAGTTCCCCGTGCTCAACCGTCGCGACCTGCTTCGCACCACCGCCGCCACCGCCCTCGTCCCGACGCTTGCCGCGGCCGGCCTTTCCGGCCCAGCTCTGGCCGAGACCGCGCCGGGCGCGACGCAGCCGAGCCTGCGGCAGATCGCGGCCGCCGGCTTCATCTACGGCCTGCCGCTGGTGATGAATTACGGCGTCATGTTCGACTATGTGCTGGACCCCAAGTCCGGTCAGTGGAAGGCGCCGTTCAACACGATCAGCAACGAGGCGCGGGTCTTCACCTATCGCGACACCTCGATTGTCACGCCGAACAGCGACACGCCCTATTCCATGGCGTGGCTGGATCTGCGGGCGGAACCGATGGTGGTCACCGTGCCGCCGGTCGATCCCAAGCGCTATGTCTCCGTGCAGTTCGTCGACGGGAATACTTACAATTACGGTTATGCCGGCAGCCGGACGACGGGCAATGGCGGCGGCACCTACATGGTGGTGGGCCCGCGCTGGTTCGGCCGCACCCCGCCCGGCATTGATGGGGTGTTCCGGTCGTCGACCTTCTTCTCGCTGGTGATCTTCCGCACCCAGCTGTTCGACGCGGGCGATCTGGACAATGTGAAGAAGGTGCAGGCCGGCTATCAGCTGCGCCCGCTCAGCACCTTCCTCGGCACGGGCGAGCCCAAGCCTGCCCAGCATTTCCGCTACCCGGCCTTCTCCAAGGACCGGCTCGACCAGGAATTCTTCGCCTATCTCGACTTCGCCCTGCGCGCCGCCCCGGCCCGGCCGGAGGAACGCTGGATCCGCGAGCAGCTGAAGCGCATCGGCGTCGGGCCGGAGCGTGGCTTCCGCGTGCATGAAATGGCCGAGGCGGATCAGGCAGAGATCGTCGCCGGGCTGAAGGACGGGCAGGCGCGTCTGGAAGAGGCCCTCGCCAAGATCGGCACGGATGTGAATGGCTGGCGCATCGGTTCGGAATTCGGCGATGCCGAGTTCTTCCATGGCGACTGGCTGCTGCGCGCCGCCGCCGCCAAGCTCGGCATTTACGGCAATGACGCCGCCGAGGCGGTCTACCCGGCCGCCCGCACCGACAAGGACGGCCAGCCGCTCGACGGCTCCAAGCACCGCTACACGCTGACCTTCCCGAAGGACGGTCTGCCGCCGGTCAACGCCTTCTGGTCGGTGACCATGTATGACGGCAACACCCAGCTTCTCATCAAGAACCCGATCGACCGCTACCTCATCAATTCGCCGATGCTGCCGTCGCTGAAGACCAATGCGGACGGCTCGGTGACGCTCTACATCCAGAAGGACTCCCCTGGCGCGGACAAGCAGGCCAACTGGCTGCCGGCGCCGGACGGGCCGATCTATCTGGTCATGCGCCTCTACTGGCCGAAGACCGGCAACCCCTCCATCCTGCCGGCCGGCAAGGGCACCTGGCAGCCGCCGGGCATCGTCCGCGTCGCCTGATCCTCAGGCCTATCGACCCGTTCAAACGGCGCCGGAGACGGCGCCGTTCTCGTTGGTGGCGCGCGCGGGGCTTGCCCGACCGGCCCATCCATGAGAAATGATACATTGTATCAGTTACTCTCTGGAGCGCGCATCCATGTCCGACCAACGCCTTCCGGTCACCGTGCTGTCCGGCTTCCTCGGCGCGGGCAAGACCACCCTGCTGAACCATGTTCTCGCCAATCGCGAGGGGATGCGGGTCGCCGTCATCGTCAACGACATGTCCGAAGTGAACATCGACGCCGAGCTGGTGCGCTCGGGCGGGGCGAACCTGTCGCAGACCGAGGAAAAGCTGGTCGAAATGACCAATGGCTGCATCTGCTGCACCCTGCGCGACGATCTTCTCGCCGAGGTACGGCGCCTCGCCGGCGAGGGACGGTTCGATTATCTGCTGATCGAATCCACCGGCATCGCCGAGCCGCTTCCCGTCGCCGCCACCTTCGAGTTCCGCGACGAGGAGGGCTTCTCGCTCTCCGACCTCGCCCGGCTTGACACCATGGTGACGGTGGTCGACGCGGCGAGCCTACTGCGCGATTTCGGCTCGCGCGACTTCCTGCGCGACCGCGGCGAGACGGCGGGCGAGGAGGATCACCGCACGCTGGTCGATCTCATCACCGACCAGATCGAGTTCGCCGACGTCATCGTGCTCAACAAGATCTCGGAAGTCCCCGCCGCCCGCCGGCATGAGGTGCGCGGCGTGGTGAAGGCGCTGAACCCGGATGCGCGGATCATCGAGACCGATTTCGCCCATGTTCCGCTCAAGGATATTCTTGGCACCGGGCGCTTCGACTTCGAGAAGGCCCATGAGCACCCGACCTGGTACAAGGAGCTGAACGGCTTCCGCGACCATGTGCCGGAGAGCGAGGAATACGGCGTCTCCAGCTTCGTCTACCGCGCGCGCCGGCCGTTCCACCCCGAGAAGTTCAACGCCTTCCTCGCCCAGACATGGCCCGGCCTCGTGCGCGCCAAGGGGCTGTTCTGGCTCGCCACCCGCCCGCGCCGCGTCGGTGAGATGTCGCTCGCCGGCGCCATCTGCCGCACCGGCTCCATCGGCCAGTGGTGGGCGGCGATCCCGACCGAGCACTGGCCGACGCAGCCCGACTGGCGCTCCTGGCTGCGCCAGCACTGGACGCCCGGCTATGGCGACCGGCGGCAGGAACTCGTCTTCATCGGGGTCAATCTCGACGAGGGCGCCATCCGCGCGGCGCTGGACGAGTGCCTCGTCGGCCCGCGCTCACCGCGCGATTTCGATGCGACCGCCTTCACCCATTTGCCGGACCCGTTCCCGAGCTGGGAGCGCGTGCCGGCCTGACCAAGGCTAGATCAGCCGCATGCCGCGTAGGCTGGCATGGCCGTCCTTGCCGACAATGATGTGGTCATGCACCTCGATGCCGAGGGGCTTGGCCACATCAATGATCGTCTTGGTCATCTGGATGTCGGCATTGGAGGGGGTCGGGTCGCCGCTCGGGTGGTTGTGGACGAGGATCACCGCGCTCGCCGCCAGTTCCAGCGCGCGCTTAACCACCTCGCGCGGATAGACCGGCGTGTGGTCCACGGTGCCGCGCTGCTGCACCTCGTCGAGAATGAGCTGATTGCGCTTGTCGAGGAACAGGATGCGGAACTGCTCCTTCTCGGCGAAGGCCATCGACGCCCGGCAATGCGCCAGCACCGCGCTCCAGGAGGACAGAACCGGGCGCCCGCGCATGCCCTCGCGCGTGACGCGCTCGACCGAGGCGGCGACGATCTTGAACTCGGTGATGATCGCCTCGCCCACGCCCTTCACCTCGCGCAGGCGCTGGGGCGTCGCGGTGATGACCTCGGCGAAGGAGCCGAAGCGCTCGATCAGCCGCTTGGCGAGCGGCTTCACATCGGCGCGCGGGACGGCGCGGAACAGCACCAGTTCCAGCATCTCGTAATCGGCCAGCGCCTCCGCCCCCGCCTGGCGGAAGCGTTCGCGCAGCCTTTCGCGATGGCCGACGAAATGAGGCGACGTGTCGGAGAGCGCCGAATCCGCGAAGCCGTCACCGGCCGCAGCCGTGAGCGCCTCCTCATCCAGCCGCTTCCCCATCCAGCCCCCCGACCGGCTTACCCGTTGCTGAAAATCGGCTTGTGATACCCCTTGGGCGAGAGCGTGAAGATCTCGCACCCGGTCTGCGTCACCCCCACCGCATGCTCGAACTGCGCCGAGAGCGAGCGGTCGCGCGTCACCGCCGTCCAGCCATCGGACAGCACTTTCACATGCGGTCGGCCGAGATTGATCATCGGCTCGATGGTGAAGATCATGCCCGGCAGCAATTCCGGCCCCTCGCCGCGCCGGCCGACATGCACGATGTTCGGCTCGTCATGGAAGAGCTGGCCGACGCCATGGCCGCAGAAGTCGCGCACCACGCTCATATGCAGCGGCTCGACGAAATCCTGGATCGCCGCGCCGATGTCGCCGACATGATTGCCCGGCCGCACCTCGGCGATGCCGCGCATCATGGCCTCATAGGTCACGTCCAGCAGCCGTTCGGCCCGGCGCGGAATCTCGCCCACCGGGAACATGCGGCTCGAATCGCCGTACCAGCCATCGACGATCAGCGTCACGTCGACATTGACGATGTCGCCCTCGCGCAGAGGCTTGTCGTTGGGAATGCCGTGGCAGACCACGTGATTAATCGAGGTGCAGGTGGACTTGCGGTAGCCGCGATACATCAGCGTCGCCGGCAGCGCGTTGTTGTCCATGGCGAATTCGAAGACGGCGGCGTCGATGGCATCGGTCGAGATGCCCGGCTGCACCATCTCGTGCACGAGGTCGAGCGCCTCGGCGGCCAGTTGGCCGGCCTTGCGCATTCCGGCGAAGCCCTCAGGCCCGTGCAGCTTGATATGGCCGGTCTTGCGCAGCGGCGCGCCCGCGGCCTCCACATAACTCATGATCGAACGTCCAGTCCTGAAGCTTTTCCGAATGTAAGCGATCCGCGCCCGCACGCAAGGAAAGGGCGCGTGAGCGAGGCCCCGTCGGGCTGGGCTCCGCGGCGGCGGGTCGCCTTTGGCGCCTAGCCAAGCACCTTCGCCATATGCACCAGCCGGCGATCGGGGAGCTGCTCCACCCGCTCGATGACGAAGCCCTTGCGCCGATACCACTGAATATTGACCGAGAGCGGCTCGCCGGTATAAAGTCGCGCCGTGGTGCGCCCGAGCGCCCGCGCCCGCGCCTCGCCGGCGGTAAGCAGCGCATTGCCGAGCCCGCTGCCCTGCGCCGTCGGCGCGGTGGCCACGCTGTCGATCAGCAGATCATCCGGCCGGGCGTGCAGGATCAGCACGCCGTCGAGCCCCGCCCGGCCCTCCGCCGCGCCGTCGGCCACCCACACCTCGCGGGTGCGCAGCACGTCCTTATAGTCCCAGAGCAGCGGCACCGGCTCGACGCCGAGCAGGATGCGGTTGCGGGCATAGGCCGCCTGCTGCACCGCTTCGATGGCGGGAAGATCGTCGGTCGTCGCGCGCCTCAGCGTGCGGCCCTCGGCCTCCAGCCGGTCGGCATTGAACACGCCGAGCGCCACGCGCTGGGTGCCGGCCGCGTCGAAATTCTCCGCCGCCAGCCAGCTCTCGAAGCCGATCGCGACCTGCGGCCATTCCTCGGCCAGCATGGAGAACCAGGCCGTGTCACGGTTGCGGCCCTTGACGATCATGTGGTGGCGAAAGAGCCCCTCGAAGCGGAAGCCATAGCGTTCCGCCGCGCGCCGCGAGGGGGCGTTGAGCGCGTTGCACTTCCACTCATAACGGCGATAGCCCAGCGTCTCCAGCGCATGGCGGGCCATCAGATACATCGTCTCGGTGCCGGCCGGGGTCTTCATCAGCGCGGGCGTGTAGAGAATGTGCCCGACCTCGATGGAGCGGTTGGGCGGGTCGATGCGCAGATAGGTCGCGTGGCCGACCGCCCGGCCGCTCGCCTTGTCGACGATGGCGAAGAGCAGCGGATCGTCCTTGGCGGCCGCCGCCGCGTAATAGCTCTCGAAGGCGGCGTAGTCGGGATAGGGCCCGTTGGGCAGATAGGCCCAGATCGCCGCCGATTCCGGCCCGTGCGTCGCCGGGAAAAGCTCGGGCGCGTGGGTCGCCACCTCGAACGGCACGAGGTCGACAAGCGTGCCGGGGATCACCGCGCGCGCCGGGCGCGGGGCCGGCACCGTGTCCACCACTGCGCCCAAAGGCAGGCTCATCTCATCCGCCACGCGCCGACCTCCACCTCTCCCGGGAAGCCCAACCGGGGCCGTCGGGCCGCCAGTGCGGCCTTGAAGCCGCGTTCTGTCCGTGGGACAGCTTGGCCAAAATCACAAGTGAATTCTGCCGGTAGCATTGCCCGAGGGCATTCGACGAAAGTTACAAGGAGCGAGGATGACGTCCGCCAGCCCCCTTTCACCTCATCCCATCGCCGCCTTTTCGCGCATCGGCGAGGAGAACGCCTTTGCCGTGCTGGCCCGCGCGGCGGCCCTCTCCGCGCAGGGGCGCGACATCATCAATCTCGGCATCGGCCAACCGGATTTCGCCACGCCCGCGCACATCGTCGAGGCGGCGGTGAAGGCGCTGCGCGACGGCCATCACGGCTACACGCCCTCCACCGGCATCCAGCCGCTGCGCGAGGCGGTCGCCGCCGACATTCACCGCCGCTTCAACGAGACCATCGACCCCGCCCGCGTGGTCATCGTGCCCGGCGGCAAGGTAACGATGTTCGCCGCCATCCTCATGCTGGGCGAGGCGGGCGCAGAAATCCTCTATCCCGACCCCGGCTTTCCCATCTACCGCTCGATGATCGAGTTCACCGGCGCGACGCCCATTCCGGTGCCGATCCGCGAGGCGAACGGCTTCGCCTTCTCGGCGGAGGAAACGCTCGCCCTCATCACCCCGAAGACGCGCCTTCTCATCCTCAACTCGCCCGCCAACCCGACCGGCGGCGTGACGCCGAAGGCGGAGATCGACAAGCTGGTGGCCGGCCTTGCCGCTCACCCGCAGGTGGCGATCCTGTCAGACGAGATCTACGACCAGTTCCTGTTCGACGGGCAGGCCCACACCACCCTGCTCGCCTACCCGGAAATCCGCGACCGGCTGATCCTGCTCAATGGCTGGTCGAAGACCTATGCGATGACCGGCTGGCGGCTCGGCTGGTCCTATTGGCCGGAGGGGCTGTTCGAGGCGATGCGCAAGCTCGCGGTGAACGCCTGGTCCTGCGTCAACGCACCCGCGCAATTCGCCGCGCTCGCCGCGCTTACCGGTCCGCAGGACTGCGTCGGCGCCATGCTCGCCGAGTTCGACCGGCGGCGCCATCTTGTCGTGGAAGGGCTGAACGCTCTGCCTGGCGTGTCCTGCGCCATCCCGAAGGGCGCCTTCTACGCCTTCCCGAACATATCCGGCACCGGCTGGTCCTCGGCCAAGAGACTCGCCGGCGCGCTGCTGGACGAGGCCGGCGTCGCCACCATTGGCGGGCCGGATTTCGGCGTGCATGGCGAGGGCTATATCCGCCTCTCCTACGCCAATTCGGCGGAGAACATCGCCCGCGCGCTGGAGCGCATGGGCCATTTCCTCGCCAAGGCCCGCGCGGCATGAGGGGCGCGCTGTTTCTCGGCTTGACCCTTCTCATCTCCCTTCCCGCCCTCGCGCAGGACAGCGAACCGGCGGCCTGCGTGCGCGGGGAGGGTTCGCCGCGCGTCTATCTCGACTGCCTCAACCGGCGGCAGGATGTGAGCGAGGCGCGGCTTCAGGCGGCACTCAGCGGCGCCCGCGCTGCCATCGCCGCGCGCGAGGATCTTCAGCCGCCGCAGCGGGCGCGCTGGACCAGCTTGTTCAATGAATCGCAGGAGCGCTTCACCCATTGGCGCAATTTCGAGTGCCAGAGCATCGCCCCTTATGAGGGCGGCGCCGGGCAAAAGACGGTGGGCGGACGCCTCGGCGGCATCGGCGTGATCGAGCAGCGGCTCATCTGCTTGGCCACGCTGAATGATAGCCGCGCCGGCGACGTGGAGGCGCGCTACGCCCTGCCCGCCTTCGTGCCGCCCTCGCCCGGACCTGCCGCCGCGCCCACTGAACCGGTGCCCGTCGCCCCCGCCTCAGGCGCAACGCCCTCCGGCGCGATGCCGCCCGCCAGCGTGCCCAGCATCATGGCGCCGCCGGTGCCCGACAGCCCGGCGGAGGCACCGCCGCCTTCCGGTCCCGTCCGCATCATCGGCATCCCGCCCACGCAGCCGTGAGGGGACGGCGCACGGCCCGCCTCTTGCCGCTCTTGACGGTTCACCCTGCACGTCTCTTGCATGGGCGCGCCGCCGCGCCGGGCGCTATCGCGCGCCCTGCGGCAGAGGAATGTGGGAGAACGTCATGGATCTCGGACTGAAGGGACTGCGCGCCATCGTCACCGGCGGCACCAAGGGCATCGGCCTTGCCATCGCGGAAACGCTGGCGGGCGAAGGCTGCCATGTCGCGCTGTGCAGCCGCAACGCGGGCGACGCGGAAGCGACCGCCGCGCGCCTCGCGGAAAAGGGCGTCACCACCTTCGGCGCCGGCGTCGATGTGGCCGATGGCGCGGCGCTCGCCGCCTTCGCGGAAGAGGCGGCGGCCAAGTTTGGCGGGCTCGACATCGTCGTCGCCAATGTCAGCGCGCTCTCCATCGCCAATGACGAGGAAAGCTGGAAGAAGTGCTTCGACACCGACCTCATGGGCACGGTGCGCCTCGTCAACGCCGCCCTCCCCTTCCTTGAGAAGAGCAGCGCCGCCTCGATCGTCACCATCTCCTCGGTGTCCGGCCGCGAGATCGACTTCGCCGCCGGGCCCTACGGCACCTTCAAGGCGGCGCTGATCCATTACACGCAGGGCCTCGCCTACCAGCTCGCGCCGAAGAAGATCCGCGCCAACACGGTCTCGCCCGGCAACACCTATTTCAAGGGCGGCGTGTGGGAGATGATCGAGAACGGCAACCCGGCGCTGTTCAAGGAAGCGCTGGCGCTCAACCCGACGGGCCGCATGGCGACGCCGCAGGAAATCGCCAATGGCGTTGCCTTCCTCGCGAGCCCGGCCGCCAGCTTCGTCTACGGCACCAATCTCGTCATCGACGGCGCGCTGACGCGCGGCGTGCAGTTCTGACGCATTCCCCCGGCGGGCGGCCGCCGGGGGAACTTGCTCCCCACGGCGAATGGGGCGAGTCTGCCGGCGAATCGAAACGCAAGGCAGGAGGGCGCGATGGCCCCGAATGGTTCGAGCCCGACCGGCGCGCCGCAGGTCATTTCCATCGGCGAAGTCATGGCGGAATTCTCCCGCGGCGCCGATGGGCGCTACGGCGCGGCCTATGGCGGCGACACTTTCAACACCGCCGTCTATCTCGCCCGTGCCGGCATCACGACCAGCTATGTCACCGCGCTGGGCGACGACACCTATTCGGACGCCATCCGCGCCGCCGCCGAGGCGGAGGGCATCGCCACCCGGCTGATGCTGCGCGTGCCCGGCCGCACGGTGGGCCTCTATGTCATCGACACCGATGCCCGCGGCGAGCGCACCTTCTCTTACTGGCGCGACAACTCGCCCGCGCGCGACCTGTTCGAGCTGCCGGGCTGGGAAGTGGTGGCGGAAGCGCTGATCGAGGCGAGCGTCATCTATCTCTCCGGCATCACCCTCTCGCTCTATTCCAATAACGGCCTCGGCCGTCTGCTGGCGACGCTGGAATTCGCCCGCGAGCGTGGCGCCCGCATCGTCTTCGACACCAATTTCCGCCCGCGCGCCTGGGGCGGCGACATTGCCCGCGCCCGCGCCGTCTATGCGCAGGCGCTGAAGCGCAGTTCCATCGCCCTGCCGACCTTCGAGGATGAGGTGATGCTGTGGGGCGATGGCTCGCCCGCCGCCACCGCCGAACGGCTCGCCACCTTCGGCGTGCCGGAAGTCGTGGTGAAGAACGGCGCTGAGGGCGCGCTGGTAATGGCGGGTGGCGCCTCGCACTTCGTGCCGATCCCCGCCCCGGTCCAGCCTGTGGATACGACAGCCGCCGGGGACAGCTTCAACGCCGCCTATCTCGCCGCGCGCCTCACGGGCGCCACACCGGTGGCGGCGGCGGAAGCCGGCCATGCGCTGGCTGGGCGTGTCATCCGCCATCGCGGCGCGATCATGCCGCGCCCGGCCAACGCCTGATCCACAGGGGCGCGATCCGCCAACACCCGGAAATCGCCCGGCTTTTGTCCCCTGAGAGCCCCCGCCGGCTTGCAACCGCTTCTGCGAACCAGTTGCAAGTGCTTGACGCTGTTGATTTTTTGACGCGCAGGCCCTAAGCGCATCGTCCCAGGGCGCCGGGCGCCGTGAGCAGCCTCAAGGAACAGGGCGCATGGCAGTCTCCGCGCGGATCGCGATGATCAATGTCGGCATCAGTCTTCTGGTGCTGGCGCTGAAATATGTGGCCTTCCTGCTCACCGGCTCGGTCGCGCTCTATTCGGACGCGCTGGAAAGCATCGTCAATGTCGCCACCGCCATCGCCGCCGTGGTGGCGCTGCGCGTCAGCGCCCGCCCGGCCGATGCCGCCCATCCCTATGGCTATGCCAAGGCCGAATATTTCTCCGCCGTCATCGTCGGCGTGCTCATCGTCGTCGCGGCGATCTCGATCATGCGCGAGGTCTATCTCGGCTGGCTGGAGCCCCATGTCTTCACTGCCGCGCCGGTGGGCCTCGCCATCAACGCGGCGGCGGGCGTCATCAACGCCGTCTGGTGCGCGACGCTGATCCGCACCGGCCGGCGCGTGCGCTCCCCGGCGCTGATCGCCGACGGCCAGCACCTGCTCACCGACGTCATCTCCTCCGCCGGCGTGCTGATCGGCGTCGTCGTCGCGGCCTTTTCGGGCTGGGAGCGGCTCGACCTCATCCTCGCCGGCCTCGTCGCGCTCAACATCCTGTGGTCGGGCTACAAGGTGCTGAAGGAAAGCGTCGGCGGGCTGATGGACCAGGCCGTGCCGGCCGAGACGCTGACCCAGATCCGCAAGGTCATCGCCGCGCAGGCGATCGGCGCCATCGAGGCGCATGACCTGCGCACCCGGCAGGCCGGGCGGATGATCTTCGTCGATTTCCACCTCGTCGTGCCCCGCGACATGCCGGTCTGCGAAGCGCACGCCATCTGCGACCGCATCGAGGACGCGCTGGAGGCGGAAGTGGCGGATGTGCTCGTCAACATCCATGTCGAGCCGGACGAAAAGGCCAAGCAGCAAGGCGTGCCGGTGCTGTAAGGTCGGGGTGGCTAAGCGACCCACGCCTCCCGTTATCTGACAGCGCGAAGCCTTCATCCTCGAAACACCGTCATCCCGGACGGCCGCAGGCCGATCCGGGATCGCAAGCCGCATCGGACCCGGCACGCGATCCCGGCTCTTCGCTACGCTACGGCCGGGATGACGTGGTTCGGAAGGATGATCGCGGCCGGGTCGAGATTATCTCGTCCCCCCGCGCTCCCCCGCCAAAAGGCAAGCCCTCACCGCCCCGCGCGCAGGGCCGCCAGCAATTCCGGCGTCGGGTAGGAATCGGCGGGCAGGCCTAGGCGCATCTGCTCGACCTTCACCGCCTGCCGCGTCGCCGCGCCGGTGATGCCGTCGACCCGGCCGACATGGTGACCGCGCGCATTGAGCAGGCGCTGCAGCTCCACCACCTGCGCCTGCGACAGCACCGGAATGGCCTTGCCCGCCCCGCGATTATAGGCCGGCGCGCCGGCGACGCGGGCGGCGAGATAGGCGGCCGAGGTCGCGTAGACCAGCGAGTTGTTCCACTCGGTGAAGATGTCGAAATTCGCATAGACGAGGAAAGCCGGGCCGGTGCGACCGACCGGCAGCAGCACCGAGGCCGGCAGATTGTCCGCCGGCAGCGGCTGGCCGCTCGCCCGCGTGACGCCGAAGCGCGCCCATTGGGAGCGCGGCAGCTTGATCGCGAGGTCCGCCTGATCCCAGGGCAGGTTCGCCGGCACGCGGATCTCTTCCAGCCAGGGCTGGCCGCGCTGCCAGCCGAGCGCCTTGATGTAGTTGGCGGCGGAGGCGAGCGCGTCAGGCGCCGAGCGCAGGAGGTCGATATGGCCGTCGCCGTCGAAATCGATGCCGTAATTCAGATAATGGTCGGGCAGGAACTGGAACTGGCCGAGTTCCCCGGCCCAGGGCCCGCGCATGGTCTGCGGGGTCAGGTCGCCGCGGTCGATGATCTTCAGCGCCGCCATGAGCTGGGTGCGGAACATCTCCGCCCGCCGGCAGTCCCAGGCGAGGCTGGCGACCGAGCGGATGGTGTTCTTGTCGCCCATGAAGGCGCCGAAATCGGTCTCCAGCCCCCAGAAGGCGACGAGCACCGCGCCGGGCACGCCGAATTGCTGCTCGATCCGGTCGAACAGCGCCTGATTCTTCTGGATCAGCTGGCGGCCCTGCTGGATGCGGTAATTGGCGACCATACGGTCGGAGAACTCGAAGAAACTCTGCGCGAACACCTTCTGCCCGCGATCGGTGCCGACCACCTGCGCGTCATAGGTCACGCCGTTCAGCGCCGCCGCCACGGTGCGGGCCGAGACGCCCTGCGCCACCGCCTGCCGCTTGAAGCCCTCGAGCCATTCATTGAACCCGGCGCCGGAATTGCCGCAGGCGGCGGCCGGCGCGCCTTGCGCGCTCGCGGGACCCGCCCCGGCCAGGGCCAGTAGGGCGAGAAGCGGCGCGGCGGCCAGCGTGGTGGAAAGGCGCGAGATGGACGGCGGCATGGGCATCCCCGTTGGCGGGTGAATGTTTCCTCGTGATTCGGACTGTACAGGAAATGAACCGCGCGCACGCGCGCGCGACGATTGACGCTCCCGGCGCGATGGCGATGATCGCGGGCCTCATCGCGGAGACCGCCCATGCATGTCGTCATGCTGCTCTACCCGAACCTCACCCAGCTCGACCTCACCGGTCCCTATGAGGTGTTCGGCCGCTTTCCCGAGCTCACGCTGGACCTGGTGTGGAAGACCCGCGCGCCGGTCGCCGACTGCCGGGGACTGACCATCCTGCCGACGCATGATTTCGCCGATTGCCCGCAGGCCGACATCCTCTTCGTGCCGGGCGGCCCCGGCCAGCTCGCGCTGATGGAGGATGAGGAGGTGCTGGGCTTCCTGCGCCGGCAGGCGGCGGGGGCGCGCTATGTCACCTCGGTCTGCACGGGATCGCTGGTTCTCGCCGCCGCCGGGCTGCTCAAGGGGCGCCGGGCCACCTGCCATTGGCTGTCGCTCGACCAGCTCGCCCTGCTCGGCGCGGTGCCAGTGGCCGAGCGCGTGGTGGTGGACGGCGCGGTCGTCACCGGCGCTGGCGTCACCTCCGGCATCGACTTCGCCCTCGCTCTGACCGCCCACATTTTCGGCGAGGCGCGGGCGCGGCACGCCCAGCTCTTCATGGAATACGACCCCGCCCCGCCCTTCCCCGGCGGCTCGCCGGCGAGCAGCGATCCGGCACTGGTGGCGCAGATCCGCGCGGAGACCGCCTCGTTCCAGACCCGGCGGGCGGAGACGGCGCGGCGGGTGGCGGCGACGCTCGATCAGGCGGCGGCGGGAGCGGGCGCATGAGCGCCGCCGCACCGACCCGTCCCGTCCCCGCCGTACTGGCGGTCGTCCTGCGCGACGGCGAGGTGCTGCTGGTGCGCCGCGCCAACCCACCCGATCAGGGGCGCTGGGGCTTTCCCGGCGGACGGATGGAAATGGGCGAGACGCATCTGGAGGCGGCGCTGCGCGAGCTTAATGAGGAGACCGGCATCGTCGCCGATTCCCCCCGGCTGCTCACCGTGCTGGATTTCATCGAGCATGATGAGGCCGGGCGCCTCGCGCATCATTTCGCGATGATCGCGGTGCTCTGCCAATGGCGCAGCGGCGACGGGATGGCGGCGGATGACGCGCTGGAGACCCGCTGGTTCGACCGGGCGGGGCTGGCCGAGCTCGGCGCCACCGCCAGTCTCAAGGTCGAGTTCCTCGCCGACCTCGCTTTGGCGGAAAGCGCGCTCGCCGGCTGAACCGCCGACGCCCCGCCTTGAGCAGCTCCCGCCCCTTTGGCAGGGCGGTTCACAAAAGGAAACGGGCCCCCGAAGGGGCCCGCTCATTGTCGTGCCGTGACCGGAAGGATCAGGCGTGCGCCGAGGCCGACCGGGTGGCCGAGGCATCCGCCGCATTGAGCGCGGTGGAGCGGGCCACGTGGTTCTTCAGCGCCTTCGGCAGGACCGTGATGGCGAGGAAGGCCGCGAACAGGTCCATGGCGGCGACGGTGTAGAGCACGGTCGACCAGGTGCCGGTCGCTTCCATCAGCAGGTTGCCGACCGGAACGAACAGGGCGCCGATGCCCTTGGCGCAGTAGAGCACGCCGTAGATCTTCGCGATGTGCTTGGTGCCGAAGGCGTCGCCCGCCAGCGCCGAGAACAGCGAGTAGACTTCACCCCAGGCGAGGAAGACGACGCCGGAGAGGATGAGGAACGCCCACGGATTGTGGCCGAAATAGCCGAGCGCGATGATGCCGATGCCTTCGAGCGAGAAGGCGATCACCATGGTCTTCTCACGGCCGATATGGTCGGAGATCCAGCCGAACAGCGGACGCGAGATGCCGTTCATGATGCGGTCGAGCATCAGGGCGAGCGGCAGGGCGGCCATGACGAAGAAGTACAGGTCGACCTTGAACTCCTTCACGCCGAGGTCCTGCGCGATGACGCCGAGCTGGGCGACCGCCATCATGCCGCCGGTCACCACGCAGGTGAACATGAGCAGCATCAGCCAGAACAGCTTGCTGTTCAGGGCTTCCGGCAGGGTGTAGTCGCGCGAGCTCTGGGTCAGCTTGGTGGACGGCTTGACCTGGCCGGGCTTCGGCGAGGCGAGGAACCACGCGGCGATGAAGGCGAGACCGCCCTGCAGCAGGCCGAAGAAGAAGAAGGTCTCCTGGAAGCCCGAGGATTCGATCATCGCGGCGATCGGCAGGATGGTGGCGGCGGAGCCGGCGCCATAACCGCCCGCGGTGAGGCCGACGGCGAGGCCGCGGCGATCCGGGAACCACTTGAGCGCGTTGTTGATGCAGGTCGCGTAGATCGAGCCCACGCCGATGCCGCCAACGGCCGCGCCGACATAGAAGCCCATCAGGGTGGTGGCCTGCGAGTTCAGCACCCAGGCGGTGCCGATCATGAGCGCGCCGAAGGCGACCATGAAGCGGGGGCCGAACTTGTCGATGAAGTAGCCTTCGATCGGCGCGAGCCAGGTCTGCACGAGAACGAAGATGGTGAACGCGATCTGGATCGACGCGCGTTCCCAGCCGAAGGTCTTCTGGATTTCCGGCACGAACAGCGTCCAGGCGTACTGGATGTTCGCGGTGGCGACCATACACACGACACCGACGACGAGCTGGAGCCAGCGGCGGCCTTCGGAGAAGTCGGCACCCGGCCCGGCGGCCGCGGTGGTCTGGTTATACGTGCTCAAGGGCGATCTCCTCTCCCAAATCAAGATGTGCCGCGGATCGGCTTATCGTTGCGGTCGCTCATGCCGTTGGGGCGCGGCGCCGGTTTTTTGGCCTCGGGCGACGTGTCCGCCGCCTCAAGGCAGCCGCATGCGCGGCGATGGTCCTACAAGGTTGTTTTGCCGTTTCCGGGCCCTGCCTCGTCCCCCTGCGGCGTGCCGCGCTCAGGTTGACGCAAGGGCCCGGTTCCGACCCGCTGAACCCTGATCTTAATCGACAATATTATGTATGCCAATTGGGATTTGTTGGCGCTCTACAGTTCCGTAAGGCGCACTATTTTCCAAGTTCTTTTGGGTCAGCAGTGCTCACTCAACGTAGATACTGACTGACAACGCTCATATTACCCTGCGTTCTCCGCCTGTTGGCAGTCAGACGTTATCAAGAAACTCTGGGGCACTTGAACTGGTCGTCGACAGAGTGACAACCTGATGACATCGCTCAACGGGGGAACGGGATGCCCGCAGGGCGCCACAATCGCGCCCGATTCGTCTTTGGAACGATGAAAAACGACCGTTGCGGGCACGCGGTAATCGCGTGCGACCGACCTCCGAACGGGCAAAGCCCCCGCCCGGCAAGGCGAAAAGCAGCCCGCCCGGGCCGCGCGACACCGCGTCTTGCGGGGACGCGCCAGGAGCCGCTCACGACAAACGGCGCCTCCGGGGACGCGCGGGGTATGGGCCAAAGAAAAAGGGCCCGCCAGTGGCGGGCCCTTGCGAAGGCGATGATGGAAGGCGTCGCGCCTCACTCGGCGGGGACGGCACTCGTGCTGGCATTGTGCGCCGTGACGCGGCGACGATGGGCGGCCGAGAGCGGCTTCAGGATCACCAGCGCCATGACGGCGGCGATGATGTTGAGCGCCGCCGCGGCGACGAACACCGCGTGCCAGCTGCCGGTCATCGTGGTGATGATGCTGGTGAACGGCACGATCAGCGCCGCGGTGCCCTTGGCGGTGTAGAGCATGCCCGCATTGGTGGTGGCGAACTTCGAGCCGAAGGCGTCGCCGCACATCGCCGGGAACAGCGAGTAGATCTCGCCCCAGGCGAAGAAGACGAGGCCGGTCAGGATCACGAACAGGACCGGGTTCGAGCCGAACACGGAGAGCGCGTAGATGCCGACGCCCTCGATGGCGAAGGCCACGAACATGGTGTTCTCACGGCCAATCTGGTCGGACACCCAGCCGAAGAACGGACGGGTGAGGCCGTTCAGCACGCGGTCGATGGCGGCGGCGAAGGTGAGCGCCGGCAGGGTGAGGCCGAGCAGCGTCACCGGAACGTCGGCGATCTGGAAGTCCTTGGCGATCGGGCCGAGCTGGGCGGTGGCCATCAGGCCGCCGGCCGCCATCATGACGAACATGGCGTACATGACCCAGAACAGCGGGGTGGTGAGCATCTCCTTGGGGGAGAAGTCACGGGCGCTCTGCTTCACGGTCTTGGCGACATTCGCGGCGAAGACGGCGATCTGCTCCTTCTTCGGCGCGACCAGGAACAGGCCGAGGAAGAGGATGATGATGCCCTGGCCGATGCCGAAGTAGAAGAACGCGGCCTCGTAGCCCTGATTCTTGATCATGTTCTGGATCGGGATGACGGTCAGCGCCGAGCCGGCGCCGAAGCCGGCGGCGGTGATGCCGGCGGCAAGGCCGCGACGATCCGGGAACCACTTCAGCGAGTTGCCCACGCAGGTGCCGTAAACCGCGCCGGCGCCGATGCCGCCAATGGCAGCCGCGACATAGAGCAGGGTCAGCGAGTCGGCGTAGGAATTGATCAGCCAGGCGATGCCGCACATGAGGCCGCCGAACAGCACGACGACGCGCGGGCCGTACTTGTCGACGAACCAGCCCTCGATCGGGACCAGCCAGGTCTCGGTGACGATGAAGATCGAGAAGGCCACCTGGATCGCCGCGCGATCCCAGCCGTGACGCTCCTGCATCGGGTTCACGAAGAACGTCCAGCCATACTGCATGTTTGCAATCATGCACATGCAGATGACGCCGAACACAAGCTGCAGCCAGCGGCTGCTATTCTGAGATGACGTTGCGGCAATAGCCATTTTTTCCTCGAACGTTTCCAAACGTAAGGTTGAGCAAGTTCTATCTTGTTCTTCTTGTTTTCGCGCCGACCGAAACGCCTCCGCAGAGGCAACCGCCAGCAGACTGTAGGGAACATACTCCGCTTTTTTTGATTATGCAAAATTTTGCATACCAGTCATGCGATATTTTTACAGGCGAAGACTGACCTATGGGAATGTGACGTAGGGGAATACTTGGCCAATTCTTCCCTTGGGGAAGCGCTCGCAAATGCCGATGAAACCACGCTGGAACGACTCCAGCCTCGCCCCGTCGCGGCGCCTTGCCGGGCGATGACGGCGCCTTCCGCGGGCGCTCCGGCGCGCAGGGCGCTCCCCGATCAGAGCTGTGGACGACGCCGGAGCCGGCACGCGGGCGCCCCATTTCGGGCCCGCCGGCCTCTTCGGCGCGGGTCGACATGGCGCCGTCACCTCGCTCGGTTACGCGCACGCGCCGGCGATCGACCGGCGACAGCGGGTCGGCTGCGGGACGCGTGGAGGTAATGAGATGCCAGCCCCTCTGTCGCGGGGGCGCCGGAACGTCATCCGGCAATGGTCGGATGGACAAGCGGTATATGATATATGATGCTCAACATGCCTGCCCAAGGGTGAGAATCGCCCACGCCAAGAAGGGCAGCAAGAAACAGATCAAGAAAACGCCGACAGACTGTTGCCGCCCGATCACCACGCAGCCGTCCGGCAAGAAACAAAAACAACAAGAGACCGAACTGAGAGGAAGCCCGTGGAAAGCGCCGATCCCAATTCACGCCTGAACATCGCGCCGCTCGCCGCGAATACCAGCCTGCGCACCCTCGCCTATGACGCCATCAAGAAGGCCATCACCGAGATGGACCTCTACGGCCAGGAGAGCGAGATCCGCCTCGACGAGCGCCAGCTCTCGCAGGATCTCGGGGTCAGCCGCACGCCGATTCGCGAGGCCCTGACGGTGCTGGAGCAGGAGGGCTTCGTGCGCTCCGTGCCGCGCCGGGGCATCTTCGTGGTGCGCAAGTCCAAGCGCGAGATCATTGACATGATCATCGTCTGGGCGGCGCTGGAGAGCATGGCCGCGCGCCTCGCCGCCAGCCGCGCCAGCGACCGCGAGCTCGCCAGCCTGCGCGACATGTTCCACGATTTCGAGGCCGAGGCCCCGACCGAGCACATGAACGAGTACTCGGACGCCAATATACGCTTCCACCAGACGGTGATCCGGCTGGGCGGCTGCGAGATGATCGGCGAGATGACCGCCAATCTGTTCATCCACATCCGCGGCATCCGCGCCGTCTCGGTCCGGCAGGAGAACCGCTCCGAGCGCTCGCTGCAGGAGCACCGCGCCATCATCGCCGCCCTCGTCGCCCGCGACGCCGACCTCGCCGAGCGCCTGGTGCGCGAGCACACGCTCGGCCTCGCCGCCCATGTCGAAAAGCACGGCCGCTTCCCATCCTGAGGGCTGAAGAGCGCCAAAGGAGGGAGAGGACCCGGCCTTCGTGTCCCGGACGCCTGAAGCGTCAGTGGAAGGCGAGCCGGGATCCAGCGAAAGAGTCTTTGGCTTGATAGATGGCCGCCTGCCGAGGGCAAGAAAGCCCTAAAGCCGCCTGCGGCGGAGCCTCCCCTGGGCCCCGGATCGGCGCCGGGCTGCGCCCGGCTTGTCCGGGGAACGGGCTGGCCCTGCGCCGCGAGAACACCGTCATGGCCGGGCTTGGCCCAGCCATCCACGACTTCCCACAGCCGCGCCCGGCCCAAGTCGGGGATCCCCGGGCCAAGCCCGGGGATGACGCGTGAGGTACGGGACGCGCGTGAACGAGGCGTCACGCGATCCCGGCTCGGCCTTGTGGCCGTCCGGGATGACGGCGTCAGGGACCGCGGCCCCGTTCCGCCCGAACACCGCCATGGCCGGGCTTGGCCGGGTCTTCGTGTCCCGGACGCCTGAAGCGCCAGCGGAAGGCGATCCGGGACCCAGCGAAAGAATCTTTGGCTTTGAAGCGTGATGACCGCTTGCCGGCACCGGGAAGACTCTAAAGCCGCCTGCGGCGGCGTTTCCCCTGGACCCCGGATCGGCGCCGGGCGGCGCCCGGCTTGTCCGGGGAACGGGGTGGCCGTGTTCCGCAGGAGCCCCGTCATGGCCGGGCTTGGCCCGGCCATCCACGACTTGGCGCGTGCGGGGATTGGCGCATGCGGGGAGAAGACGTGGATCCCCGGGTCAAGCCCGGGGAAGACGGCGTGAAGGGCTGAGAACGCCAGCGTCGCCCGGGATGACGCCCCACCCTCACACGGCCCGCTGATCGGCCGGAACACCCGCCCCACCGTCACCTCGCGAACTTTTGCATCCACTCTGGGGCAAACTGTTCAGGCGGCCTCGCCAGCGCTTTTGACCCGTGGTATACTGCATACGCAATTCGGTGATGACGGCTTGGAACACCTTGTAATTCAACGGTCGGCGCGAGGCTGACCTTTGGGAAGAAGGAGCTCCCCTACCCCGTTCTTCAGGGGGATTCCAATTGACACGTTGGTATTTGGTATGCCAAATTTCTTGAAATCCCCGGCGGAAGACCTCCGCAGAGGAGCGTCCGTGAGCAGCAAGGCAGTTCTGAACAAGCGCTGGCAAAGCGGCGATCATGGCTTGGCCATTGAGCGCCTGCCGGCCAAGGAGAGCTTCAAGAGCAAGGCCTACGCCGCTCTCAAGGAAGCCATTACCAACATGAACATCTACGGCTCCAGTGAGCCGGTGCTGCTCGACGAGCGGGACATTTCCGAGCGTCTCGGCGCAAGCCGGACGCCGATCCGCGAGGCGGTCGCGATGCTGGAGCAGGAAGGCCTGCTCCGCGCCGTGCCCCGGCGGGGAATTCTGGTGGTACGCCGTTCCAAGGCCGAGATCATCGAGATGATCGAGGCCTGGGCGGCGCTGGAAAGCATGGCGGCCCGCCTCGCCACTCAACGCGCGAGCGATGAGGCGATCGCCGAGCTGAGGACGTATTTCAAGGAGTTCGATCTGTCCGGGATCGAGCGCGACCGGTGCGACGAATATTCCTCCGCGAATATCGCGTTCCATCAGGCGCTGATCCGGTTGAGCGGCTCCTCACTGCTCGCGGCGATGACGGATAACCTGTTCTTTCATGTACGGGCCATCCGCCATCGCACGATCTTCGAGATGGACCGGGCGCAGCGTTCGGCGGCCGACCATCAGGAGATCATCATTGCTCTCGAGGCGCGGGACGCGGACCGCGCCGAGCGTCTGGTGCGAGACCATACGCTCCGCCTCGCGCGGCACGTCGAGAGCCATGTTGACCTGGACTGACGAGACGTATCGGACATTGACTTGGATTAAGGGCGGCAAAACCCGCCGAGGAAGTTTGGGAGGGAATACGGGATGTCTGCAGTTGCACAAGTGATCGACGTGAACACGGCGACCGAGGTCGAGCAGGAGCTCACGGACGGTTTCCACCTCGTCATTGATGCGCTGAAACTGAACGGTATCGAGACGATCTACGGCGTGCCCGGCATTCCGATCACCGACCTCGGCCGCATGGCCCAGGCCGAGGGCATCCGGGTCGTGTCGTTCCGCCACGAGCAGAACGCCGGCAACGCGGCCGCCATCGCCGGCTTCCTGACGAAGAAGCCGGGCGTGTGCCTCACCGTTTCGGCGCCGGGCTTCCTCAACGGCCTGACGGCCCTGGCGAACGCCACCACCAACTGTTTCCCCATGATCCTCATCTCCGGCTCCTCGGAGCGCGAGATCGTCGACCTCCAGCAGGGCGACTATGAGGAAATGGACCAGCTCGCCATCGCCAAGCCGCTCTGCAAGGCGGCCTTCCGCGTGCTGCACGCCGCCGACATCGGCATCGGCGTCGCCCGCGCGATCCGCGCGGCGGTCTCCGGCCGTCCGGGCGGCGTCTATCTCGACCTGCCGGCCAAGCTGTTCTCGCAGGTGATGAACGCCGACGCCGGCGCCAAGTCGCTGGTCAAGGTCATCGACGCCGCCCCGGCGCAGATCCCGGGCCCGGACGCGGTGAAGCGCGCGCTCGACGTCCTCAAGGGCGCCAAGAAGCCGCTCATCATCCTCGGCAAGGGCGCGGCCTACGCGCAGGCCGACGAGACCATCCGCGAATTCGTCGAGACCTCGGGCATCCCCTTCCTGCCGATGTCGATGGCCAAGGGCCTGCTGCCCGACACCCATCCGCTCTCGGCCGGCGCGGCCCGCTCGACCGTCCTCAAGGACTCCGACGTTGTCCTCCTCGTCGGCGCGCGCCTCAACTGGCTGCTGTCGCACGGCAAGGGCAAGACCTGGGGCGATGCGCCCAAGCAGTTCATCCAGGTCGACATCGAGCCCAAGGAAATGGACTCCAACGTCGAGATCGCCGCGCCGCTGGTCGGTGACATCGGCTCGGTGGTGTCCGCCCTGCTCGACGGCATCAAGTCCGGCTGGACCGCTCCCTCCAAGGAGTGGATCGACGCGATCAACTCCCGCAAGGAAGTCAACATCGCCAAGATGTCCCAGCGCCTGCTGAAGAACTCCACCCCGATGGACTTCCACTCGGCGCTGGGTGCTCTCAAGCAGGTCATCAAGGAGCGTCCCGACGCGATCCTCGTCAATGAGGGCGCCAACACGCTCGACCTCGCCCGCGGCGTCATCGACATGTACCAGCCGCGCAAGCGTCTGGACGTCGGCACCTGGGGCGTGATGGGCATCGGCATGGGCTTCGCCATCGCCGCCGCCGTCGAGACCGGCAAGCCGGTGCTCGCGGTCGAGGGCGACTCGGCCTTCGGCTTCTCCGGCATGGAGGTGGAGACGATCTGCCGCTACAACCTGCCGGTCTGCATCGTCGTCTTCAACAATAACGGCATCTATCGCGGCCTCGACACCGACCCGACCGGCCGCGATCCGGGCACCACGGTGTTCGTGAAGGACAGCCGCTACGACAAGATGATGGAAGCCTTCGGTGGCGTCGGCGTGAACGCCACCACCCCGGACGAGCTGAAGCGCGCCGTCGACGAGGCGATGAACTCCGGCAAGCCGACCCTCATCAACGCGGTGATCGACCCGGCGGCCGGCAGCGAGTCCGGCAACATCGGCAGCCTGAACCCGCAGAGCGTCGTGAAGAAGAAGTAATCCAGCCGGGCGCGGGCGGGGAAAATTCCGCCCGCGCCCACCTTCCAACCTTGCCAAGCGGCCGGCCAAAAAAACAGAGCCGCGGCAAATACTTCGAGAGGAAATGCCATGGGAAAGGCCCTGGACGGCGTCCGAATCCTTGACTTCACCCACGTTCAGTCCGGCCCCACCTGCACCCAGCTTCTGGCGTGGTTCGGGGCGGACGTCATCAAGGTCGAGCGTCCCGGCGAAGGCGACGTGACCCGCGCCCAGCTTCGTGATGTCCCCAATGCGGACAGCCTCTATTTCACGATGCTGAACTCCAACAAGCGCTCCATCACGCTCGACACCAAGAATCCCGAGGGCAAGAAGGTCCTCGAGGAGTTGGTGAAGATCTGCGACGTGATGGTCGAGAATTTCGCGCCGGGCGCGCTGGACCGCATGGGCTTCACCTGGGAGCGTATCCAGGAGCTGAACCCGCGCATCATCCTCGCCTCGGTCAAGGGCTTCGGCCCCGGCCCGTTCGAAGACTGCAAGGTGTATGAGAACGTCGCCCAGTGCACGGGCGGTTCGGCCTCCACCACCGGCTTCCGCGACGGGCTTCCCCTGGTCACCGCCGCGCAGATCGGCGATTCCGGCACCGGCCTGCACCTGGCGCTGGGCATCGTCACCGCGCTCTACCAGCGCACGCTGACCGGCCGCGGCCAGAAGGTGCTCTGCGCCATGCAGGACGCCGTGCTGAACTTCTGCCGCGTCAAGATGCGCGACCAGCAGCGCCTCGAGCGCGGCCCGCTGCGCGAATACAGCCAGTTTGGCGAAGGCATCCCCTTCGGCGACGCCGTGCCGCGCGCCGGCAATGATTCGGGCGGTGGCCAGCCGGGCCGCATCCTGCGTTGCAAGGGCTGGGAGACCGATCCCAACGCCTACATCTATTTCATCACCCAGGCCCCGGTCTGGTCGAAGATCTGCGACGTCATCCACGAGCCCGACTGGAAGACCGACCCGAACTACGCGACGCCGGCCGCGCGCCTGCCGCACCTCAACGAGATCTTCACCCGCATCGAATCGTGGACCATGGCCCACACCAAGTTCGAGGCGATGGAGATCCTCAACGAGTACGACATTCCCTGCGGCCCGGTGCTCTCCATGAAGGAGATCGCGGAGGATCGCTCGCTCTACGAGACCGGCACGCTGGTCGAGGTCGATCACCCCACGCGCGGCAAGTACCTGACCGTCGGCAACCCGATCAAGCTGTCGGACAACGACGTCGCAGTCGAGCGCTCGCCGCTGCTGGGCGAGCACACCGAGGAGATCCTCGCGAGCGTGCTCGGCCTCGATGCGGCCGAGATCGAGCGCATCAAGACCTCCGGCGCGGTCGGCGAGACGGTGCGCCTGGCGGCTGAGTGACACGAATTTCCCTGCCGCGGCCTCTCGGGGCGGTGGCGGTGAGGATACAGGCCACCGGCCGGCGCTCAGGCGCCCGGTCGGCGGTCTGATGCCAGGGTGAGCGAGAACAAGTCCGGCTCGAACCGAAGTCGATCACCACCTGGGAGTTGCCTCCGGCCAACGGGTTCGCCCGGCCGGCGGCGTAGGGAGAAGGAAGTGTCCTCATCCAAGAGGGATGGGGATCTCAATCCGGCGGCAGGGTGAGCCTCCGACCGGACTGTTAACGCTGAAAGGGAAGTCGACCACGATGTCTAAGCCGCTCGAAGGTATTAAGATCATCGATTTCACGCACGTCCAGGCTGGTCCGGCCTGCACGCAGCTTCTGGCCTGGTTCGGTGCCGACGTGATCAAGGTCGAGCGCCCCGGCGCCGGCGACGTCACCCGTTCGCAGCTGCGTCACGTCAAGGACGCCGACGCGCTGTACTTCACCATGCTGAACTCCAACAAGCGTTCGCTGACGCTCGACACCAAGACGGCGCAGGGCAAGGAAGTCCTGACCCGGCTCATCAAGGAGTCGGACGTCATGGTCGAGAATTTCGGCCCCGGCGCTCTCGACCGCATGGGCTTCACCTGGGAGCACATCCAGTCGCTCAACCCGGGCATGATCCTCGCCTCGGTGAAGGGCTTCTCCGAAGGCCACGCCTATGAAGACCTGAAGGTCTACGAGAACGTCGCGCAGTGCGCCGGCGGTGCCGCCTCCACCACCGGTTTCTGGGATGGCCCGCCGACCGTGTCGGCCGCCGCTCTCGGCGACTCCAACACCGGCATGCACCTGGCCATCGGCATCCTGACCGCGCTCCACCAGAAGGTGAAGACCGGCAAGGGCCAGAAGGTCGCCGTGTCCATGCAGGATTCGGTGCTCAACCTCTGCCGCGTCAAGCTGCGTGACCAGCAGCGCCTCGACGCGCTGGGCTATCTCGAAGAGTACCCCCAGTACCCCCATGGCGAGTTCTCGGACGTGGTTCCGCGCGGCGGCAATGCCGGCGGCGGCGGCCAGCCGGGCTGGGTGCTGAAGTGCAAGGGCTGGGAGACCGACCCGAACGCTTACATCTACTTCACCATTCAGGGCCACGCCTGGGCGCCGATCTGTAAGGCTCTCGGCAAGCCGGAGTGGATCGACGATCCGGCCTACAACACCGCCGAAGCCCGTCAGGACAAGATCTTCGACATCTTCGCCTTCATCGAGTCCTGGCTCGCCGACAAGACGAAGTTCGAGGCCATCGACATCCTGCGCAAGTTCGACATCCCCTGCGCTCCGGTGCTGTCGATGAAGGAAATCGCCAACGACCCGTCGCTGCGCAAGAGCGGCACCGTGGTCGAGGTCGATCACCCCAAGCTCGGCAAGTACCTGACCGTCGGCTCGCCGATCAAGTTCTCGGACGTCGAGGTGGAGATCACCGCCTCGCCGCTGCTCGGCCAGCACACCAACGAAGTGCTCGCCGATCTCGGCTACTCGCAGGAGGAAATCTCCGCGATGCACGACGCCAAAGCCGTCTGATTTAGGCGACCCTGTGATCGGACCTCGGGTCTGATCCAGAACCTTCGGGCGACGCCCTGGCGCCGCCCGCCCCTTCCGCGAGAGGCCTCGATCACGGGGTGGAGGCGCGGAAGCCCTATCGGCTGTCCCGTTCAAAGCTGCGCGGCAAATCGCGGCGGGCGGGATGGACCTCAGAGCCTCCCGGAGCGGAACGAAGGGTTTTCCCGACGTTCGGTTCCTCCTAGGCGACTGGTGCCGGCGCTTCCAAGCGCCGGCATTTTTTTGTCCGGTCGGGCTGTGTCCCGAGCGAGGACTGGCGGCGACACTTTCGCGACGAGGGTTGGGGAAAGGGCTCGCGGCCGAGGGTCGGCGAGGCGCTCACACCGGTCGGCCTCACTGCACTCGTCGGCCTGATCGTCCACCTGACTGCACTGACTGGCCATTGGTGACCAGTCAGGCCGGTGTGTCCGCTCATAGGCAAAAATGCAAGCAAGCCGGGCGCGTCGGCGCTCAGTAGCGGCGTGCCCAGCACCGCCACAATTCCTGTAAGCGGTGTTTTTATACCTTCACGAATGGAGCCGCCTGCGCCGTCGCGTGACCGGCCCGCCGGTCAGCTCCCAGAATAGCGGGCGGTGAGCCGGCGCGCGGCTTCCTTTACCTGTCCACCGAGATCGGCGATGCGCTCGGGGGGCATCCGCACCGTCGGGGCCGAGATCGAGATCGCCCCCACCGGCTCGCGCCATTCATCCAGCACCGCCGCCGCGACGCAGCGCATGCCCGGCGTATGTTCTTCATCGTCAATGGAAAAGCCGCGCTCGGCGATGATGGCGAGGTCCGCCTGGAGCGCGCGCCGGCTCACATGGGTGTGCTCGGTGTAGCGCGGCAGCTGGTCGCCCCCGAGCCAGGCGCGGCGGGCTTCCGGGTTCATCGCGGCCAGAATCGCCTTGCCGCCGCCCGAGGCGTGAATGGGCAGAAAACCGCCGATCCGGAAGAAGGCGCGCACCGCCGCGTGGCTCTCCACCTGCGCCACGCACACCAGATGTTCCCCGTCGATCAGGGAAAGATTCACCGTCTCGTTCACCCCGTGGGAGAGCTCACGCAGCAGCACGCGGCCGATTTCCGGCAGCTTGCGGATGCGTAAGTAAGCCGAGCCGATACGGAAAAGCCCGACGCCGACGACCCAGTGCCCGGTCGCCGCGTCATGCCCCACCAGCCCCCGCCGCTCCAGCGTGGTGAGCAGGCGATGCACCGTGGAAGTCGGCAGCTCGGCGGCGCGCGCCACTTCACTCAGCGACAATCCATCAGACAAAGCAAGCACTTCAAGCAGCGCGATGGCCCGGTCGAGCGACTGCACCTCGCCCCCGGCCTCGCCGGTGGGCGGCCGTCCGCGGCGGCGTGTGGTCGAGACGGCATCGGTCATCGCGGCGTGATCTCCTGGGCGCGGCTGGCGGGCGGGCGGCGGCTCACCGGCCTTATGCCACCGGCGCCGAACAGGCTCGCCCTATCATAAAGGCGCATCCGCCGCTTTTTCGCAAATCAGAAATATATCCCGTATTGCGGAAATGAGAGGGGCGTGGCATGTTTTGCGCGATTTCGGAAATTCATTCCGCAGCGCGGAAAGAATCCTGCCGCTCCGCAGCACGGCCCTTGCGCCGCTCGCCTGCCCTGTGGCCGCCGAAACCGGAGATTTTGAACAGTCGAGACGGCCGGCCGGGCACCGCCGGCCCTGCGCAGAGCGGGGCGATGCCGGTTGGCTGACGACGACAGGAGGAAGTGCCATGGCCAAGATGCGTGCCGTCGATGCAGCGATCCGCATTCTCGAAAAGGAAGGCGTGACGACCGCCTTCGGTGTTCCGGGTGCCGCGATCAACCCGTTCTATTCCGCCATGCGGGCGCACGGTAAGACGCGCCACATCCTCGCCCGCCACGTCGAGGCCGCCTCGCACATGGCCGAGGGCTACACCCGCGCCAAGGCGGGCAATATCGGCGTGTGCATCGGCACCTCCGGCCCCGCCGGCACCGACATGATCACCGGCCTCTATTCGGCCTCCGCCGATTCGATCCCGATCCTGTGCATCACCGGCCAGGCGCCCCGCGCCCGCCTCTACAAGGAAGACTTCCAGGCCGTCGACATCGAGTCGATCGCCAAGCCGGTCGCCAAGTGGGCCGTCATGGTCCGCGAGCCGGCGCTGGTGCCGATGGTGTTCCAGCAGGCCTTCCACGTCATGCGTTCCGGCCGTCCCGGCCCGGTGCTGATCGACCTGCCGATCGACGTCCAGCTCGCGGAAATCGAGTTCGACGAGGACACCTATTCCCCGCTCGAGGTCTACAAGCCCAAGGCGACGCGCAAGCAGGCCGAGAAGGCCATCGCCATGCTGAACGAGTCGGAGCGCCCGCTCATCGTCTCCGGCGGCGGCATCATCAACGCCGACGCTTCGGCCAAGCTCGTTGAATTCGCGGAACTTACCGGCATTCCGGTGATCCCGACCCTGATGGGCTGGGGCACCATTCCCGACGATCACGACCTGATGGCCGGCATGTGCGGCCTGCAGACCTCGCACCGCTACGGCAATGCGAACATGCTGGCCTCGGACTTCGTGTTCGGCATCGGCAACCGCTGGGCCAACCGCCACACCGGCTCGGTCGACGTCTACACCAAGGGCCGCAAGTTCATCCATGTCGACATCGAGCCGACCCAGATCGGCCGCGTCTTCGGCCCGGATCTCGGCATCGTCTCGGATGCCGGTGCGGCGCTCGACCTCTTCATCGAGGTCGCCAAGGAATACAAGGCGGCCGGCACGCTGAAGGATCGCGCGGCCTGGGCCGCCGAATGCCTCGGCCGCAAGAAGACCATGCTGCGCAAGACGCATTTCGACAACGTGCCGCTGAAGCCGCAGCGCGTCTATGAGGAGATGAACGAGGCGTTCGGCCGTCACACGCGCTACGTCTCGACCATCGGCCTCAGCCAGATTGCAGGCGCGCAAATGCTGCACGTCTACGAGCCGCGCAACTGGATCAATTGCGGCCAGGCCGGCCCCCTCGGCTGGACCCTGCCCGCCGCCCTCGGCGTCCGCGCGGCTGACCCGGACGCGGAAATCGTTGCGCTTTCAGGCGATTACGACTTCCAGTTCCTCATCGAGGAGCTCGCCGTCGGCGCCCAGCACAAGCTGCCCTACATCCATGTCGTCGTGAACAACTCCTATCTCGGCCTGATCCGTCAGGCCCAGCGCGGCTTCAACATGGACTTCGAGGTCTCGCTGGCCTTCGACAACATCAATGCCGACGAAAATGCCGGCTATGGCGTCGACCATGTCGCGGTCGCCGAGGGTCTCGGCTGCAAGGCGGTGCGCGTCTCCTCACCCAATGAGTTCAAGGATGCCTTCACCCGCGCCAAGGCGCTGATGAAGGAGCATCAGGTGCCGGTGGTCATGGAGTTCATCCTCGAGCGGGTGACCAACATCGCCATGGGCACCGAGATCGACGCGGTGAACGAGTTCGAGGAAGTCCTCGACCTGCCGCTCGAGAGCATCAAGGAAAACGCCTGACGCGTCGCGCCCCTCCCTCCCCTCCCCCCACAGGGCGGTGCGGGAGGGGCGCCGTCGTCGTCTGGCTTTCCCGCGGACGCGGTTTCATGCAAACGCTGCAGGCTGCGTCCATAGCTGTGTCAGCCGGTCCGCCCGGCCATCAGCCCCGTTTTCGTGATCCCTGCCCAGGAGCGGTTCATGCCCCGTTTTGCCGCCAATCTCACCATGCTCTTCAACGAGGTGCCCTTCCTCGACCGGTTCGAGAAGGCCGCCGCCGCCGGCTTCACCGGCGTCGAGTACCTCTTCCCCTATGACTTCCCGGTCGAGGAACTGGTCGCCAAGCTGAAGGCCAATGGCCTGCAGCAGGTGCTGCACAACCTGCCGGCCGGCAATTGGGGCGCCGGCGAGCGCGGCATTGCCATTCTGCCGGACCGGGTGGACGAGTTCCGCGCGGGTGTCGACAAGGCGATCACCTATGCGACCGCCTTGGGGTCGCCGCAGGTCAACATCCTCGCCGGCATCGCCCCGGCGGGCGTCGAGCGGGATGTCCTGCACAAGACCTTCGTGGAGAACCTGAAGTTCGCTGCGCCGAAGATCAAGGAAGCCGGCCTGAAGCTGCTGATCGAGCCGATCAACACGCGCGACATTCCCGGCTTCTTCCTGAACTACACGAAGCAGGCGAAGGCGATCATCGAAGAAGTTGGCTCGGACAACCTGTTCATCCAGTACGACATCTATCACATGCAGATCATGGAGGGCGATCTCGCCCGCACCATCGAGGCGAACCTACCGCAGATCGCGCATATCCAACTCGCCGACAATCCGGGCCGCTTCGAGCCGGGCACGGGCGAGATCAATTACGCATTCCTGTTCCGCCACCTCGACGCCATCGGCTACGCCGGATGGGTCGGGTGCGAGTACAAGCCGAAGGGCGACACCGCCGCCGGCCTCGGCTGGATCAAGGCTCTCGCCCCGACGGCGTGAGCGGCGCGGTCAACAACATAGTCTAGGAAACGAGGACATCTGAGATGGCGAAGGTTGGATTTGTCGGTCTCGGCATCATGGGCGCGCCGATGGCGGGCCACCTGATCGATGCGGGCCATGAGCTGTATCTCTACGACATCAAGCCGGTTCCGGCCGAGCTGACGGGCAAGGGCGGCATTGCCGCCGCGACCGCCACCGAGGTGGCGAAGAACGCCGACATCATCATCACCATGGTGCCGGATACCCCGCATGTGGCGGCCGCGCTGTTCGGCGAGAACGGCATCGCGGCGGGGCTGACGCCGGGCAAGATCGTGGTCGATATGAGCTCGATCGCTCCGGTCGAGACCAAGGAATTCGCCAAGAAGATCAACGAGCTCGGCTGCGACTATCTCGACGCGCCGGTCTCCGGCGGCGAGGTCGGCGCCAAGGCCGCCTCGCTCACCATCATGGTCGGCGGCCCCGAGGGCGCCTTCGAGACGGTGAAGCCGCTCTTCGAGAAGATGGGCAAGAACATCACTCTGGTCGGCGGCAATGGCGACGGCCAGACCACCAAGGTGGCGAACCAGATCATCGTCGCGCTGAACATCCTCGCCGTCGGCGAGGCGCTGCTCTTCGCCTCCAAGGCGGGCGCCGACCCGGCCAAGGTGCGCCAGGCGCTGATGGGCGGCTTCGCCAATTCGCGCATTCTGGAAGTGCATGGCGAGCGCATGATCAAGCGCACCTTCAACCCGGGCTTCCGCATCGAGCTGCACCAGAAGGACCTGAACCTGGCGCTGAACGGCGCGCGGCAGATGCAGATGTCGCTGCCCTCGACGGCGCTGGCGCAGCAGCTGTTCAGCGCCTGCGCGGCCAATGGCGGCGCGGCGTGGGACCACTCGGCCCTCGTCAAGGCGCTTGAGCTGCTGGCCAACCACCAGGTCGCCCCCGACGCGTGAGTGGCGGGCACGTCCAATCAGACATAGCCGGAGTTCGGGGGCGCATGCGCCCCCGAACCATTTTCAAAAACAGTAAGCATTGCTGTCCCGCCAGTCGAGATGAGTGCCTGACGTAGTCTTTTGCGCCATACGGAAGACAATTGTTCTGGCCTTTACACGGTGGACAAGCCGGCGCCCGGCGACGTAATCTATCGTGTGCGTCGCAAACACGCCCCGCGAAGACCGCGAAGCGGCACAACATGCGCGACGTATTATCACGCCCAACACATCGCTCTTGACTAGGGTCCAAACCTCCCTAATCATGGCATACAAAATACCAAACAAGATGCCGTGCGCCGCGGGGGCAGCACGGTCGCAGGAGGGAGTCCAATGAAGGTCTGCATCTATGGTGCTGGCGCAATCGGTGGCTATGTCGGCGTTCAGCTGAAGCGTGCCGGCGTCGATGTCAGCCTGGTGGCGCGTGGCGCGCACCTCGAGGCCATGAAGAAGAATGGCCTGAAGCTGCTCATCGACGGCGAAGAGCGCGTGGAGCACATTCCCTGCTCCGACAACCCGGCCGATCTCGGCCCGCAGGATTACGTCATCGTCGCCCTCAAGGCGCATTCGGTGCCGGGCGTCGTTGACGCCATGCAGCCGCTGCTGGGCAATGACACCGCCGTCGTCACCGCCGTCAACGGCGTGCCGTACTGGTACTATTACAAGCATGGCGCCCACCTCGAGGGTAAGACGCTCGAGAGCGTCGATCCGGGCAGCAAGCAGTGGAACGGCCTGCGCCCCGAGCGCGCCATTGGCTGCATCGTCTATCCGGCGACGGAAGTGGTCGAGCCGGGCGTGATCAAGCACGTCTATGGCGACAAGTTCCCGCTGGGCGAGCCCTCGGGCGAGATCACCGAGCGCGCGACCAAGCTCTCCGAGGCCTTCGCCGCCGGCGGCATGCGCGCCCCGGTGCTGCCGAACATCCGCGACGAGCTGTGGCTGAAGCTGTGGGGCAATCTCTGCTTCAACCCGATCAGCGCGCTGACCCACGCGACCCTCGACGTGATCGCCTCCGACCCCGGCACCCGCGCTGTCGCCAAGGCGATGATGCTGGAAGCGCAGGAGATCGCGGTGCAGTCCGGCGTGAACTTCCGCGTCGGCGTCGAGCGCCGCATTGATGGCGCGGGCGCCGTCGGTGCCCACAAGACCTCGATGCTGCAGGATCTCGAGCGCTCGCGCGCCATGGAGATCGACGCGCTGGTGACCGTGGTCCAGGAAATGGGCCGTCTCGCGGGCATCCCGACCCCGACCATCGACATCGTGCTCGCCCTGGTTCGCCAGCGCGCGCAGATCGCCGGCTGCTACAACTGAGTTTCCTGCACGATGGCACATTGGGTTCGTTACAGCCGCGCGGGCGTGACCGGTTTCGGCACGCTCGACGGCGACACCATCTCCGTTCACTCCGGCAACATGTTCAACGGGGCCCAGCCGACCGGGGAGCGCATCGCGCTCTCCGAGGTCGCGCTGCTGGCGCCGACCGAGCCGACCAAGATCCTGGCGCTGTGGAACAATTTCCACGCGCTGGCGGCCAAGCTGAATTCGCCGGTGCCGCAGGATCCGCTCTATCTGCTCAAGGCCGGCTCCAGCCTCACCACCCCCGGCGCCACGGTGAAGCGGCCCGGCTCCTATGATGGCAAGATCGTCTATGAGGGCGAGCTCGGCATCATCATCGGCAAGACGGCGACCGCCATCTCCGAGGACGAAGCCGGCGACCATATCTTCGGCTACACCTGCGTGAACGACATCACGGCGGCCGACATCATCAACAAGGACGCGACCTTCGCCCAGTGGGTGCGGGCCAAGAGCTTCGACGGTTTCGGCCCCTTCGGCCCGGTCGTGGCGACCGGTGTCGAACCGTCCAGCCTCGTCGTGCGCACCGTGCTGAACGGCCAGGAGCGCCAGAACTACCCGATCAGCGACATGATCTTCTCGGCCCGCCAGCTGGTGAGCCGGATCTCCCACGACATGACGCTGAACCCCGGCGACCTCATCTGCTGCGGCACGTCGATCGGGGTGGGAACGATGAAAGAACCCTCCAACGCGGTGGACATCGTGATCGAGGGCATCGGGACGCTCAGCAACACTTTCGTGCAGTAGCGTCTCGGCGCATCAGCGCCTATAGGGAAATAGGATACGCCAATCGACGGGAGCGCCCGGCGCGCTCCCGGCCGCGCGGTTGTGGAGGAGCGGGACTAATGAACATCCATGAGTATCAGGCCAAGGGAGTGCTCCGCGAATACGGAGTCCCGGTGCCCAACGGAGTCGCCATTCTGAACGCGGCCGAGGCGGATGCCGCGGCGACGCAGATTCCCGGCCCGGTCTGGGTGGTGAAGAGCCAGATTCACGCGGGCGGCCGCGGCAAGGGCAAGTTCGTCGAGGCCGATGCCGGCGAGAAGGGCGGCGTGCGCGTCGTCAAGTCGGCGGCGGACGCGGCGGCCAACGCCAAGCAGATCCTCGGCAAGACCCTCGTGACCCTGCAGACCGGCGCGGCCGGCAAGCAGGTGAACCGCGTCTATATCGAGGAAGGTTCGGAGATCGAGAAGGAGTTCTACCTCTCCGCCCTCGTCGACCGCGCCACCTCGCGCGTTGCCTTCGTCGTCTCGACCGAAGGCGGCATGGACATTGAGGAAGTCGCGCACTCGACTCCCGAGAAGATCCACACCTTCTCCATCGACCCCGCCACCGGTGTGATGCCCCATCACGGCCGCACCGTGGCGCAGGCGCTTGGCCTCACCGGCGACCTCGCCAAGCAGGCCGGCGATCTCGTCGCCAAGCTCTATGCCGCCTTTGTCGGCAAGGACATGGCGATGCTCGAGATCAACCCGCTCGTCGTCACCAAGGACGGCAAGCTGAAGTGCCTCGACGCCAAGATCTCCTTCGATTCGAACTCGCTCTACCGCCACCCGGACGTGATGGCGCTGCGTGACGAGACCGAGGAAGACGCCAAGGAAATCGAGGCCTCCAAGTACGACCTCGCCTATATCGCGCTCGACGGCACGATCGGCTGCATGGTGAACGGCGCGGGCCTAGCCATGGCGACGCTCGACATCATCCAGCTCTATGGCGAGAGCCCGGCCAACTTCCTCGACGTCGGCGGCGGCGCCACGGAAGAGAAGGTGACGGCGGCGTTCAAGATCATCACCGCCGACCCGAAGGTGAAGGGCATCCTCGTCAACATCTTCGGCGGCATCATGAAGTGCGACGTCATCGCGCGCGGCGTGATCGCGGCGGTCAAGGCGGTCGGCCTGTCCGTGCCGCTGGTGGTGCGCCTCGAAGGCACCAATGTCGAGGAAGGCAAGCAGATCATCCGCGACAGCGGACTGAACGTGATCCCGGCGGACGACCTCGACGACGCCGCCCAGAAGATCGTCAAGGCTGTGCAGGGAGCCGCCTGATGTCCATTCTCATCAACAAAGACACCAAGCTGATCACCCAGGGCTTCACCGGCAAGAATGGCACGTTCCATTCCGAGCAGGCGCTGGCCTATGGCACCAAGGTCGTCGGCGGCACCTCGCCGGGCAAGGGTGGCTCCACCCATCTCGGCCTGCCGGTGTTCGACACCGTCGCCGAAGCGCGTGAGAAGACCGGTGCCGATGCGTCGGTCATCTATGTGCCGCCGCCGGGCGCCGCTGATGCGATCTGCGAGGCCATCGCGGCCGAGATCCCGCTCATCGTCTGCATCACCGAGGGCATTCCGGTGCTCGACATGGTGAAGGTGCGCCGCGCGCTGGATGGTTCCAAGTCCCGCCTCGTCGGCCCGAACTGCCCCGGCATCGTCACCGCCGGCGAGTCGAAAATCGGCATCATGCCGGCCAACATCTTCAAGAAGGGCAATGTCGGCGTCGTCTCGCGCTCCGGCACGCTGACCTATGAGGCCGTGTTCCAGACCTCGCAGGAAGGCCTCGGCCAGACCACGGCGGTCGGCATCGGCGGCGACCCGGTGAAGGGCACCGAGTTCATCGACGTGCTCGAGCTGTTCCTGGCCGATGACGCGACCGAGTCGATCATCATGATCGGCGAGATCGGCGGCTCGGCGGAGGAAGAAGCGGCGCAGTTCCTCAAGGACGAAGCCAAGCGCGGCCGCAAGAAGCCGATGGTTGGCTTCATCGCCGGCCGCACCGCCCCTCCCGGCCGCCGCATGGGCCATGCCGGCGCCATCATCTCCGGTGGCAAGGGCGGCGCCGAGGACAAGATCGCGGCGATGGAAGAGGCCGGCATCGTGGTCTCCCCCTCCCCGGCGCGCCTCGGCAAGACGCTGGTCGATGTGCTGAACAAGCGCGTCGCCGCCTGACGCAGCGCAACATAAGCTGACGGAAAACCCCGCGTCGGATGCCCGGCGCGGGGTTTTTTCATGTCGACAGGGTCCGAAGTGTTAGGTCGCTCGCGGCCATCAGGCGCGTGGCGCCGCCCGCCTCAGACCGGGAAGCACTCGGGCGCAAGCACCGCAACATCTTCGCTATCAAGGGTTTGGACGAGCATGATGGTCATCCAGGCATGACACGCGATGAGCAGCGGCAGCACGGGAAAGACTGACTCAAACATGTGCGGCTCCGATCCTCGATCCTATTGCAGTGCAACGTAATCGAAGTCGAATGTTTCTGGTATACCTAATACCACGGAGCCGCTTTGCGCTGAACGCATGGCAAGGCTACGCCTAGGCAGGGCGATGTCCCTACCGAGGCGCATGATGTCGATGTCGTTAAAGGTCGATGAGAGAGGCGGTTAGCTCAGTTAGCCGTCGCGGCGGGGACCGGCAGGCCCCACTTCGAGAAGGCCTCGCGGAACGCCTGATCGCCCGGCACGCCCTTTTCCAGCACCAGAATCGCCCGCCGGCCGTTCTCGAACACCACCGGCAGATCGAGGAAGTTGCGGGTGATGAGCAGGCCAAGATTGCGCTGGCGGTCGGTCTCGATGGCCGAGAGGCCGATGAGGAAGAAGCCCGGCGCCACGCGAACCGGCAGGCCGATCAGCGGAACGCCCTGCGCGCCTTCCGAGGCCTTGGCGCGCATGCCCGGCACGGTGCCGGCATTGCCGAGGTCGAAATTCGGCGGCAGCTCGAACTGCACCTCGATGATGTGTGAGGCGGGAATGCCCGGATCCTGATTGCGGCGCAGCCGCAGGGTCACCTTTACATTGCGATCGGGAATGGTGACCACGGCGCGGATACCGATATCCGGCCCCGTACCGTTCTGTCCCTGGAACGTCTCGGTGCTCCAGACGACATTGCCGACATATTGCTGCAGGCTCTGCTCGCCGCCGCCGGCGCTTTCCTCGAACATCACGGCGCGCTGGGCAACGCCCACGCCCGCGCCCTGCGGGGCGACGACGGGCGCCGCCGCCGGGGCGGTGCGCGTGCTGTCCGGAGCCGCTTGGGCAATGCGATCGTTGGACTTCGTGACCTCGGGGCCGGACGGCGCCGCCGTGTCGGTCTCCGCCACAGGCGCGGGCGCCGAGGCGCCGCCACCATTGACGAGGGCGAGGATGGTATCGCGCTGCGTGAAGCCGACCACGCCCGCGCCAATCAGCAGAAGGGCGGCGACGGCAAGGGCGATGAGACGACCACGCCCACCCTTGGCCGGCGTGTCGTCCTCGACAGCAGCATGACGCTCGCCGGTGAGACGGGCATTGAAGCCGTCGCCCGCCTCCTCATCCGGCCGAAGACCGGAAAAATCCTGCGTCGCCGAGAGGGCCGGATCATCGGCCCACGAATCGCGCCCGGCCCGACCCGCGGCAAGGGCCGTCAGTTCGTCATCGTCGCTTTCGGGAGCCGGCGCTGCCGGACGGCGGGGCGCCGAGAAGGCGTCGCGCGCGGCCTGCGGCACACGGGGCGCCGCGACCGGTGCCGGCTCAGCTGGTGCGGGGGCGGCGGCGGGAGCGGGAGCGGCAACCGGCGCCGGCGGCACCACGGCCTCCGCCACCGGCTCGTCCGCTCCGGCATAATCCTGCTCCAGACGCCGGATGGCCTCTTCGAGCGAGAGCTGCTCCCGCTCGATATCCTGATCACGCAGCGGCGGATCAGCATTGCGCAGCTGCGCCAGCAGCGCCCGGCGCGCCCGATCATAGACAGTCCGGCGACCCGCCTCGGAACGATCCGGGAGGCCGCCAATGGCACGCGCGAGGAGCGGATAGTAATCGGCCATTACGCTACGATGTCACTTCGCGTTCACGACTCGAAGGGATTCTGCACCAGGATCGTATCATCCCGCTGCGGGCTGGTAGACAGCAACGCAACAGGGCAGCCGATCAGTTCCTCGATGCGGCGCACATATTTCACCGCCTCGGCCGGAAGATCGGCCCAGGAGCGGGCGCCAGCGGTCGAACCGCTCCAGCCCTCGATGGTCTCATAGACCGGCTCGAGATTGGCCTGCGCGTCCTGCCCGGCCGGGAGATAATCGATCTCCTGCCCGTTGAGGCGGTAGCGCACGCACACCTTCAGCTCCTCGAAACCGTCAAGCACGTCGAGCTTGGTCAGCGCGATGCCGGTGATGCCGGAGGTGCGCACGGTCTGGCGCACGATCGCCGCGTCGAACCAGCCGCAGCGGCGGGGACGGCCGGTGACGGTGCCGAATTCGCGCCCGCGCTCGCCGATCCTGCGGCCGATCTCGTCATGCAGCTCCGACGGGAACGGGCCCTCGCCGACGCGGGTGGTATAGGCCTTGGTGATGCCCAGCACATAGCCGATGGCGTTCGGGCCGAGGCCGGAGCCGGTCGCCGCCTGCGCCGCCACCGTGTTGGACGAGGTCACGAAGGGATAGGTGCCGTGATCGACATCGAGCAGCGCGCCCTGCGCGCCCTCGAACAGGATCTTCGAGCCATGGCGGCGCTCATCGTCGAGCAGCGACCAGACGCGGTCCATATAGGGCAGAACCTTCGGGGCGATCTCGATCAGCTCGGCGCGCAGCTTGGCAGCATCGACTTCCTCGATGCCGAGGCCGCGGCGCAGCGGGTTGTGATGCGCCAGCAGGCGCTCGATCTTGGCGTCGAGCGTCGCCTCATAGGCGAGGTCCATCAGGCGGATCGCCCGGCGGCCCACCTTGTCCTCATAAGCCGGGCCGATGCCCCGCTTGGTGGTGCCGATCTTGGTGCCGGAGGCCGCGGCATTCTCGCGGATGGCATCGAGCTCGCGGTGCAGCGGCAGGATGAGCGCGACATTCTCGGCAACGCGCAGACGCTCGGGCGTGACCGTGACGCCCTGGCCGGTAATGCGGCCGATCTCGTCCACCAGCGCCCACGGATCCAGCACCACACCATTACCGATCACCGACAGGCGCGCGCCGCGCACCAGCCCGGAGGGCAGCAGGGAGAGCTTATAGGTGTTGTTGCCGACGACCAGCGTATGGCCCGCATTGTGACCGCCCTGGAAGCGGACGACGACGTCGGCCTGCTCACTGAGCCAATCGACGATCTTACCCTTACCCTCGTCGCCCCATTGGGATCCGACGACGACCACATTCGCCACGAGCCGCGCTCCTGATTGCGAGGTGCGGGCCGGCAAAAGCGCCAGTGCCCGCACAGACAAAACCCCGGCGAAGCGGTCCGTCCGGGGCTGCCCCGTCTTAAGGGATGAGGCCGGGGGAGGCAAGGAGATGTCCGCCCCGCCCCCGGCACAAACGCCGCATGCCCCCCCTTCGGCGCGCGCGACAGCCCATCATTGCATCAGCGCAAGCGCAACCCCTTGCAAATCCCCCGCCCCGGGCCGAGCAATACACACATCATCCACATCGCCGAGCCCCCCATGTCCCCCACCGCCACGACCACCGCGCCTCAGGCGCTCCCCTCCGAGCTGGTCCTGGGCGCGGTGCGCCTGCGTGTACGCGAGGCGGCCCGCTCTGTGGAATTCTACACCCGCACGGTGGGCCTGAGCGTTCTCGGTGAGGAGAACGGCCTGATCCAGCTCGGCGCCGGCGAACGGACGCTGATCGAGCTCGAGGTGGCGCCCGATGCTCCGGTAAGGCCGCGCGGCACCACCGGCCTGTTCCATGTGGCCATCCTCGTGCCGGATCGCCCGGCGCTCGCGGTGGTTCTGCGACGGCTGATCGCCCAGCAGATCCAGATCGGCGCCTCCGATCATCTCGTCAGCGAGGCCCTTTATCTCGACGATCCGGACGGCAACGGCATTGAGATCTACCGCGACCGGCAGCCGAATGAATGGCGCTGGCAGGGTAAGACCATCGAGATGGCGACGCATCCGCTGGACATGCGCGCGGTGCTCGCCGAATTGCCGGCCGACGCGGCCGTTGAGGCACCGATGCCCGCCGGCACCCGCATTGGCCATGTTCACCTCCAGGTCGGTGCCCTCGAAGCTGCCCGTCGCTTCTATGTGGAAACGCTCGGCTTCGACCTCACCACCGACCGTTATCCCGGCGCTCTGTTCGTGAGCGCCGGTGGCTATCATCATCATCTCGGCCTCAACATCTGGCACAGCCGGGGCGGCAGCGCCGCGCCCGCCGGCAGTACGGGCCTTGTTCACTACGAGATCGTTCTGCCGAGCGTCGACGCAGTCAACGCGGCCGCCGACCGGCTCGCCCATGCTGGGGCAGAAGTGCAGCGGAGCGCCGACGGCTTCAGCGTCGCCGACCCTTGGGGCACCGTGGCGCGGGTCAAGGTCGCCTAAGCTTGCCAGAATCCGGCGCGCCTTCGCGTCGGGCATCAGCGAAATTCATCAGACCTGACGGTTCATCAGCGGCGAAAATGCTCTAGAGAGTCCAGCAGTCCCTCGGTTGTGGCGTGCCATGTTCCGTCGCCTGCTCGACGCCCCCTATCTGCTGCTCTCGCTCGTCTCGCTGTTCTGGGCTGGAAACATCGTGCTTGGTCGCCATGCCGCCGGGCATGTGCCGCCAGTGACGCTCGCCTGGCTGCGCTGGGTGCTCGCCTTCCTGATCCTGCTGCCCTTCGCCTGGCGGGCGATCCGCAACGACTGGCCAGTGGCGCTCCGGCACTGGAAGGTGCTGGCGGTGCTCGCCTTCACCGGCATCACCTTGTTCAACACCATGGCCTATCACGCCGTGCAGTTCACGCCGGCGCTGAACGCCCTGTTGATCCAGTCCATCGGACCGCTGCTGATCGCCTTCTGGTCCTTCGTGCTGAATGGCGACCGGCTGTCGGCCGGGCAGGCCGGTGGCATCGCGCTCTCCCTTATGGGCGTGCTCACCATCATCTCGCGCGGCGACCCCGATGTACTCCTGCGCATAGAGTTCAACCGGGGCGACCTGTGGATGATCGCCGCCATGGTGGTCTACGGCATCTATTCATCGATGCTGGCGCGCCGGCCGGCCATGTCACAGCTCGGCTTTCTCGGCTTCACCCTTGGACCCGGTGCCCTCTTGCTCACGCCGCTTTTCATCGCCGAGCGGGCCGTCGGCGCGCCGATCATCTTCGATCTGCGCTCTCTGGCGGTGATCGCCTATGTGGCGATCTTCCCGTCAGTGCTGGCCTATCTGTTCTTCAACCGCGGCGTCCAGCTCGTGGGGCCGAATAGGGCGGCGCCGTTCTTCCACCTGATGCCGGTATTCGGATCGGCGCTCGCGATCCTGTTCCTGGGTGAGACGCCGCACCTTTACCATGCGGCGGGCTATGCGCTTGTTCTCTCGGGCGTGTTCATCGCGACCATCTTCGCCCCGCGCAAACCCCTGCCGACGCAAGCCTAGCCCAGCTCGAAGCTGGTGACGCCAAAGAGCCGATCCAGCGCCACCTCGCGGATGAGCCCGGTATACATGCGCGCCGTCTCGAAGACCGGCTGCAGCCCATATCGACGAGCAAGAGTGAGCGCAGCGGAATTCGGCTCCGGCACGTCGAGGATGATGTCCGCCGGCCCCACAGCGGAAGCGAGCGCGCCGAAGAGCGTCTCGGCGGTTGCGGCATCGTCGGCGATCAGAGGGCCGATCTTGAAGCCCTGCCGCGCCGGCCGGATCATGCCCCAGCCCGCCAGGCGGCCGTCGCGCAGCACGGCACGCCCGATATGGCCGGGCGATGCAAGCCAGGCGCGCAGGAAGGCGGGGCGAGGCGCCGGAAAAACCGCCGCATCGCTGGCCTCCACGCTCGCAAAGGGCACCTGCGCGAGATCGACAGTTCCCTCCCCGGTGCCGCCGCCCACCACCCGCCCGGAGAAACGGATGTTGCGATAGGCGAAGCGAAATCCCTGCGACGCGTAGTTCTCCTGCTGCGCCAGCACGCCATCAAGACCGATGGTCCGCTCTCCCGCATGGGCGCGACCCGCCTTCCACAGGGCCCAGCCAATGCCCTGCCCGCGCAGTTCAGGGCGCACGATATAGAAGCCGAGAAAGGCGAAGCGCGCGTCGTAATTGACCACGGAGATGACCGCCGCAGGCGCTCCGTCCTGCTCTGCAACGAGGAAGCCCTCGGGATCGACGGAGCCGAAGCCGGCGGCGTCCGACAGGCCGGGGTTCCAGCCTTCCGCGGCGGCCCAATCCACCGCCATCTGGATTTCATCGGAGCGCAGGGAGCGAATATGAAGGGTACCCGTCATGGTAGCCACGGCTGATTCGGGGAGCGTCGCCCATCATGGTCCGTGAACTCCTTCTCGGCATAGCCATGAACATCGCCGTCATGCTGGTGCATCTGGGCGCGACCTTCCTGCTGATTGCCGTCGTCCGACCCTTCGAGAGTCGGCTGTGGGGCACGCCTTATGTGCGACTGACGCTGGCCCTGCTGGCCACGAATGTGGTGCTGCTGACGGCCCATCTCCTCGAGGTCGGCTTGTGGAGCATGCTCTATGCCGCCCTCGGCTTGGTCGCCGATCCCGCCGACGCCTACTACTCCGCCTTCGTGAACTACACGACGCTTGGCTATGGCGACGTGCTGCAGGCCACACGCACGCGCCTGCTCGGCCCCATGGCCGCAGGCAGCGGCATCCTCATGTTCGGCTGGTCGACCGCCTTGCTGATCTATGTCCTTCAGGGACACCTGCCCCACCTGACCGGCCGCAGCCGACTGAGGGACTAAGCTTCGTCAATCCTGCGTGCAGGTGGCGATCGGCGGGGCGTTCTCGCCCTTGGTGAGATCATAGAGGCTGCCGGAATTGCCCTTGGTCCACCAGATGAAACGGTCGCCAGCATAGCGCGCGCCGGAGCCAGCCAGCACATTGGCCATGACCACGAACTCGTCCTTGAAGGCGACGGTCGCGAGCGAGGTGGGCGGGGCGTTGATATAGGTCGCCGTCAGCGCCTTCAGCGTGTCGCAGGTGTAGGTGACCTTGGTGGTGATGACCGAACTGCCCTTGGGGATCGGGATCACGATGTGGTCGGCCGCCTGCGCGGTGCCGATGCCCAACAGCAGGCCGGCGAGGACGGCGTTCAAACGGCGCATGGGACTACTCCGGCGGATGGCGGGCGGGCGTGTGGTGCTCATGCCAATGGCGGGCGATGTCGATCCGGCGTGGCACCCAAACCCGATCATGCCGGGCAATATGGTCGAGAAAGCGCTGCAAGGCGAGGATACGCCCGGGTCGCCCGACCAGCCGGCAGTGGAGGCCGACACTGAGCATCTTCGGCGCCTCCGCTCCTTCGGCGTAGAGCGCGTCAAAGCTGTCCCGGAGATAGGCAAAGAACGGGTCGCCATGGCTGAAGCCGGCGGGAATGGCGAAGCGCATGTCGTTGGTATCGAGTGTGTAGGGGATGCTCAGATGCGGCCCCTTCGGCCCCTCGACCCAGAACGGCAGATCGTCGGAATAGATGTCGGAATCATAGAGGAAGCCGCCCTCCTCCATCACGATCCGGCGTGAATGCTCCGATGTGCGGCCGGTGTACCACCCGAGCGGGCGCTCCCCGACCACGCGTGTGTGCACTTCCATCGCCGCGTCGAAATCCGCCTTCTCCGCCTCATAACTATGGTCTCGGTAGTCGATCCATTTGAGCCCGTGGCTGGCGATCTCCCAGTCGGCCTCCTTCATCGCCGCTACCGCGTCGGGGTTGCGGGCCAGCGCCGTGGCCACGCCATAGACGGTGACGGGAAGGTTGCGCGCGGTGAACAGCCGCCACAGCCGCCAGAAGCCGGCGCGGGCGCCATACTCGTAGATCGACTCCATGTTCATGTGGCGCTTGCCCGGCCAGGGTTGCGCACCGACGATCTCCGACAGGAAGGCTTCGGACGCGGCATCGCCATGCAGGATGCAGTTCTCCCCGCCCTCTTCGTAATTGATGACGAACTGGACAGCGATGCGCGCGCCGCCCGGCCATTTCGGGTCCGGCGGGTTGCGGCCATAGCCGATGAGGTCGCGGGGATAGGCGGAATCGAAATTGAACATGGCGAACGACTCGGCTGCGGCAACGGCCCGGAGATGACTCACGCTACCGCCTCGCACCGCCCGGCGAAACTCCATCACTGGGCGTCTTGTGCACCGCCGCTTCGCAGATGCGGCAGAATTCGCGTGGCAGGGTCTCGACAAGCCGGCGCCCGCCGGTCTTGATGGGCGCAAACAGCCTGAAGGTGTCCGATGTCGCTTCCTGATCCCAGCTTCCTCCTCGCCCGCGCCCCTGTCGTGCCCGTCGTGACGGTGCCGAGCGTTGCCGCCGGCGTGAAGCTCGCCCGCGCGCTCGTCGAGGGCGGCCTGCCGCTCATCGAGGTGACGCTGCGCACGCCCGTAGCGCTGGAAGCCATCGCCGCGATTGCCGCCGAGGTGCCGGACGCGATCGTCGGCGCCGGCACGGTGACGCGGCCCGATCTCGTGCAGAAGTCGATCGACGCCGGCGCCCGCTTCCTCGTCAGCCCCGGCTGCCCGCCCGCGCTCGCCGAGGCGCTGGCCGAAGCTCCCGTGCCGGTCATGCCCGGCTGCGCCACCGCCACCGAGGCAATGGCGCTGCACGCCATGGGCTTCCCGGTGCTGAAGCTGTTCCCGGCCGAATCGGTCGGCGGCGCCAATCTCATCAAGTCGCTGGCCGGCCCGCTGCCGGATCTGCGCTTCTGCCCCACCGGCGGCATCGGCCCGGACAATGTCGGCAAGTACCTGTCGCAGCCGAACATTCTTGCGGTCGGCGGCTCCTGGGTCTGCCCCAACGAGGCGGTGAATCTGGGCGATTGGGAGCAGATCGTCGCGCTGTCCAAGGCCGCCGCTAAGCTGCACCGCGCCGCTTTCCCGGGCTGATACCTCGCCAAAAAACAAAGCCCGCCGGGACGGCGTCCCGGCGGGCTTTTTCATGGGTATGGCGATCAGAAGTGCAGCGGGCGGGCCTGCTTCACGGAAGGAAGCTGCTGCACCTTGGCGAGTAGTTCCGCCGGGACCGGCCCGTCCACCTCGACCAGCGCGATGGCATCGCCGCCCTGGTGGTCGCGACCAAGGGCGAAGGTGGCGATGTTGATGCCCGCGTCGCCCAGAAGGCTGGCGAACCGGCCAACGAAGCCCGGCTTATCCTCGTTGGTCACATAGAGCATCGACGGCGCGAATTCGGCGTCCACCTTGATGCCCTTGATGTCGATGATGCGCGGGCGACCATCGGCGAACACGGTGCCGGCAATCGAACGCTCCATCTCATCGGTCACCACAGTGAGCGTGACAAGGCTCTCATAGTCCCCGGCGACGTCGCGCGTGGTCTCCTCGATGACGATACCGCGCTCTTTGGCGACGCTCGGGGCGGAGACGACGTTGATGTCGGCAAGCGCCGGGCGCAGCAGACCGGCCACGGCGGCCGAAGTCAGCGCCTTGATCTTGAGGCCCGCCACCGCGCCATCATAGGTGATGCGGATGGTCTTGATATCGGTCTCGGTGAGCTGGCCGGCGAAGGAACCGAGCTTCTCGGCGAGTTCGATGAAGGGCTTGAGCTTGGGCGCTTCCTCGGCGGTGATCGAGGGGAAGTTCACCGCGTTGGAGATGGCGCCGCGCAGCAGGTAATCGCTCATCTGCTCGGCAACCTGCAGGGCCACATTCTCCTGCGCTTCGGAGGTCGAGGCGCCGAGGTGCGGGGTGCAGATGACGTTGGGCAGGCCGAACAGCGGATTCTCGGTCGCCGGCTCGGTGATGAACACGTCGAAGGCCGCGCCCGCGACATGGCCGGACTTCAGCGCCTCGGCCAGCGCCGCCTCGTCGACAAGTCCACCGCGGGCGCAGTTGACGATGCGCACACCCTTCTTGGTCTTGGCGATCGCCTCGGCGGAGAGGACGTTCTTGGTCTTCTCGGTCAGAGGCGTGTGGAGGGTGATGACGTCGGCGCGGGCAAGGAGATCGTCGAGCTCCACCTTCTCCACGCCGATGTCGAGCGCGCGCTCCGGCGAGAGGAAGGGATCATAGGCGACAACCTTCATCTTCAGGCCGAGAGCGCGGTCGGCGACGATGGAGCCGATATTGCCGCAGCCGATGATGCCGAGCGTCTTGGCGGTGAGCTCGACGCCCATGAAGCGGTTCTTTTCCCACTTGCCGGCCTGGGTCGAGGCATCGGCGGCGGGAATCTCGCGAGCCAGCGCGAACATCATGGCGATGGCGTGCTCGGCGGTGGTGATCGAGTTGCCGAACGGCGTGTTCATCACGATCACGCCCTTGGCCGTGGCGGCCGGGATGTCGACATTGTCGACGCCGATGCCGGCGCGGCCGACGACCTTCAGTTTCTTGGCATTGGCCAGGATCTTCGGGGTCACCTTGCTGGCGGAGCGGATCGCGAGGCCGTCATAGTCGCCAATGATCTCGGCGAGCTTGTCCTTGTCCTTGCCGAGGTTCGGCTGGAAATCGACCTCGATGCCGCGATCCTTGAAGATCTGCACGGCGGCCGGGGAGAGGGCGTCGGAAATGAGAACGCGGGGAGCCATGGTTGGGGTCCATCCGATGGAATGAGGTCGCCCGCCAAGCGGGCTGGAAAGGGTCAACCCGCCGCTGGCGGGAGAGGACGACGAAGCGTTCGTCGGGCATGGCGCGACGGTCGCCGACGGCGGAACGGCCGGGAGAGAAAAGCCGTGTCGCCGCCGGGCTCGCGCCCTGTCCCTTCGCCGTCCCCTCGCGTCAGCGGCGGGAACGCGCGATGAGGGATCAGGCGGCCTTTTTCAGGCCAACCTTGGCTTCGGCATAGGCCCAATCGAGCCAGGGCAGCAGCGCCGCAAGATCGGACGCCTCGACGGTCGCACCGGCCCAAATGCGCAGGCCAGCGGGTGCATCGCGATACGCGCCGATGTCATAGGCCACACCCGCCTTCTCCAGCGCGGCGGCGAGCGCCTTGGCGAAAGCCTCCTGCGCATCGGCGGGGAGCGCCTTCACCTCAGGATCGGCCACGACGAGGCAGACAGAGGTGTTGGAGCGCGTCGCCGGCTCCTTGGCGAGGAAGTCGACCCAGTCGGTCTTCGCGACCCAGTCGGCCAGCACCTTGAAATTGGCGTTGGAGCGGGCAACGAGGCCCTCGAGCCCGCCTACCGACTTGGCCCAGTTCAGCGCGTCGACATAGTCCTCGACGCAGAGCATGGACGGGGTGTTGATCGTCTCGCCCTGAAAGATGCCTTCGATCAGCTTGCCGCCCGACGTCAGGCGGAAAATCTTCGGCAGCGGCCAGGCCGGCACATAGCTCTGAAGACGCTCGACCGCACGCGGCGAGAGAATGAGCATGCCATGCGCGGCCTCACCGCCCAGCACCTTCTGCCAGGAATAGGTGACGACATCGAGCTTGGCCCAGTCGAGTTCCTGCGCGAAGGCGGCCGAGGTCGCGTCGCAAATGGTCAGGCCCTGACGGTCGGCGGCGATCCAGTCGCCATTCGGCACACGCACGCCGGAGGTGGTGCCGTTCCAGGTGAAGACCACGTCATGGTCGAAATTCACCTCGGCAAGGTTCGGCAGATCGCCATAGCCGGCCTTGAGGACGCGGGCATCCTTCAGCTTGAGCTGCTTGACGACATCCGTCACCCAGCCCTCGCCGAAGCTTTCCCAGGCGAGCAGGTCGACCGGACGGGCGCCGAGCAGCGACCACAGCGCCATCTCGACCGCGCCAGTATCGGACGCCGGGACGATGCCGATGCGATAGTCGGCAGGGATCTGAAGAACGTCACGGGTGAGGTCGATCGCAAGCTTGAGCTTGGTCTTGCCGACCTTGGCGCGGTGCGAGCGGCCGAGCGGAGCATCGCTCAAGGCCTCCAGCGTCCAACCGGGACGCTTGGCGCAGGGACCAGACGAAAAATTGGGATTGGCCGGCTTCGCCGCCGGCAGAGCGTTCATCGTCATTTTAGCCATCCTTCCAGATGGGTGCCCTTCGGTGGGGAAGGGTAGCCCGAGCGGGGATGTACTCCCGCCCCCCTCATCGCGCAAGTGGATTTTCAGCTTTGCCAGCATCCGCATTCAGCGGTCAAACCGGCACCGCCCGGGGGAACGGTTCGGCCAGAGGAAGTCGCTCGACCGTGCGCCGCTCCGTCAGTCCAGCATGTAGCGGGCGCCGAGCCTGATCTCATGGGCGCTTTGCTGCATGTCCGAGACGGCGTCGCCGAGGTCGACATTCTCGAGGCTCAGATAGCGGTAGCCGACATCGACCTGCCAACGCGGCGCCACCTCGACCGCGACACCCGCCATCAGCGCCCAAGCGAGCCCCCAGCCATCCCGGTCGCCAATATCGGCGCCAAGCCACTCGATGTCGGCAAGCGAAACATAGCCGGCACCGACACCGGCGCCGACATAGGGGGTGATGCCCTTCCACGTGCCGAGGTCGATATAGACATTGGCCAGCGCCGTTGCGGCGCTGAAATCGGCGCTCAGATCGCCGGTGCTTGTCGCCGCCTGGCCCCGATAATCCGCGGTAAGATCGACACGGAGCCAGTCGCTCAGCCGCGCGCCGATACCAAGGCCGATCAGCCAGGAATCGTCGATGTGGGGCGCCGTCGCGGGTGCGAAATCGAGCTGCGACCCGTCTGGCACCTCGTTGATGACATAGCCGATGTCGCCGCGCAGATACCAGCCGCTCTCATCGTCGATCACCGGCGCCTTCGCCAGTAAATCGTCAGCCTCCGTGCCAAGATCAGCCGCATAAACGCCCGTACTCATCAGCAACAGGATGCCGACGGCTCGGGCGGTCACCCTCGCTGCTGCGCACAGAGCCCCGACATTACGCATACACCCACTCCCGCGGTGCCGGAGATATCTCCGGCAGACGTCGTTGGGCGGCAGAATCGCAGCGAAACTTTAAGGAGCGCTTAACCTTAACGCTTCGCGAACGCGCCTCAGCCCTGCTTGGCCGAGCGGGCCGCGGCCTCAAGATGCGGCGTCAAGGCAGGATCGAGCTTCAGCGCCATGGCCAGCCGGGCGAGGAAGGCGCGCTCCGAGCTGGTATCCGCCTCGATGGCGAGCAGCGCGGTGAGATAGACCTCGGCGGCCTCTTCCGGCGTGGTGACCTCGCGCGCAAGCGTCTCAACCGTCGCAGGATTGGCCAGTTCGGCGGTGAGAAACCGCTCGGCTTCGTCGAGCTGGGCGCCGTGATCGTTCAGCTTGGCGGTGATGGCCACCCGCTCCTGCTCGTCAATATGCCCGTCGGCGAGCGACGCGGCGATCATCGTGCGCAGCAGGGTCAGCGGGAGTTGGGTACGGTCGGCCTGCGCCGGGTTGAAGGGCGAATCCGGCGGCGGCAGGCTGGCGCCATGGGTGGGAAGCGGTGTCGCCGCCTGCTGCGGCTGACCGCCCTGCTGATAGTTCTGATAGGCCTTGTAGGCGAGGGTTCCGACGAGGGCGAGGCCACCGAGAGCCACGGCATTCTTCGCCACCTTGCGGCCCGACTTGTTGCCGAGCACCAGCGAGACCAGCGCACCGGCCGCCGCGCCCGAGGCGAGCGAGCCGCCATTATTCGACAAATAGCCCTTGGCCTGGCTCAGCAAATCGCCGCCGGTGCCACCCTTCTGGCCCAGCGCGCCGGCAACGCCGGACAGGCTGCCAAGGAACCCTCCGGTTGGCGCGGTGCCACCGGTGGGGGCGGGTACGCCGCCGGCGCCGGTTTGCGGCGAGAGGAACTGGTCGAGAAGGCGCTTGGCGTCGAAGCTGCCGCTGTTGAACATTGGGGATCCTGTTCTCAAAGAGTCGCTTCGGAGGTAGGCACGCATCATGGCTTCCGCAAGGAAAAGCCGGTGCCGCCGATAACCTCCGCGTGATCAGCTTTACACGCCCTCGCGGCATCGGCTGTCGCATCTCGTGTCGCATCCGTTCAACGACTGCGCCGAAACAATGCTCGCCTGTTTCGAGCCAGCGCGCGACCATGGAACATCATCGGTCAGACGACGTCATGTCGGAGGCAAATTTGCAGAAATTCTCCGGCCTCGAACTCTTCCGCCGCGCCCTCGGCGGCCACAAGAGCTGGCAGCCCCAATGGCGTAATCCCGAGCCCAAGCCGGAATACGACGTCATCATCATCGGCGCCGGCGGCCATGGCCTCGCGGCAGCCTATTACCTCGCGAAGGAGCACGGCATCACCCGCGTCGCGGTGCTGGAGCGCGGCTGGCTCGGCGGCGGCAATACAGGCCGCAACACCACGATCGTGCGCTCCAACTACCTGTTCGATGAGAGCGCCGCGCTCTATGAGCATTCGGTGAAGCTGTGGGAAGGTCTGTCGCAGGATCTGAACTATAACGTCATGTATTCGGCGCGCGGCGTGCTCATGCTCGCCCACAACATCCATGACGTGCAGAGCTTCAAGCGCCATGTTCACGCCAACCGGCTGAACGGGGTCGACAATGAGTGGCTCACCGCCGAGCAGTGCAAGGAATTCTGCCCGCCGCTGAACATCTCTTCGATGCGTTACCCGATCCTCGGCGGCGCGTTGCAGCGGCGCGGCGGCACGGCGCGGCATGACGCGGTGGCCTGGGGCTTCGCCCGCGCGGCGGATTCGCGCGGCGTCGACATCATCCAGAACTGCGAGGTCACCGGTATCCGGCGCGGCGTCGATGGCGCGGTGGAAGGCGTCGAGACCTCGCGCGGCTTCATCAAGGCGAAGAAGATCGGCGTCTCCGCGGCCGGCCACACCAGCGTGGTGATGGCGATGGCCGGCCTGCGCATGCCGCTGGAGAGCTACCCGCTGCAGGCGCTGGTGTCGGAACCGGTCAAGCCGGCCTTCCCGACGGTGGTCATGAGCAACACCATCCACGCCTATATCTCGCAGTCGGACAAGGGCGAGATGGTGATCGGCGCCGGTACGGATGCCTACACCTCCTATTCCCAGCGCGGCGCGCTGCACATCACCACCCACACGCTCGACGCCATCTGCGAGCTCGTTCCGCAGTTCCGTCGCCTGCGCATGCTGCGCAACTGGGGCGGCATCGTCGATGTGACGCCGGACCGCTCGCCCATCATCGCCAAGACGCCGGTGCCGGGCCTTTATGTGAATTGCGGCTGGGGCACGGGCGGCTTCAAGGCGACGCCGGGGTCCGGCAATGTCTTCGCCCACACCATCGCGAAAGACGCGCCGCACCCGATCAATGCCCCCTTCACGCTGGAGCGGTTCCGCGACGGCTTCCTGATCGACGAGGCGGCCGCGGCCGCCGTTGCGCACTGAGCGAGGACGCGATGCTCATCATCACCTGTCCCTGGTGCGGCGCCCGGCCCGAGCTGGAATTCCGCTATGGCGGCGAGGCGCACATCGCCCGCCCGGCCGACCCGTCCACCCTCACGGACGAGGAATGGGCCGACTTCCTCTACAACCGCACCAACCCCAAGGGCCTGCACGCCGAGCGCTGGCGGCACGTCCATGGCTGCGGCCGCTTCTTCAACGCGGTGCGCGACACGGTGAGTGACTTCTTCGTCGTCACCTACAAGGCCGGCGAAACGCGCCCGGATATCGCGGGAGAACAGGCGAAATGACCAACCGCTTCCGCACCCCGTCCGGCGGGCGCATCGACCGCTCGGCGCCTGTTTCCTTCCGTTTCGACGGCAAGACCTATAGCGGCTACAAGGGCGATACGCTCGCCTCGGCGCTGATCGCCAATGGCGTTCATCTCGTCGGCCGTTCGTTCAAATATCACCGCCCGCGCGGCATCATCTCGGCCGGGTCGGACGAGCCGAACGCGCTGGTCGACGTCGCCCGCGACAGCGCCCGCGCCGCACCGAACCTGCGCGCGACGCAGGTGGAAATCTATGAGGGGCTGAAGGCGGAGAGCCAGAACCGCTGGCCGACGCTCGCCTTCGATGCCGGCGCGATCAACGATCTTGCGGCTCCCTTCCTGCCGGCCGGCTTCTACTACAAGACCTTCATGTGGCCGGCGGGGGCGTGGAAGCGCTTCTACGAGCCGAAGATCCGCGCCATGGCGGGCCTCGGCAAGGCACCCACCCTGCCCGACCCCGATCGCTACACCCAGAACTATGCGTTCTGCGACGTGCTGGTCGTCGGCGCCGGCCCGGCCGGCCTCGCGGCGGCGCTGGCAGCCGCGGAGAGCGGCGCGCGGGTGATCCTGTGCGACGAGCAGGCGGAACTCGGCGGCTCGCTGCTGGCGGAAGTCGGCGCGACCATCGAGGGCAAGCCGGGGCAAGCCTGGCTGGCCGACACGCTGGCGAGCCTGTCGAAGCATGAGAACGTTACGCTTCTGCCGCGCACCACCGCCTTCGGCTACTTCCCGCACAACATGATCGCGCTGGCCGAGAGGGTCACAGAGCACCTCGCCGCGCCCGATCGCGATCTGCCGCGCGAACGGCTCTGGCAGGTGCGCGCGACCGAAGTGGTGATCGCCTCAGGTGCGCATGAGCGCCCGCTGGTGTTCCCCGACAATGACCGGCCCGGCGTGATGCTGGCCGATTCCGGCCGTACCTATGTCAGCCGCTATGGCGCCAAGCCCGGCGAGCGGGCGGTTATCTTCACCGCCTGCGATTCCGGCTATCGCACCGCGCTGGAGCTCAAGGCTGCAGGCGTCACGATCGCTGCCGTCGCGGATCTGCGCCGGGAGCTTCATGGCGAGTTCCCCAGCCGCGCCCTTGCCGCCGGCATCGATGTGCGGCCGGGCACCGTCGTCACCGGCACGTCCGGTCGTCTGCGTGTCTCGTCCGCCGATCTTGCCAAGGTATCCGGCGGCGAGGTCGGTCGCTCCGAGACCATCGCCTGCGACACGGTGCTGATGTCGGGCGGCTACACCCCCAGCCTGCACCTGTTCTCCCAGTCGCGCGGCAAGTTGGTCTGGGACGCCGCGTCGGGGTCCTATCTGCCGGGCACCTCGGTCGAGCGCGAGCGCTCTGCCGGCGCCTGCCGGGGCGTCTATGGGCTCAACGCCGTGCTGGAAGACGGCTATGCCGCTGGCGAGGCCGCCACCAAGGCGGCGCGTGACACCGCCTCGCCGCAGCGCGGTGTGACGCCGGTCAACGGCGCCTCGTCCCGTTCCTTCAAGGCCGAAGCGCCGGACCTCGGCAATGACGGCTTCATCGGCGCCACCCCGCACAACCGAAACCCGGCTTTCGCCAAGGCTTTCGTTGACTGGCAGAACGATGTCACCTCCAAGGACATCAAGCTCGCCACCCGCGAGGGCATGCGCTCCATCGAGCATGTGAAGCGCTACACCACGACCGGTATGGCGACCGATCAGGGCAAGACGTCCAACATGAACGCGCTCGGCATCGTGTCCGAGGCGCTCGGGACGCCCGTGCCGCAGATCGGGCTGACCACCTTCCGCCCGCCCTTCACCCCCACCACCTTCGGCATCTTCGCCGGCGAGGCGCGGGGCGACCTGTTCGATCCGGTGCGCAAGACGCCGATCCATGACTGGGCGGCCGAGCACGGCGCCGCCTTCGAGGATGTCGGGCTATGGAAACGCGCCTGGTACTTCCCCAAGGCCGGCGAGGATCTCCACGCCGCCGTCGCCCGCGAGTGCAAGGCGGTGCGCGCTTCGGTCGGCATGTTCGACGCCTCGACGCTCGGCAAGATCGAAATCGTCGGCCCGGACGCCGCCGAATTCATGAACCGCATGTACACCAACGCCTGGGCGAAGCTTGAGCCGGGCCGGCTGCGCTACGGCGTGATGCTGCGCGAGGATGGCTTCGTGATGGATGACGGCGTGGTCGGCCGCATGGCGCCGGACCGCTTCCATGTCACCACCACGACCGGCGGCGCGCCGCGCGTGCTCGCCCATATGGAGGATTATCTCCAGACCGAGTGGCCCGACCTCGACGTGTGGCTGACCTCCACCACCGAGCAATGGGCGGTGATCGCCGTGCAGGGCCCGAATGCCCGCGCCGTGCTGGAACCGCTGGTTGAGGGGATCGACCTGTCGAAGGACGCGTTCCCGCATATGAGCGTGCGGGAGGGGCATATCTGCGGCGTGCCGACCCGGCTGTTCAGCGTCTCCTTCACCGGTGAGCTCGGCTTCGAGGTGAACGTGCCGGCGGAATATGGCCGCTTCATCTGGGAGGCCATCTATGCCTCCGGCGAGCGCTTCGGCATCACGCCCTATGGCACGGAAACCATGCACGTCCTGCGCGCCGAGAAGGGCTACATCATCGTCGGCCAGGAAACCGACGGCACGGCCACGCCGGACGACGTCAATCTCGGCTGGGCGGTCGGCAAGGCGAAGAAGGACTTCGTCGGCAAGCGCTCGCTCGCCCGCAGCTCGATGTCCGCGCCGGACCGCAAGCAGCTTGTCGGCCTGCTGACCACCAATCCGGCCACCGTGCTGGAGGAAGGCGCGCAGATCGTCGCTGACGCCAGCGCACCGGTGCCAGTCCCGATGCTCGGCCATGTGACGTCGGCTTATCACAGCGCGGTGCTCGGGCGGTCCATCGCCCTCGCCGTCATCAAGGGCGGACGCGGACGCATCGGCCAGAAGCTCGCCGTGCCCATGCCCGGCAGCGTGATCGAGGTCGAGGTGGTCGAGCCTATGTTCTACGACCCCAAGGGAGAGCGCCTGAATGCCTGAGACCTCTTCCCCCACCGGGATCCGGACCATGCCCGTCTCCGCCGATCCGCTCGCGGCGCTTGCCGCCCGATCACCCCGTCGCGCCACGGCCTCGCTCAAGGCCCTGCCGGCAGCTGCACGCCTCGCCTTCCGGGGGCGCGAGGGCGCCATCGGCCCGGCGGGGGACGCCTTTGGCGTGCCCTTGCCGCGCGAGGCCTGCCGCTTCACCACCAATGAGCACCGCTCGGCGCTGTGGCTGGGGCCGGACGAGTGGATTCTGCTCGCGCCGGGCGCCGACGCCGCGCCGATAGCGGCCGCCATCGAAGCCGCCACCGCCGGCGTCCCGCATTCGCTCGTGGATGTGTCCTCGCGCAGCGTCGGACTGGAACTGACCGGCCCTAAGGCGGCCTTTGTGCTCAACCAAGGCTGCCCGCTGCCGCTCGATCTCGCGCGGTTCCCGGTTGGCATGTGCACCCGCACCCTGTTCCACAAGGCGGAAATCGTGCTCTCGCGCACCGGGTCGGAAACCTTCCGCATCGACGTCTGGCGCTCCTTCGCGCCCTATGTCTGGAACCTGCTGGAAGAGGGCCGGCGCGAGCTGGACTGACGCCGGCCGGCAACGATCCGGTCCTGAGGGCGTGATACCAAGAACAGACCGCGACAGCGGCAGGCGGGGGCGGCAGCGTCGATGATCAGTGCGTTCGAGCTCTTCAAGGTCGGCATCGGGCCCTCCTCGTCGCACACGGTGGGGCCGATGGTCGCCGCCGCGACCTTTGCCGATGGCCTGGCCTCGGCCGGGCTTCTTGAGCGTGTCACCCGCGTCGAAACCGCCCTGTTCGGCTCCCTGGCCTGGACGGGCAAGGGGCATGGCACCGACAAGGCCGTCGTGCTGGGCCTCGCTGGCGAGCGCCCGCAGACCATCGACCCCGACCGCGCCGACGCCCTCGTCGCCGAGGTCATGGACGCACGGCGCCTCACTCTCGCCGGCACGCAAATCATTGCATTCGAGGCCGGGGCCGACATCCTGTTCGACGGGCACGCGGCCGCGCCCAAGCATCCCAACACGCTGGCCTTCCGCGCGTTCGACGCCTCGGGGGCGCTGCTCGTCGAGGAGCGCTGGTGCTCCATCGGCGGCGGATTCGTGGTGCCGGAAGCGGAAGTCGGTGCGCCCGCTGCCACCACAGGCGACATACCCAATCCCTACCCGTTCCGTAACGCGCGCGATCTTCTGGTGCAGGGCGAGCGTTCTGGCCTCTCCATTGCCGAGATGATGAGCGCAAATGAGCAGGCGCGCCGCCCGGCAGCGGAGGTCGAGCGCCATCTCGATCTCGTCATCGACACCATGATGGCTTGCATCGACCGAGGCATCTCGACCTCCGGCGAACTACCGGGCGGGCTGAAGGTCAAGCGCCGCGCCAAGGCGATCCGCGACACGCTCATCGCCCGGAACTCCAAAACGCCGCATGAGGTGATGGACTGGGTGAGCCTCTACGCCATCGCGGTGAATGAGGAGAACGCCGCCGGCGGGCGCGTGGTGACAGCGCCGACCAATGGCGCGGCCGGCGTCGTGCCGGCGACGCTGCGCTATTACCGCGATCACTGTCCGGGTGCGAACCGCGCTGGGATGCATCAGTTCCTGCTCACCGCCACCGCCATCGGCGCGCTGTTCAAGATGAACGCCTCGATCTCCGGCGCCGAGGTCGGCTGCCAAGGCGAGGTGGGCGTCGCCTGCTCCATGGCGGCGGCGGGCCTTGCCGCCGCGCTCGGCGGTAGCAATGCGCAGGTCGAGAATGCCGCCGAGATCGGCATGGAGCATCACCTCGGCATGACGTGTGATCCCATTGGCGGGCTGGTGCAGGTGCCTTGCATCGAGCGCAACGCCTTTGGTGCCATCAGCGCGGTGAATGCCGCCTCGCTGGCGCTGCATGGCGACGGCACGCATATCGTCTCGCTCGACAAGGTCATCGTCACCATGCGCGAGACCGGGCGCGACATGGCCTCGAAATACAAGGAAACCTCGCTCGGCGGCCTCGCGGTGAACCTCCCGGAATGCTGAAGAAACCGAAGCGCACCGCCGGGACGGCACCGGTCTTGCTAAGACATGCAGCAAATTTGCTATGCTGTGATCCGGAGCAAGCCATGACCCAGCAGCGACCCACCCCTTTCGGCACCATGGCGGCCACCAGCACGGCGGCCGCGCCCGCCTTGAATGTCGGCTTCATCCTCACCGACAACTTCACCCTGTCCGCCTTCTCGCTGATGGTGGACCAGTTCCGCCTCGCCGCTGATGATGGCGACCGCTCGCGCCCCATCCTCGCGCGCTGGCAGGTGATGGCATCACGGCCGGAACCGATCCGCGCCAGCTGCGGTGTCACCGTCTCGCCGTCGGGGCCGCTCGCGGACCCGTCGAGCTTCCACTACATCATCGTCGTCGGCGGGCTTCTGCATGGCGGCAGCCAGCTTGACGAGGAGAGCATCGCCTATCTCAAGCGCGCCGCGCGGGCCGGTGTCTCTCTGGTCGGCGTGTGCACGGGCAGCTTCGTGCTGGCCCGCGCCGGGTTGATGACCGGACGCCGCTGCTGCGTGTCCTGGTACCATTATCAGGATTTCCTCGACGAGTTCCCCCACCACACGCCGGTCGCCGACCGCCTGTTCGTGATCGACGGTGACCGCATCACCTGCGCCGGCGGCGGCGGGGCGGCGGACCTCGCGACCGCCCTGGTGGAGAAATTCCTCGGCCGCTCCGTGGCGCAGAAGAGCCGCCACGTTCTGCTGCTCGACCGCCAGCGGCCCGGCACCGAATCTCAGCCGCACCCACCCATTGCCGATCTCGTGGCGGATGACCGCGTGCGCCGGGCGCTGCTGCTGATGGAGCAGCACCTCGCCGATCCCCTGCCCATCGCCGACATCGCCCGCCGGCTGCATCTGTCGACGCGCCAGCTCGAGCGCCTGTTCCAGACCATCATGGGCCAACGCCCGGCGGAGTTCTACCGGCGGCTGCGGCTGCGCTATGCGCGCTTCCTGCTCGACACCACCGGCCGCTCGGTGACCGACATCGCGCTCGAAGCCGGATTCTCGGACTGCGCGCATTTCTCCCGCCAGTTCAAGGCGCAGCACGGCTTCACGCCCTCCGACGCCCGCGCCCGCGCGCCGGGTCCGGCGACGCAGAGCATCGCGGCGAGCCGGCTGTTCGACTGATCGGGCCGTCAAATCCCCGCGCCCGTCGGGCTCGCATTGCCCTTCATCAGGATCGGCCCCGTGGGCCGTCCTGTCGGCGATCCACCGGCCGGCTCCAGCGTCACTTCATAGAGCTGATCGGCCGCCGGCTGCGGCAGGCCATCCACGTTGAGCGGGATGGTTTGTAGGGCATTGAGCAACCCGACCGAAACCGGGCCGCGCGTGCGGTCCCACAGGGTCCAGACCTGCAGCGACTTGCCTTCCGGCGCCCTGAGCTCGCTCAGCGCCAGAAGCTCCGTGCGTCCATCCCGGAAGGCGTTGACCACCGCCGCCGGCTGGTTCTGGTCGGACAGAAGCACGGCCACCAGGACCGGGGCCTGCGCCGCCTTCTGGGCGACATACCCGATGCCTACCGACAGCAGCACGGTTGCGGCACAAGCGGCGAGGCCAACACCGCGCCAGAGAGGAAGGCTGTTCCACCAGGGCGCGCCTTGCTTGCGCTGCGTCGCGCGCGTGCCGGAAATCGGCCGCGTCGTCGGTTCGATGGCGCTCATAGCCCGCGCCGGCAATGAGGCCTCAATCCGCGACCATAGAGCCGGATCCGGACAGACGAAGGGCGCGGTCGCGTCGAGTTCGGCCACCCGCTCGCGCCATTCCTCCACCAGCGCGGCAAGGCGTTCATCGCCCGCAAGCCGCGCCTCGCAGTCCCGCGCCTCCTCGGGATCCAGAAGGCCCAGCACATATTCGCTGGCGAGACGCTCGCGCTCCTGCGGGCTCATGTCAGGCAGTCCTTGAGCGTGCGAAGGCTCCTGCGGATCCAGGCCTTGGCGGTGCCGAGCGGCACGCCGAGCCGGCCGGCCAGTTCGCCATGGGTCAGGCCCCGCAGATAGGCGAGAAGGATCGCCCGCCGCCTCATGGGCTCAAGTCGGTCAAGGCAGCGTTTCAAGGCGCTGGTTTCCGACAGCGCCACCAGAAGGCTCTCGGCGTCCGCCTCTTCCGAGGCGGGCTCAATGGCGTCGTAATCCTCCACCAGTTCGATGCGCCGCTCGCCCCTCAGCACGTTGAGCGCCGTGTTGCGCAACACGGTGAAAACCCAGGTGGAGGCCTTGCCGCGCGCCGGATCGAAGCTCCCGGCCTTTTCCCAGATGCGCAGGAATGTGTCGTGGACGACCTCGTCGGCAAGGTCGCGCCGGCGCAGCATGCGGAGCGCGACACCCGTCATCTTCGGCGCCAGATGCTCGTAAAGCCGGTGAAGGCTCGCCCGCTCGCCGCGCGCGCAGCCGCGCAACGCTTCGGCGAGTTCGTCTTCGACGCCGTCCGGGGCGATGCGCGTGAGGGTTGTCACCAGCGGGTTCCGCAAGGTTGCTCTGTTTGCGTTACGCCGGAGGAAGCGCCGCGGATGCAGCTGCGCGAATTTTTTCGCATCCCTCTGCGTCCGTGCCGGAGACCGGCGTGTAGCCGCTCTGTCTGCCGACCTCAGTTCGGCTTCAACGGAGTACGCCCCATGAACCGCACGATGATCGCCATCGCCGTCGCCGGACTGGCGATGACCACGACCGCCGCCAGCGCCCAGTCGGTCGCGGCCCTGCTTGATGGCAACAGCATCGCCATCGTGGATGTGAAGGCCGCCAAGGCGGGCGCGCCGATGAAGATCGCCGGGACGGGCAAGCTCGTCGGCATCGACGTGCGCCCGGCCGATGGCATGCTTTACGGCCTGTTCGACGACGGCACGCTCGTGACCATCAACCCCATGAGCGGCGCCACCAGCCCCAAGTCGAAGCTCGACACGATGCTGCCCGCCGGCACTGTGGCGACGGTCGACTTCAACCCGGTCGCCGACCGGCTGCGCGTCATTGGCAGCGACGGCACGAATCTTCGGGCCAATGTCGATGACGGCAAGGTGACCAAGGATGGCGCGCTGAAATACGCCGACGCTGACATGAACAAGGCAATGGCGCCCAAGGTCGTCGCCGGCGCCTATACCAACTCGGTGAAGGGCGCCAAGGAAACCGCGCTGTTCGATGTCGACGCGGCCGCCGGCACGCTGGTGAAGCAGGCGCCGCCCAATGATGGCCTGCTGAATTCCGTCGGCAAGCTGGGTGTCAGTGCCGGCTCCTATGCGTTCGACATCCCGGCCGGCAGCACGAGTGAGGGCTGGCTGATGGCCGACGGCACGCTCTACCGGGTCGATCTCGCCAGCGGCAAGGCGACAGTGGTCGGGATGATCGGCGGGGTGTCCGGCAAGGTGCACGACATCGCCATTCTGCCGGCCATGTGAGGCTCACACCGGACAGGGGGCCGCCGCGCGCGGGCTCCTCGCCCGAATGTCGCTTGCAGCAAAGCGGCTGTCGCATGCGTGAAAGTCTCGTCTCCCGTTCCGTCGAACAATTCCAGACGACAGCGGGGCTCACCCGCGAGGGAGAACAGACCGATGCTCGACAGCACGCAGACCCCGTTGAAAGCGCTCATCCGCCGCCGCAAACCCGGCTACAGCCTGGAAGCTCCGTTCTACACCAGCCCCGAAATCTTCGAGGCGGATATGGACGTGATCTTCGGCCGCCACTGGATCTTTGTCGGCGTCGAGCCGGACGTGCCGGAGCCGGGCGATGCCATGACGCTCGACATCGGCAAGACCGCCGTGGTCATCGTGCGCGACGACGACAATGAAGTCCGCGCCTTCCACAATGTCTGCCGCCACCGCGGCGCGCGCCTCGTTCTCGACTACAAGACCACGGTCGGCAATCTCGTCTGCCGCTATCACTCCTGGACCTACGGCCTCGATGGCAAGCTGCTCTTCGCCGAGCATATGGGCCAGGGCTTCGACATGGGCTGCCACAGCCTGAAGCCGATCCACTGCCGCTCGCTGGAAGGCCTGATCTTCATCTGCCTCTCCGAGGAGGCGCCGGCCGATTTCGATGTGATGGCCGCCAAGATGGCGCCCTATCTCGCCCCGCACGACCTGAAGAACGCCAAGGTCGCTTTCGAGAAGGACATCATCGAGCCAGGCAACTGGAAGCTCACCATGGAGAACAACCGCGAGTGCTACCACTGCTCCGGTAATCACCCCGAGCTGACCGTGCCGCTCTTCGCCTATGGCTTCGGCTTCGCGCCGGAGGAGCTCGATGAGCATGGCCGCAAGGAAGCCGAAGAGTACGCCAAGCTGGTCACCACCTCGCACCGCGAATGGGAGAGCTGCGGCTTCCCGTCAACCATGATGGAGCACCTCGACGACATGGTGACCGGCTTCCGCACCGAGCGTCTGCCGCTGGCGGGCGACGGCGAGAGCCACACCAACGACACCAAGGCCGCCTGCAAGAAGCTGCTCGGCAAGATCAACGATCCCAAGCACGGCGCGCTGCATTTCTGGACCCAGCCGAACTCCTGGCACCACTTCATGTCCGACCATGCCGTGGTGTTCTCCGTGCTGCCGCTCGACGCCGAGCGCTCACTGCTGCGCACCAAATGGCTTGTTCATAAGGACGCGGTCGAGGGTGTCGATTACGACATCGAGAATCTCACCGCCGTATGGGACGCCACCAATGACCAGGATTCGACGCTGGTCGGCTATTGCCAGGAAGGTGCCCGCAGCCCGGCCTATGAGCCCGGTCCGTACTCCCCGCACACCGAGATGCTCGTGGACAAGTTCTGCAACTGGTACATTGGCCGCATGGCCGAGCATGTCGGCCGCTGATGATGGACGCGCTGACACCCACGCCGTCGCCCGATCCGGCGGCGCTGCGCCTCGCCGGCAACCTGCCTGAGTGGAACCCGGAAGCGGACGATGTGCTCATCGTCCGCGAGATCCGCGACGAGACGGCGGATGTGAAGACCTTCGTGCTCGCGCCGAAGGAGCCCTGCATCTTCCGCTACGCGCCGGGCCAGTTCCTGACGCTCGACCTCTCGATCAATGGCGAGGCGATCAACCGCTGCTACACCATCGCCTCGGCGCCGACGCGCCCGCACACGCTCGCCATCACGGTGAAGCGCGTGCCGGGCGGGCCGGTGTCGAACTTCCTGCATGACCATGTGAAGGTGGGCGGCGAGCTGCGCGCCGTCGGGCCGATGGGCGATTTCTCCTGCTTCACGCAGGGCACGCCCTCGCCGACGCCGCGCTATCTGTTCCTGTCGGGCGGGTCCGGCATCACGCCGCTGATGTCGATGGCGCGCACCTTCCATGACCTTGGCGAACCGCGCGACCTCGTCTTCGTCCACGCGGCGCGCTCGCCCGATGACATCATCTTCCGCAGCGAGCTGGAGATGATGGCGCGCAACCAGCGCGGCAGCTTCCGTTTCGCGCCGGTCTGCGAGGCCGATGGGCCGTTCAATCCCTGGCACGGCCTGCGCGGCCGACTGAACCTCGGCCTGCTCAACCATATCGCGCCGGACTTCAAGGAGCGCGAAATCTTCGTCTGCGGCCCCTCGCCCTTCATGGCGGCGGTGCGGGAGATGCTGAAGGGCGCGGGATTCGACATGTCCCGCCACCATGAGGAAAGCTTCGACTTCGCCGAGCTGGCCAAGGCCGAACCCGATGTCGCGGCCGACGTCTCGATCGCCGAGGCGGTGGAAGCGGTGCAGGACGCGCTGGCGCCGCCAGTGGCGAGCTACACCATCGAGTTCGCCAAACAGAAGCGCACCATCGAGTGCCGCTCCGACATGTTCGTGCTTGATGCGGCGCGACGCGCGGGCGTGCGGCTGCCGTCCTCCTGCTCGAAGGGGCTGTGCGGCACCTGCAAGTCCAAGGTCGTCTCGGGCACTGTCGACATGAAGCATGGCGGCGGCATCCGCCAGCGCGAGATCGACGCCGGCATGGCGCTGCTCTGCTGCTCCAAGCCGACCAGCGATCTGGTGGTCGACCGCTGAAGTGTCAGGCGTCTCATCTGACGCGCTGAGGTCTCAGCGCGTCAGGCCGAAGGCCTCGCCAAGCGCGCCCTTCACCGTGTCATAGGTCGAGACGGCGCCATCCTTCACCGCGTCATAGGCGGCAGTGGTGCCCTTGACCGTGCGGTCGACGATCTCACCCGGACCCGGCAGTGGCGGCAAGCCAAGGATACCAGCCTCTTCCGGTTTGGGCGCCGGCTCGGCCGTGGGTGCCGCGACGAAGGGCGTTGCGGCGGGTCCCACCGGATAGGAGGTGCGCACGATCATCGGGTCGCGGGTCTCGCAGCCGGCCCCGCACTGGTCGAAGCGCTCGACACCCGCCGGAATTTCCGTCGCCGCCACCGACTTGGCCGGCTTGGCCGCCGCCGCATGCGCCTGCGGCGGCTTGTAGACCGCCTCCGGCTCGATCGCCCGCAGCAGCACGGGGATGTCCAGCCGATCGGTCTTGGCGAGGTTCGCGGCCGAGAGATCGTCGACGGGATCGGTTGTCACCACCTGCGCGGCATTCTTCGGCGCAACCGCCTCGCTGATCGCACGCTCATAGCCACGTCCATCGCCCACCAGATAGATGCTGACGGCGACGAGCACGGCAAATCCGGCCGGTAGCAGCACGCGGCCGGGCAACCAGGCCTGGAAGGCGGTGAGTGAAGACCAAGTGTGGCGCATGGGGATAGATCTCCCTGGTGAATCGCCCTCGCGGCGGATCGCCTTCATTTCGTCGGCGGGGCCGGACATTTTTGCGGCGGCATTCGTTCCCGGCCATGACCGTGCCGGGGTATTTCTGCGCGGTGCCTTGCTACAGTCACGCTCAGCAACCGGCGGCAACAGGACATGATCCGGTGATCGACCTCTCCGCCCTGACCCGCATCGGCTTCCTCACCTTGCCGAACCATTCGATGATCGCCTGCGCCAACGCGCTGGAGGCGTTGCGCATGGCGAATTACGTGGCCGAGAGCGACACCTATGCCTGGCGCATCGTGACGCTCGACGGAGCGCCGGCCGCCGCAAGCAACGGGTTGACGCTCTCGCCCACCGTGGCGCTGCACGAGGCCGGACCACTCGACCTGCTGCTGGTTTGCGGTGGCATTGATGTGCGTCATGCGGCGAGCCCCGCCGTGGCCGACACGCTGCGGCGCCTCGCCCGGCGCGGCGTGGCGCTCGGCGCGCTCTGCACCGGCAGCTTCGTGCTGGCGGAGGCGGGACTGCTCGATTTCTACCGCTGCGCCGTGCACTGGGAGAACCTCGCCGCCATTCGCGAGGAGTTCCCCGATGTCGGCTTCGTCGAGGACGCCTTCGTCATCGACCGCGACCGGTTGACCTGCACCGGTGGCATCGCACCTCTCGATATGATGCTGGCGCTGGTCGAGGCGCGGGGCGGGCGCGGTCTCGCGGATCGCGTCTCCGAGCAGTTCATCGTGCGGCGTGACGGCGCTCGCGCGGGCCGCAGCGAGGCGCGCCCGCGCCCGTCCCTGCCCGACCCGACGCTGGCCCGCGCCGTCCGGCTCATGCAGGGGGCGATCGAGCAGCCAAGCGACATCCGGCATATCGCCCAGCGACTCGATGTGTCGCCCCGCCATCTTGAGCGGCTGTTCAGCCGCCATCTCGGCACAAGCCCGGCGGCCTATTATCTCGGGCTGAGACTGGAGCGGGCGCGGGAATTGCTGCGCCTGTCGCCGCTGCCGGTGACCGATGTCGGCCTCGCCTGCGGCTTCCAGTCGGCGGCGCATTTCTCCACCGCCTATGCCCGCCGCTTCGGCCGCCCGCCGAGCGCGGAACGGCACGGCGAGAGGAAGACAAGCGCCGCCCCGGAGTAAGCGTTGCCGAGTAAGCGTTGCCTGTTATGGCGCGGCGCAGCATCTGGTATTACAAAGGAATTCGGGGAACTTCGCCCCGTCTCTGCCGAGGACGCGGTCTTGACCCGCGCTGCCCGCGATGAACATGCCCGTGAAGCCGACCGGCTATCGTCACCTCGCCGCCCGCTATTCCGACCTCGCCGCCGGCGTGCTGGCGCCTGAGCGCACCCCCGTGGCGGATGCGTGGCTCGGCCTCTCCATGACCTTCGTCGCCGGCGCCACCAATGCCGGTGGGTTGCTGGCGGTCGGGCAGTACACCTCGCACATGTCCGGCATCATCTCGGCGGCGGCGGATCATGCGGTGCTGGGCGCGACCGACCTTGTGCTGGCGGGCGGTGGGGCGCTGGCGGCTTTCCTGTTCGGCGCCGCGACGTCGGCCATCCTGGTCAATTGGGGTCGGCTGCATCACGCGGGGCGCGAATATGCGCTGCCACTGACGCTCGAAGCCTTGCTGCTGCTCGCTTTCGGCCTCCTCGGCAGCTACACGCGCCATTCCTCGCTGGCGCTCGGCGTCGAGGTGGCGGTGCTCTGCTTCATCATGGGGCTGCAGAACGCCACGGTGACCAAGCTGTCCGGCGCCAAGATCCGCACCACCCACATGACCGGCATCGTCACCGATATCGGCATCGAACTCGGCAAGCTCGTCTATTCCAACCACCGCCGGCGCGGCACGGAGCGCCCGCTGGTGCTGGCGGATCGCGAAAAGCTGAAACTTCTCAGCTACTTCCTCGGCTGCTTCTTCCTCGGCGGCATCGTCGGCGCGCTCGGCTTCAGCTATGCCGGCTTCATCTTCTCGGTGCCACTGGCGCTGCTGGTCTTCGCCCTGGCCGGCCCCTCCGCGCTGCGCATTGCCTTCCGCTAAGGGGACAGTCGCAACGCTACCGATGGCGTGGCGCAAATCTTCTGTTCGGCTGGGGCGAATGCGACGTATCGTTGATGATCGGGACCGGGAACCCGAGACTCTAGGAGCGCGCGCCCGCCATGATCGCCAATGCCGAGGCATTGCTGAAACCCTTGACCATCAAGGGCCTCACCATCCGCAACCGGGTGATGTCCACCTCGCACGCGCCGGGCTATGGCAAGGACGGCAAGCCGCAGGAGCGCTACCAGCTCTACCACATGGAAAAAGCCAAGGGCGGCATAGGCTTGACCATGTTCGGCGGCTCCTCTTCGGTCGCCATCGACAGCCCGGCGGCGCCCTGGGCGCAGATCTCCGTCGCCGATGACAGCGTCATCCCCTATTTCCAGCAATTCGCCGACCGGGTGCATGGCCACGGCGCCAAGCTGATGATCCAGCTCACCCATATGGGCCGGCGCACCAAGTGGGACACCGAGAACTGGTTCCCCACCATCTCCGCCTCGGCCCGCCGCGAGCCCGCCTCACGCACCGTGCCGCGGGCCATGGACAAGAACGATATTCGCCGTGTTATCAAGAGCTTCGCCGATGCGGCGCGGCGCTGCAAACAGGGCGGGCTGGACGGGTGCGAGATCTCCGCGGCGCATGGCCATCTGGTCGATCAGTTCTGGTCGCCCTCGATCAATGAGCGCACCGACGAATATGGCGGCAGCCTTGAGAACCGCATGCGCTTCGGCATCGAGGTGCTCTCAGCCATGCGCGAGGCGGTGGGCGATGATTACGTCATCGGCATGCGCATGTCGGGCGACGAGCTGATCGCCGACGGGCTGAGCCATGAGGACTGCGTCGCCATCGCCTCCGAATATGCCAGGCGCGGTCTCGTCGACTTCCTGAACATCGTCGGCGGGCAGGCGCGCGACCATATCGCCCACGCTATCTCCTTGCCGAATATGTCGTTTCCGGTCGCGCCCTTCCTCTATCTGCCGAGCGCGATCAAGCGCGAGGTGGAGGTGCCGATCTTCCACGCCCAGCGCGTGACCGACCTTGCGACCGGCGCCCGCGCCGTTGCGGAGGGGCATGTCGATATGATCGCCATGACGCGGGCGCATATCGCTGACCCCCATCTGGTGAAGAAGCTGATGGAAGGGCGGGACGACGACATCCGCCAATGCGTCGGCGCGGGCTATTGCATCGACCGCATCTATGTCGGCGGCGACGCGCTCTGCCTGCAGAATGCCGCCACGGGACGTGAGGCGACCATGCCTCATGTCATTGAAAAGGCTTCTGAATTCCGCAAGGTCGTGGTGGTTGGCGCAGGTCCCGGCGGGCTCGAGGCGGCCCGCGTCTGCGCCGAGCGCGGTCACTCGGTGGTGCTTTTCGAGAAGGAGAACGTGCCGGGCGGGCAGGTGAACATCGCCGCCAAGGCCGGCTGGCGCGAGGCGCTGTCGGGCATTCCGCGCTGGCTCTTTGCACAGGTGCAAAAGAAGGGCGTCGACATCCGGCTCGGCACCGAGGCCACCGAGGCGGCGATCCTGGCGGAGAACCCCGATGTCGTCATCATGGCCACGGGCGGCCTGCCCAATGCCGGCCACGCCAAGGGCCATGAGCATGTGGTCTCCACCTGGGACGTGCTGACCGGCAAGGTGGAGCCCACCGGCACGGTATTATTATACGACGAGATCGGCGGCCATAACGCCGCCTCCACGGCCGAGGCGCTGGCCAAGAAGGGCTGCCTGGTGGAGCTGGCGACGCATGATCTGCAGATCGCCCAGGAGGTCGGCACCACCAACCAACCCATTCATTTGCGTGAGCTTTACAAGCTCGGCGTGGTGATGACGCCGAATATGGAGCTGATCGAGGTCTACCCCGAAGGTAACCGGCTGATCGCCGCTTTGCGCAACACCATGACCGACGCGGAAGAAGAACGCGTCGTGGATCGGGTGGTCGTCGATTACGGCACGCTGCCGGTCGAGGGGCTGTTCCAGAGCCTGCGCAGCCGCTCGGTGAATGATGGCGAGACCGATCTAGACGCCCTCATCGCCGGCCGTCCGCAGCGTTGGACGGGGCAGGAAGGCTTCGCGCTCTACCGCGTGGGCGATGCCTGGACCGGGCGCAACATCCACGCCGCGCTCTATGATTCCTTGCGTCTGTGCAAAGATCTCTGACGAAGGACGCGCGGCATGATCCCCGCCGGGACCGCCTTTTCGCTGCTGATTCTGGCCCTCGCCGCCATTGCTGCGGGGCTGGTGGGGCGGCGCGTGCGGCTCTGGAAAAGCGGGTCTGAGGCGCGACTAGTCAGTGCAGTCGGGTGGACGATCAGTGCAGTCAGTGCAGTGAAGGTGATCGCCGGGCTGAAGGCTCTGCCCCGCCGCTACCTCGTCGATGTCCACCATGTCGTCGGCCGCGACCCCTATGCCGCGCGCATGCATGCGCTGGCCGCCGGCGGGCTGCTCGGCGGCTCGCTGCTCGCCCTTGCCGGCCTCATCCCGGCGCTCGGTGCCTCCCGCCTGTTCTGGGTCGTCGTCGCCCTCGCCTTCGCCGCCGCGCTGGCGGGCGGGTTCATGGTCGGGCGGCGCCGCCTGCCGAACAAGCCGGCACGGCTATCCGGCGGACGCTTCCAGCGCCTGCCGCTCTATCTCGCGGCCTATACGGGCGGCGGGCTCTTGGTGGCGCTCGCCGGCGTGCTCCCGCCGCTCGCCCCGCTCGGCTGGCTCGGATTCGTGTTTGCCACCGCCGGGGGAATTGGCCTCGTCCTGCAGATCGACCGGGGACCGATGCGCCATGCCTTTGCCGGCGCCGCCCATCTGGTGCTGCACCCCCGTCCCGGCCGCTTCGAGGGCGAGCGCGCCACCGCACTCGCCGCGCTCGATCTCGACGCGCCCCGGTTAGGTGCCGCCACCCCCGCCGATTTTCCGGTGAACCGGCTGATCGGCTTTGATGCCTGCATCCAGTGCGGGCGCTGCGAGACGGCGTGCCCGGCCTTCGCCGCCGGCCAGCCGCTTAACCCGAAGCGGCTCATTCAGGATCTCGCCACCGCCATCGAGCCGAACGCCAGCAACGCCGCCTATGCCGGCAGCCCTTATCCCAATGCGCGGCCTGTGGCGGGCGTCGGCGGGCCGGCACTGCCGCTGGTCGGCGCCGGGGCGATGATCCACCCGGATACGCTGTGGTCCTGCACCACCTGCCGCGCCTGCGTCGAGGAATGCCCGATGATGATCGAGCATGTCGATGCCATCGTGGATCTGCGCCGCTACCAGACGCTGGAGCTCGGCGCCCTCCCCCTCAAGGCCGCCCCGCCGCTGATGGAGCTGCGCTATGCCGATGAGACGGCGGGCCGCCCGCTCGCCGCGCGCACCGATTTCGCGGCCGGGCTGACCCTGCCGCTGATCGCCGCCCGCCCGGCGGAAAAGGGCCCGGCCGAGGTGCTGCTCTGGCTCGGCGAGGGCGCCTATGAGCTGCGCTATGGCCGCACGCTTCGCGCGCTGGTGACGCTGCTGCACAAGGCGGGCGTCGATTTCGCGGTGCTGGGCCCGGAGGAGCGCGATTGCGGCGACCTCGCGCGCCGGCTGGGGGACGAAGCCACCTTCCAGCGCCTCGCCCGCGCGAATATCGGCACGCTCGCGCGCTATGGCTTCACCCGCATCCTCACCGCCGACCCGCACGCGCTGCACGCGCTGCGCAACGAATACCGGGCCTTTGGCGGGGAATATGAGGTGGTGCACCACACCGCCTTCCTCGACGAGCTTGTGGCTGGCGGGCGGCTCACCGTGGGCGCGCTCACCGAGGCGCGCGTGACCTATCACGACCCCTGCTATCTCGGCCGCTACAATGGCGAGATCGACGCGCCGCGCCGGTTGCTCGACCGTCTCGGGCTCACGCGGCTGGAAATGGAACGTTCCGGCAAACGCTCCATGTGCTGCGGCGGCGGCGGCGGCGCGCCGGTCTCCGACATTGAGGGCGAACGCCGCATCCCGGATATTCGCATGGGTCAGGCGGCGGCGACGGGCGCGGCCATTGTCGCGGTGGCCTGCCCGCAATGCTCGGCCATGCTGGAAGGCGTGACCGGCGAGCGGCCGGACGTCGCTGACATTGCCGAGCTCGTGCTGCGGGCGGTCGAGGCCGCCCCTGTGAAGGCGCCCGACGCGACGGTGCGGGCCGCGCAGGTGCTCGCATGACGCGCCAGCGCCGCGACCCACGTGCGGAGCGCGCCGCCCATCGCCTGGGCGGTGCCGCCCGCCCGCGCTTCGACCTAGCCGCGACGCCCACGCTCTCCACCCGCCTGCACCGTGACCCGCGCGCGGAGACGAACCAGCAGCTCGTGCCGGGCACGCTGCGCCGCCGGCTCGACCGCACGCAGCGCGTCGCGAGTGTCATGCCGGCCGTGGCCGCTGCGCCGGTAGCCGTCGCCGAGGCGGCGCCGCGCCTGCGCCTCATTGCCGAGCCGGCTTTTCTCGTCGCCGTGGTGCCGGATGTGCCGGGCGGGCGGCTCACCCCGCATGACCGGCAGGTGATCGGCGCCGCGCGGCTGCTGGCGGATGACGGCGGCGGGGCGGTGATTGCTCTGGTGGAGGCACCCTCCGAGGAGTTCGGCGCCGCCGGCATCGACCGCGTGCTCGCTTTGCCCGTCGCGGGCTACGATCCCGAGGCGAAGGCCGAAGCGGTCGCCGCCGTGCTGGACGGGCTTTCGCTGCGCCATGCGCTGTTCCCCGACAGCGCGGATGGTGGCGATCTCGCCCGGCGCGTCGCCGCGCTCTCTGGCGCGGCGCTGTTCGCCGGGGCGGAGAGCCTGTCGACGAAAGCTGTGACCCGCGCCGCCCGCGCCCGCAAGGCCGAGCAGCGCCGGGCCCCGCCGCGGCTCATTGCGCTCGCCGCCGACGCGGTGGCGCCCCATGCCGGCACGCTGCATGAAGCAGCTACGCTCGATTTCACCTTTCCGCCGCGCGCCCCTAGCGCGGTGCTGGCGGCGGCGTTCATTCCCGCCGACCCGGCGACCGTGGCGCTGGCGGAGGCCGAATTCGTCGTCTCCGCCGGCAATGGCATCACCGATTTCGACGCCTTCCGCGCGCTGGTCACCGCGCTCCATGCCACGCCCGGCGCGAGCCGCATGGTGTGCGATGCCGGGCTGATGCCGCGCGCCGCGCAGGTCGGCGCCTCCGGCACGGTGCTGACGGCGAGCTGCTATTTCGCCCTCGGCATTGCCGGCGCGCCGCAGCACCTGCAGGGCATCACCGGCTGCGAGCATGTGGTGGCGGTGAACACCGATCTGCACGCCGCGATGATCGAGCGGGCCGGCCTCGCCATCGTCGCCGACGCGCAGCAGGTGATGCCGGCGCTGCTGCGGCTGCTCGCGGGAGAGGACGCATGAAGATCGTCGTCCTGCTCTCCGCCGGGCGCCACCGCGTCTCCGGCCAGCCCGCGCCGGTGCCGGTCGAATTGCAGGCGCTCCGCCTCGCGGTCGATCTTGGCGGCGAGGTGACAGCGCTTCATGCCGGGCCGGAGCTTGGCGCGCTCGCGGATGCGCTCGGCCATGGCGTCGGGCGGCTCGATCATCGGGTGATCGCGGACGGCGACGACCCGCTGCCGAGCCTTGTCGCGGCGCTCTCGGACAACCCGCCGGACCTCATTCTCGCCGGTCGCAGCGGCCAGGGCGGGGAGGATGCCGGGCTGCTGCCCTACGCGCTGGCCCGCGCGCTCGGCCGGCCGATCCTCGCCGATGCGGCGGGGCTGCAAGCGGGGCCGGAGGCGGGCACGCTCGCCGTCGAGCAGGCCTTGCCGCGCGGCGCCCGCCGGCGCGTGGTGCTGCGCCTGCCGGCTCTTCTCACCGTCCATCCCGCCGCGCCCGCGCCGCTACCCTTCGCCTTCGCCGCCCGCCGACGCGGGGTGATCGAGACGGCACCCGGTTTTCCCGCCCCGCAGGCGGTGGAAGTGGAGGAACGCCCCTATCGCCCCCGCCCGAAGCTGATCGCCAAGGCGGCGGCGGGCGCCTCCGCCGCCGAGCGGCTGAAGGCGGCGACGCAGGCGGCGGCCGGCGGCGGCAAGCTGCTCGTCGACCCCTCGCCCGAGGACGCCGCGCGGGAAATCCTCGCGCATCTCGCGAGCCTTGGCCTCAAGCGCAGCTGAAGCCTCCCCATAGATCGCCGCCTGTCACGCGGGCGACATGAGCCCGCGCCATCCGTGAGCGGCACGGGGGGCATGGGCGTGACGGATCGGTTGAGCGAAGGGACGGGAGAAAGCGCCGGGGCGTTCGCGCTGCCGGCCCGCTGGCGCCTGCCGCTGCTGGTGCTGTTCCTGCTCGCCTGCTTCGTGCCGGGCTTCTTCGCCCTGCCAGTGGTGGACCGCGACGAGGCGCGCTTCGCGCAGGCCTCGCGGCAAATGCTGGCGAGCGGCGACTATGTCGTGCCGCGCCTCGGCGCGGAGACGCGCTTCAAGAAGCCGATCGGCATTTACTGGCTGCAAAGCGCGGCGGCGCGCGCGCTCGGCTTTCACGGCGAGGCGCCGATCTGGGCGCTGCGCATCCCCTCCCTCATCGGCGCGCTGCTGGCGGCGCTCGGCACCTATGTGATCGGCCGGCGGCTGTTCGGCGAGGAGGCCGGGCTGATCGCGGCGGCGCTGCTCGGCGCCTCGCTGATCCTCAATGGCGAGGCGCGGCTCGCCAAGACCGACGCGATGCAGCTCGCCTGCGCGGTCGGGGTGCAGATGGTGCTGGCGCGGGCTTATCTGGCACGCCACCCGCTGGGGTTGGGCGAGATCCTGCTGTTCTGGGCGGCGCTGGGGCTTGCCGTCCTCATCAAGGGGCCGATCGTGCCGCTGCTGGCCGGCCTCACCGCGTGCGCGCTGGTGATCGCCGACCGGCGGGCGAACTGGCTGAGGCGCCTGCGCCCCGCGCTGGGCCTGCCCGTGACGGCGCTGATGGTGCTGCCCTGGCTGGTCGCGATCTATCTCCAGTCGGGCACCGACTTCTTCCACGAGGCAGTGGGCAATGACCTACTCGGCAAGGTGGCGACCGGCCAGGAATCCCACGGCGCCCCGCCCGGCGCGCATCTTGCCGCCTTCCTCGTCGCCTTCTGGCCCGGGGCGGCGCTGGCGATCCTCGCTCTGCCCTGGGTCTGGCGCCAGCGCGCCGAGCCGGCGGTACGCTTCTGCCTCGCCTGGGGGCTGCCCTTCTGGATCGTGTTCGAGCTGATCGCCACCAAGCTGCCGCACTACACGCTGCCGGCCTATCCCGCCATCGCGCTGCTGACCGGCGCGGCGCTGTGGGCGCGCCGCGACGCGCCCGCCCCGCTCTGGGGCCGGCTGCTCACCGCGAGTTCCGCCGTCGGCGGGATGGTCGGCGCGGTGGCGGTGCCGGCGCTGCTTTATGGGCTGGAGGGCCGTATCGACCCGCTGGTGCTGGCACTGGCGCTCGGGGTGTTCGCCATCGGCGCGCTGGCGCTGCTGCGGGCGCTCCGGCAAGGCCCACTGGCCGCGCTGCCGGTGCTGCTGGTACAGGCGGCGGCGAGCTATGGGCTGGCCTTCGGGCTGGTACTGCCGCAGCTCGACAGCGCCTTCATCAGCCCGCGCCTCGCCGCGGCGACCCATCTCGTGCCCTGCGCCGCCCCGCGACTGATGGTGGCGGGCTTTGGCGAGGCGAGCGTGCTGTTTCATCTCGGCGCCACGACGCAGATCGGCAGCGGCGCGCAGGCGGCGGATTTCCTGAAGGATACGCAAGGCTGCCGCGCGGTCTTCGTCGGGGCAAACCAGCAGGCCGCCTTCACCGCGCGGGCGGCGGCGCTCGGGCTGACGCCAGTGGCGCTGACCACGGTGGAGGGCCTCAACCTCGCCACCACGCGCCGGCTCGCGCTCACCCTTTATGCCACCGGCACCCCATGAGCGCGCTGATATGAGCCTTCTCGCCGCCGATCTCTCCGCTGGCCTTGCCACCGCCATCGCCAGCGTCGGCCGCATCGACCCGTGGCTGGTGGTGGGCTTCATCGGACAGGGGCTGTTCACGGCCCGCTTCCTCACCCAATGGATCGCCAGCGAGCGGGCGCGGCGCAGTATCGTGCCGGCGGCGTTCTGGCTGTTCTCGCTCGGCGGCGGGGTGACGCTGCTCGCCTATGCGCTCTACCGGCAAGACCCGGTGTTCATCGTCGGTCAGGCGGCCGGGTTGCTGATCTATGTCCGCAACCTCGTCTTCATCCGGCGCGAGCGGCGGCAGCGGGCGGCGGATGCGGCCTGACCCTGCGTCCCTCGCCGGCAATGCATCATCTTCACCTTTTCTTCACACCAGCTTCACGTTGCCGTGCTTTTCTAAAAATGTGACGTAGTTTTCTGTTCCCGGGGGCGGGTCAACATGAACAAGGCGGCGCCTAAAAGCCTGTGCGACTTATGCAAAGCGCACCCCATGGCCGCAAGCGCCGTGCTGACACTGTCGCTTTCTGCTGTTTTTTATCTTTTTCCAACAATCGACCGCAACTTTACCTATCTGTTCTACACGCCGGGCGAGGGCTTTGCCGCGGCGCGGATGCGCGGGTTGATCGACTTCCGCAACCTCGCCTCCAACCTTTCCGTCGCCCTGCCGGTGATGCTCGGGCTGTGCCTCGCCCTGAAGCTCATCTACCCGGCCAAGCCCTGCCTCGTCTCGCCGCGCTTTTCCTGCTTCTTCATCGCCCTGTTCCTGCTCGGCCCCGGCCTGTTGGTGAACGGTGTGCTGAAGACGCTGTGGGGCCGGCCGCGCCCGGTGAACACGGTGGATTTCGGCGGCCCTTACCCGTTTCAGGAAGCGTGGGTGATGGCCGAGCACGCCTTCTTCAACCGCTCCTTCAGCTCGGGCGAGGCGGCCACCGTCGCCTGCCTGCTGCCGCTCGCGCTGTTCGTGCCGCGCGAATGGCGCTGGCAGGTGACCGCGCTGGTGGCGGTGTTCGTTGCCGCCACCTCGCTGAACCGCATCGCCTTCGGCGCGCATTACCTCTCGGACGTGACGGTCTCCATCGCGCTGATGCTGACCATCGCCGCCGTGCTGCGCCATCTCATGTTCGTACGCCACGAGGCGCTGTGGCGCGACGAGGTGCTGGAAGCGCAGCTGACCAGCTTGGGCGAAGCCTGGGCCCGCCAACGGGCGGCGCATGCGGCGGCGCTCGGTGCCGGAATCGGGGCGATCCGCCAAAAGGCGGCGCTTCTCGCCGGCGCCGCCGCTGCCCGCCTGCGTCAGGCCGGGGCGCGGCTCACCGGCCCGCGGCTTCCCGCCGGCCAGCCCTCGACAGCCGGCTGATCCACGCCCGCCCGGCGGACCGGCGCTCTCTGTACTCTCGGGACATCGCTCAGGAGGCGGCGGATGCCGCCAGCCCGGCCTCATGCGCCAGCGGCGGCTCGCTCGCCGGCTCGGCCAGCCGCGACGGCGTAAGCCGCACCAAGGCCGCCCCGTCCTCGCTCACCGGCGGCAGCACGGTGCGCCGGCGCAGCCAGACCACGCCGAACAGATCATGCAGCCCGACCAGCGCCCGCCCGAGATTGGTGTATTTCGAGCGGCCGGCAAGGCGCGGGCGGTCATTCACCGGCACATAGGCCACCTTGTGGCCGTAACTCAGGAACAGCGCCGGCAGATAGCGGTGCATGGTGGCGAAATAGGGCAGCTCCAGAAAGGCGGCGCGGCGGAACGCCTTGATGCCGCAGCCCGTATCCGGGCACTCGTCCTTGAGGAGAGACCCGCGCAGCCCATTGGCGAAGCGCGAGGCGAAGCGGCGGGAGCCGGCGGCGCGGCGGTTCTGCCGGATGCCGCCGACCAGAGCGGGCGCACCGCCTTCGGCACTGCCGAGCCGGCGCAGCAAAGCGGGAATATCGGCCGGGTCGTTCTGCCCGTCGCCATCCAGCGTGACGATGACCGGGCAGGCGGCGGCGCGGATGCCGGAGCGCAGCGCCGCGCTCTGCCCGGCGCGGCGGCCATGGCAGAGAATGCGCAGGCGCGGCTCGCCCAGCGCGCGCAATTCCGCCAACGAGGCATCGTCGCTGGCGTCATCGACCACGATGATCTCGCCGAGCAGCGCCGCCGGCACCACCGTGCCCACCTCCGCCACCAGACGGGCTATGTTGCCGGCTTCATTATAGGCCGGAATCACCACCGAAACGCGCATGGCTCACCCTCTGTGCAGGTGAAGCCATCTGGCGCGCGCTCTGTGAAACCCGTGTGAAACCCGGAGCTTGTCGGCGCGAGCGCGCCGATTCAGCGCTGCGCGGTCTGCCAGTTCGGCGCGGTGTAGGTCGGCGCGTTGGAGGGGGCGAGCAGCGGACGGCCGAGAATATGGTCGGCCGCCTTCTCCGCCATCATGATGGTCGGCGCGTTGAGATTGGCGTTGGTGATGGAGGGCATGGTGGAGGAATCCACCACGCGCAGCCCCTCGACGCCGATCACCCGCATTTTCGGGTCGACCACCGCCATCGGGTCGGACGGCGCGCCCATCTTGGCTGAGCAGGAGGGGTGATAGGCGCTCTCCACATGCGCGCGCAGGAAGGCGTCGATCGCCTCGTCGCTGGTGACATCCGCCCCCGGCTGGATCTCGCGGCCGCGATAGGGCGCGAAGGCCGGCTGGTTGAAGATCTCGCGGGTGAGGCGCACGGCGGCGCGGAACTCCACGAGATCATCCGGGTGCGTGAGGTAGTTGAACTGCACGCGCGGCTTGTCGGCGGGATTAGCCGAGCGCAGGCGCACCCAGCCCCGGCTTTTCGAGCGCATCGGCCCGACATGGGCCTGATAGCCATGCTCGCTCGCCATGCCCTGCCCGTCATAGGTCACGGCCAGCGGCAGGAAATGATACTGGATGTCCGGCGAGGGGATGCCGGCGCGCGAGCGGATGAAGCCGCAGGCCTCGAAATGATTGGTGGCGCCGAGCCCCTTTCTGGTGAGCAGCCATTTCGCGCCGATGAGGCCCCGCGCGACGAGGCCCATCTGCGAGTAAAGGCTGACCGGCTGAGTGCAGGCCTGCTGGAAATAGATTTCCAGATGGTCCTGAAGGTTCTCGCCGACGCCGCGCCGATGGGAGATGACCTCAAGGCCATGGCTCTTCAGCTCATCGGCGTCGCCAATGCCGGAGAGTTTCAGCATTTGCGGCGACGCGATGGGGCCGGCGGAGAGGATGACCTCGCGCGCGGCGCGCAGCGTGTGGCTCTTTCCGCCGCGCGACCACTGCACGCCCACCGCCCGGCGCCCCTCGAACAGGATGCGCTCGACGCGGGCATGGGTTTCGACGCGCAGATTGGGGCGTTTCATAGCCGGCTTCAGATAGGCATTGGCGGCGGACCAGCGAACGCCGTCCTTAACCGTCATGTCCATCCGGCCGAAGCCTTCCTGCTGGTAGCCGTTCACGTCGTCGCTGGCCGGGTAGCCCGCCTGCTGCGCCGCCTCGATGAAGGCGCGGTACAGCGGGTTTTCCAGCGTGCCGTAGCGGGTGGCGAGCGGGCCGTCGCTGCCGCGATATTCGTCGCCGCCGTCGCGCCGGCCCTCGGCGCGGCGGAAATAGGGGAGCACGTCGGCATAGGACCAGCCGGCCGCGCCCTCGCTCGCCCAGCGGTCGAAATCCGCCGCCGCGCCGCGCATATAGACGAGGCCGTTGATCGAGGAGGAGCCGCCGAGCACCTTGCCGCGCGGGCAGTGCATGCGCCGCCCATCAAGGCCGGGCTCAGGCTCGCTCTCATACATCCAGTTGTACTTCGCCATGTTCATCGGAATGGACAAAGCGGTGGGCATCTGGATGAAGATCGAGCGGTCGGAGCCGCCGAATTCGAGCACGGCGACGCGGTTGGTGCCATCGGCGCTCAGCCGGTCGGCGAGCACGCAGCCGGCCGATCCGGCGCCGATGATGATGTAGTCGGCCATGTCCACGGGCGCGGCCATCAGTAGGGCGCCTCGACGCGGCCGAGATTGACGTAGACGCTCTTCAGCTGCGTGTAGTGCTCGATCGCCGCCTTGCCGTTCTCACGGCCCAAACCGGACTGCTTGGACCCGCCGAAGGGCAGCTCAATCGGCGTGATGTTGTAGGTGTTGATCCAGCAGGTGCCGGCCTCCAGCTGCGCGATGACGCGGTGGGCGCGGGCGAGGTCTTTGGTGAACACGCCGGCGGCGAGGCCGAAATCGGTGTCGTTGGCGCGGGCGATCACCTCCGCCTCGTCGGTGAAGGACAGCACCGCCATCACCGGGCCGAAGATTTCCTCGCGGACGATGCCCATGCCGTCGGCGCAGCCATCGAACACGGTGGGGGCGACGAAGGCGCCCTTGTCGAGCCCGCCCGTGGTGACGCGCGTGCCGCCGGTGAGGAGCTTGGCCCCCTCCGCCTTGCCGCGCTCGATATAGCCGAGCACTTTCTCCATGTGCTCGGGCGAGATGAGCGCGCCGACATGGGTCGCCGGGTCCAGCGGATCGCCGACCACCATTTTTTCCACGCGGGCGACGAGCTTGTCGAGGAAGACCGGGCGCACGCTCTCCTCGACGAAGACGCGGGTGCCGTTGGAGCAGACCTCGCCGGCCGAGTAGAAATTCGCCAGCAGCGCGGCCGAGACGGCGTCGTCGAGATCGGCATCGGCGAAGATGATGAGCGGGGATTTTCCGCCGAGTTCCAGCGTCACATATTTCAGCGTGCCGGCAGCATCGACCATCACCTTCTTGCCGGTGCCGACCTCGCCGGTGAGCGAGACCTTGGCGATAGCCGGGTGGCGGGTGAGCAGGCGACCGGTGTCGGCGAAGCCCTGCACAACGGAGAACACGCCCTCCGGCACGCCGGCTTCGACATAGATCTCCGCCAGCTTCAGCGCGGTGAGCGGGGTGAGCTCCGCCGGCTTGAAGATCATCGCGTTGCCGCAGGCGAGCGCGGGCGCCGATTTCCAGCAGGCGATCTGGACGGGGTAGTTCCACGCGCCGATGCCGGCGCAGATGCCGAGCGGCTCGCGGCGCGTATAGCCGAAAGCCGTGGGGCCGAGATCGACATGCTCGCCCGACAGGCCGGCGGCAAGGCCCGCGTAATACTCGATGCAGTCGGCGCCCGAGAGCACGTCGACGGCAATGGTTTCCTGGATCGGCTTGCCGGTGTCGAGCGTCTCCAGATGCGCGAGCTCGTCGTTGCGGGCGCGCAGCAGGTCGGCGGCGCGCTTGAGGATGCGCCCGCGCTCGGCCCCGGTCATCGCCGCCCAGCGCTTCTGCCCGGTGCGGGCAGCGGCGACGGCGGCCTCGACCTCCGCCTCGCCGGCGATCTCGATCTCGGCAAGCACCTCGCCCGTGGCGGGGTTGCGGGTCTCGAAAGTGGCGCCACCGGTCGGGTGGTAGCGCCCGGCAATGTGACTGGCGTGGCGGGGAAAGGGTGTGGTCATGGGAGCGGTTCCGATAGGGGGAGCGGCCGGCGTGGCGGCGGCGATCTGGGCATCGACGAAGGCGCTCGCGACCTGGCGGGCGCTCACCGAATCCGTCTCGCCGGCGGCGGAGAGGGAGGAGCGCAGCCACAGGCCGTCGATCACGGCGGCGATGGTGATGGCGAGGCGGTGGACCTCATGCGGGGCGACCAGCGCCCGCAGATCATGGCGCAGATTGGCGAGCATGCGCGCCTGATAGACCCGCTGCACCCGGCGCAGGCGCTCGGAATGCAGCACCTGGCCCCAGAAGGCGAGCCAGACGCTGGAGGTGCGCTGGTCGAATTCCTCGGGCGCGAGATTGGCGTCGATCAGCGCCTGAACGCGCGCCCGCGCCGAACGCGCCTCGCGCAGCCGCAGCGCCGTCGCTCGGTAGAGCCGAAGCGAGAGATGGCGGAGCGTGGCTTCTAAGAGGCCGTCCTTGTCGCCGAAATAATGCGCGACGAGGCCGGGCGAGACGCCGGCCCGGCGGGCGATCTGCGCCAGCGTCGAGGCGTTGAAGCCGATCTCGGCCAGCGAATCGATGGTGGCCTCGATCAGCTGGCGGCGGCGCACATCCTCCGGCTCGCGCCGCCGGTCGGAGGCCGGCCCGCCCGCCTCGCCGGCGGCAAGGTCCGCAGCGGCCTCGCGGGCAAGGTCGACAGACGCCGCGCGGGAACGCGCATTCGCTTTCGCCACCGACACCTCCCTGAGCACGTCCATTTATTGAATGGCTGTACAATACATATCTCACCTGCCGTGGCAAACCCTCCTCATCCCGCAACTGCGAGATCGCAACGCACGCGTCGCAAGACTTCAAATGCGATGACGAATTCCGTCAAAATGCCCGAAAACAGGCAGTTTTCGCAGCGTTCGGGGTAAAAATTGCGCGTGACAAAGCCGCAGGCCGGGTATTGAATAGTCATTCAAAAGAAGCCTTCCAGAGGCCGCGTGCCGGTACCCGGCGACGTTTTCCATCGCCGGCTCCGTGTGGGTCGCTTGTATTGAGGTACCGTCCGGGCAAGGGCGGCCGCCTTTCCGGCGCGTGCGCCGCGACCCCGACTTGTTGAATCCGGTCATGCGGGCCTTGGCGTCCCGCGGGCCCGGTTCCATGATCCAGGCATAACGCAGGCGAAAACGGGAACAGTAACGATGCGCAGCTTCCACCTTCTGGCCGCCGCCGCCCTCGGCCTCGCGCTCGGCGCGGCGCCGGGCTTCCACGCGGCTCAGGCCGCCGAACCCGCGGCGTGCAAGACCGTGCGGTTCGCCGATGTCGGCTGGACCGACATCACCGCCACCACCGCGCTCGCCTCCGACATTCTGGAAGCGCTCGGCTACACGCCGAAGACGCAGGTGCTCTCGGTGCCGGTGACCTACAAGTCGATGCAGACCAAGGACATCGACGTCTTCCTCGGCAACTGGATGCCGACCATGGAAGCCGACCTGAAGCCCTACCGCGACGACAAGACCGTCGAGGTGATCGGCGTGAATCTCGAGGGCGCCAAATACACCCTCGCCGTGCCGACCTATCTCTATGACGAGGGCCTGAAGTCCTTCGCCGACATCGCCAAGTTCAAGGACAAGCTCGGCGGCAAGATCTATGGCATCGAGCCGGGCAATGACGGCAACCGGCTGATCCTCGACATGATCAAGGACGACAAGTTCGGGCTCAAGGGCTTCGATCTCGTCGAATCCAGCGAGCAGGGCATGCTGGCGCAGGTCGAGCGCGCCTCCAAGCGCAAGGAAGCCGTCGTCTTCCTCGGCTGGGAGCCCCACCCGATGAACTCCAAGTACAAGATGAGCTACCTGTCGGGCGGTGACGACGTGTTCGGCCCGAACTATGGCGGCGCCACCATCTACACCAACACCCGTGCCGGCTATGTCACCGAGTGCCCGAATGTCGGCACCCTCATCAAGAACCTGAAGTTCTCGCTCGAGACCGAGAATGTGGTGATGGGCTACATCCTGCTCGACGGCATGGACCCGGCCAAGGCGGCGGAGAAGTATCTCAAGGCCAACCCGACCGTGTGGGAGCCCTGGCTCGCCGGCGTGACCACCATCGACGGCAAGCCCGCCGTGCCGGCGGTGAAGAAGAGCCTCGGTCTGTGAGACTGCGCCCGCCGGTTCTCGCCGGCGGCCGCATGCAGCGCTGACGATCCAAGGGCGGGGCCATTAGGGCTGCGAGCGCCCCGCCCTCCTCGTCGCGCGATCCGTCATCCCGGCCGCAGGCAAAGCCGGAGAGCCGGGATCGCCACCCGCTATTTCGCGATCCCGGGTCGGCCTTTGGCCGCCCGGGATGACGAAAAGGTCGTGAAGCGACCTGCTGCCAGACCGCCGAGCCATTTCCATCCCCTGCCGGGAGCGTGCGCATGTATGACTGGCTGACCGAGCACAAGATTCCGCTGGGCCTCTGGCTGCGGGATTTCGTGGACTTCCTGACCACGCATGGGCAGGGCTTCTTCGACTTCATCTCGCTGGTGCTGGGAGCGCTGATCGGCGGCTTCACCGCCGCGCTGCTCTTCGTGCCGCCGCTGCTGCTGATCGCGCTGTTCGGGCTGTGCGCCTGGCTGGTGCACCGCTCCGTCGGCCTCGTTGTGTTCATCGTCGGCGCGCTGCTGCTGGTCACCAATCTCGGCTACTGGACGGCGACGATGGAGACCCTCTCCCTCGTCATCTGCGCCACCTTCGTCTGCGTCGTGGTCGGCGTGCCGATCGGTATCGCCGCCGCCCACCGGCCCTGGCTCTACACCGCCATCCGCCCGGTGCTGGACCTGATGCAGACCATCCCGACCTTCGTGTATCTGATCCCGACGCTGGTTCTGTTCGGCCTCGGTGCGGTGCCCGGCCTGATCTCCACGGTGATCTTCTCCATCCCCGCGCCGATCCGACTCACGCATCTCGGCATCTCCTCGGTGCCGCCGGCGCTCTATGAGGCGGGCAAGGCGTTTGGCGCCACCAAGACCCAGCTGCTGTTCAAGGTGGAGCTGCCCTATGCGCTGCCGACCATCATGGCCGGCATCACCCAGTGCATCATGCTCAGCCTCTCCATGGTGGTGATCGCGGCGCTGGTCGGCGCGGACGGGCTCGGCAAGCCGGTGGTGCGGGCGCTGAACTCGGTGAACATCGCCATGGGTTTCGAGGCGGGGCTCGCCATCGTCGTGCTCGCCATCGTGCTCGACCGCGTGTGCAAGCGGCCCGAACGCCGCTCCCGGAAAGGGTGATCCATGGCTGCCGTTGAATTCCGCAACATCGACATCGTCTTCGGCTCCGAGCAGAAGCGCGCGCTGGGCCTGATCGACGAGGGCCGCACCCGCGAGGAAATCCTCAACCTCACCGGGGCCGTGCTGGGCGCGGCCGGCGTCAGCCTCTCCATCGAGCGCGGCGAGATCTGCGTGCTGATGGGGCTCTCGGGCTCGGGCAAGTCCACCATCCTGCGCGCCATCAACCGCCTCAACGAGGTGGCGCGCGGCGCCGTCATGGTCGAGCACAAGGGGGCGATGATCGACGTCGCCCGCTGCGACGAGGACACGCTGCGCGACATCCGCATGAACACCGTCTCCATGGTGTTCCAGCAATTCGGGCTGCTGCCCTGGCGCACGGTGCGCGACAATGTCGGCTTCGGGCTGGAGCTGCGCGGCACGCCCCCGGCCGAGCGCCGGCGCATCGTCGATGAAAAGCTCGCCATGGTCGGCCTCACCAACTGGGCTGAGAAATACACCAACGAGCTGTCCGGCGGCATGCAGCAGCGCGTCGGCCTCGCCCGCGCCTTCGCCACCGATGCCGACATCCTGCTGATGGACGAGCCCTTCTCCGCGCTCGACCCGCTGATCCGCGACAAGCTGCAGGACGAGCTGCTCGATCTGCAGCGGCGCATCCAGAAGACCATCGTCTTCGTCAGCCACGATCTCGACGAGGCGCTGAAACTCGGCAACAAGATCGCCATCATGGAAGGCGGGCGCATCGTGCAGGCCGGCACGGCGGAAGACATATTACTGCGCCCGGCAAACGCCTATGTCGCCGAATTCGTGAAGCACATGAACCCGCTCAACGTGCTGCGCGGCACGGCGGTGATGCGCCCGGCGGCCAGCCTGCCGCGCGAGGGCGACTCGGTGGTGCTCGACAAGGGCGGGCATGTGCGGCTGCGGGTGGATGGCGAGGGCCGGCCGCTCTCGCTCGATGTCGATGGCCGGGCCGGCCTGCTCGCCACCGCCGATGGCGAGGCGGGCGTGATCGACGACAAGCTGGCGCATGACGCGGACTGCATCGTCGCCCCGGTCGATCTCAAGCTGAAGGCGGCGATCGAACTCAAGCGCCACACCGAGCTGCCGATCCTGCTGGTCGACAATCTCGGCCGCCTCGCCGGCCTGTGCGACGACGACGAGATCTATCGCGGCCTGCTGCGCCGGCTGGATGGGTAGCACCACCCCCATCGTCATCCCGGAACGGCCGAGGGCCGTATCCGGGAGCGCGGGAAGGAAGGGCTATTCGGCGCACGATCCCGGCTCGCCGCTACGCGGCGTCCGGGATGACGGAGGGAGGCGTGGCGTCACGCCGCCGCCAGGCCCACCGCTTCCACCACGTCGTTCACCACCGCTTCCACCAGATCGCGGTCGTCGCCTTCGCCCATAACGCGGATCACCGGCTCGGTGCCCGACGGGCGGATGAGCAGGCGGCCATGGCTGTTGAGCTTCTCTTCGGCGGCGGCGATGGCCTTGATGACGCTGTCATCCTCCAGCGGCCGACCCTTCTTGTAGCGGACATTCTTGAGGATCTGCGGCAGCGGGTCGAAACGGTGGCAGACCTCCGACACCGGACGCTGCCGGCGCACCACCATGGCCAGCACCTGAAGCGCCGCCACGAGTCCGTCGCCCGTGGTCGAATAGTCGGACAGGATGATGTGGCCGGACTGCTCGCCGCCGACATTGAAGCCATGGGCGCGCATGTGCTCCAGCACATAGCGGTCGCCCACCGGGGTGCGCGCCAGCGTCAGGCCGAGGCCGGCGAGGTGGCGCTCAAGGCCGAGATTGGACATGACGGTCGCCACGATGCCGTCGCGCGACAGGCGGCCATCTTCCTTGAAGCTCTCGGCGACCACCGCCATGAGCTGGTCGCCATCCACCAGATGGCCCTTCTCGTCGACGATCAGCACCCGGTCGGCGTCGCCATCGAGCGCGATGCCGATATCGGCGCGGACCTCGCGCACCTTGGCGGCAAGCGCCTCGGGCGCGGTCGAGCCGACCTCTCGGTTGATGTTGAAGCCATCCGGCTTGTCGCCAATGGCGATCACTTCGCAGCCGAGCTCCCACAGGGCCTCCGGCGCCACGCGATAGGCCGCGCCATGGGCGCAGTCGACGACGACGCGGATGCCCTCGAAGGACTGGTTGCGCGGCAAGGTGCGCTTGGCGAACTCGATATAGCGGGCATGCACGCCTTCGAGCCGCTTCGCCCGCCCCATGGCGGCAGGCTGGGCGAGCCGCGCCGACATGTCGCCGGTGATCAGCTCCTCGATCTGGCTCTCAATGGCGTCGGAGAGCTTGTAGCCATCCGGCCCGAACAGCTTGATGCCGTTATCGTCGAACGGGTTGTGCGAGGCGGAGATCATCACGCCGAGATCGGCGCGCATGGAATGGGTGAGCATGGCCACCGCCGGCGTCGGCATCGGGCCGAGCAGCAGCACATCCATGCCGACCGAGGTGAAGCCGGCGACCAGCGCGTTCTCGATCATGTAGCCCGAGAGCCGCGTGTCCTTGCCAATGACCACGCGATGGCGGTGATCGCCACGATGGAAGATGAGCCCGGCGGCCATGCCGACGCGCAGCGCCAGCTCCGGGGTGATGATGCCGTTGGCGCGGCCGCGAATGCCGTCCGTGCCGAAGAATTTACGCGCCATGGTCTGCCTCGTGCGGCCGCCGCCCTCTGGGGCGCCTACGGCCGGTGATCCGCGAGCGGGCCGGTGACCGGCCCTCGCTCAGCCTTCCTTTAGCACCGAGGATAGCGCAACGGGTTTCACAAAGTGTGAGCGTATCTTTCGCAACTCAGCCGTGCTCGACCGCCGCAGCGGCCGCCGCCACCTCGCGCTCGGCGGCTTGCCCGCTGCGCACGCCGTTGAAGAAGGCGTTGAGCAGCACCGCCACCAGCGCCGCCAGCAGGATGCCGGATTCCAGCAGCGGGTGCAGGGCGTGCGGCAGGTTCTTGAAGAAATTCGGCGCCACCAGCGGGATCATGCCGAAGCCGACGGAAATCGCGACGATGTAGAGATTGAAGCGGTTGGTGCGGAAATCGACCTGCGCGAGGATGCGCGCTCCGGTCGCCGCCACCATGCCGAACATCACCAGCCCGGCGCCGCCGAGCACGACCACCGGCACGGCCTCGACGATCGCGGCCATTTTCGGCATCAGCCCGAGCGCCAGCATGATCAGCCCGCCGGTCGCCGTGACATAGCGCGAGCGCACGCCGGTGACCCCGACCAGCCCGACATTCTGCGAGAAAGAGGTGTAGGGGAAGGTGTTGAAGATGCCGCCGATCAGCGTGCCTGCGCCATCGGCCCGCAGCCCGGCGGTGAGCGCGGTGCGGTCCACCGGCCGGCCGGTCATCTCGGCCAGCGCCAGAAACATGCCGAGTGACTCGATCATCACCACGATCATGACGAGGCACATGGTCAGCACCGGCACGAGATGGAAGCTCGGCGCGCCGAAATGGAAGGGCAGCACGAGCCCGAACCAGGGCGCATCAACCACCTTCTCGAAATGCATCACGCCCATCACGCTGGCCAGCACGCAGCCGGCGACGATGCCGAGCAGCACCGCGACATTGGCAAGGAATCCCTTGCCCCATTTCGTCAACGCGAGAATGGCCAGCAGCACGAAGAGCGCGAGGCCCAGCCCTTCGAGCTGGGCATAATTCGGGTTGGGGAAGGCACCGGCCACCCCATCCACCACCTTGGTATGTGTCGGCACGCCGCCGCCGGCCCAGTTGATGCCGACCCGCATCAGCGAAATGCCGATAACGAGGATGATGGTGCCGGTGACGACGGGCGGAAACAGCGGCAGCAGGCGCGAGATGAACGGCGCCACCACCATGCCGAAGGCGCCGGCGGCGATGACCGCGCCGTAAATGCCGAGTAGGCCGATGTCGGGAGAGGCCGCCATGGAGAGCATCGGCCCGACGGCGGCGAAGGTGACGCCCATCATCACCGGCAGGCGAATGCCGAGCCCGGGCGCGCCGAGGCTCTGGATCAGCGTGGCGACGCCGCAGGCGAAGAGATCGGCGCTGATGAGGAAGGCGACGTCTTCCGGCGGCAGCTTGAGCGCGCGACCGATGATGAGCGGCACGGCGACCGCGCCGGCATACATCACCAGCACATGCTGGAGGCCGAGCGTGGCGAGGCGCGGCCAGGGCAGCCTCTCATCGACCGGGTGCGTCGCCTGCGTCATGTCGTGATCTCCGCTCGAATGCACCGGCGCGGCGGCGCCCGGTGACGTAGCGAAAATCATTCAATCCGCGTGCCAATAGCGGCGCGGAAAGCGCGGTGGTGACAGGCATCGCGCCAACGAGGCAGGATGCCCGCCGAAACGCGCCCCCATGCCCGTCAGGCGCGCAGGGACGCGCCCATGTCGCGGAAGTGACGGCGAATGCTGCGCTCGCGCCGCAGGCGGAAAAAGCCCAGCGGGCTCTCGCGCCATCCTGCCGGACGCAGCATCAGACCGAGATCGCCACGCGGCCGGGGCGACATGCTGAGAACGCCAAGGCCGTGGCTGTGCTTGAACTCGAAATGCGGGTAATCGCGCGCCAGTTCGGCGAAAAGGCGGTGCACGCCGAAGTCGCGGCCATATTCCGCCGTGTCATGGAACAGCACAACACCATCGGCGGCCATTTTCGGGCGCCAGGTCTCGAAGTCGTGGCGCACCGCCTCATAGGTGTGCAGCCCGTCAATATGCAGCAGGTCGATCGAACCGTCTTTGAAGCGGGGCAGCGCGTCGTCGAAGGTCATGCGCAGCAGCGAGGAGAAAGAGGAGAATTGCTGCTTGTTGATGGCGTCGACCTTCTCGAACACCTCGTCATTATAAGCGCCGGCGTGTTCGTCACCCCGCCAAGTATCGACCGCGAAGGCCTGCCCATTCAGCCCGATCTGCCGCATGGCAAGACAAAAGGCAAAGTAGGAATTACCGGCGTGCGTCCCCAGCTCGACAAGCAGACGCGGCCGGACTTGTGAAACAATCCACCACGCGAAAGGTATATGCTGCAGCCACGCAGGCGTTTCTACATGCATATTGACCGGCTTCATACGTAAAACCGGACTATTCATCCCCATGCGGTCGAGAGCAAGAGGCGGAACAAGTGCCGAAAGCAGGTTGCCGCTGTCCGGGGAGGAGACGCTTACTTTAGACATACTCAAAATTCCGGTCGAAGGTGGTATCTACATAAAGCAAATGCCCACGTGCAACAACAGGAATCCGGAGTCTATTTGGGGCCCGTCCGGCCCCGACGCAGAGGAATACATCACGAAATTTTCGGCCATGAAATGCCATAGACAGGGGCACGGTCGGGGGTGATGGCGTCCCTCAGGCGCGAGCGGATATGACGGGCCGGGCCACCAACGAAAAAGCCCCGGCACGAGGCCGGGGCTTTGACATCGACGGAAAGAGCGGCGCTCAGGCTCACGCCTGCGGCTGCGGCTCCATGCCCGCATCGGGGCGCGGCGGGCGGTTCTTACCGGCGGTGGGCACAACCGAGGCGCGGGTATTGGCCGGCTCGATCGTGGTGTCGCGCACCGGCGCATTGCCGTCCAGCAGGCCGATGATCTCGTCACCGGAGAGCGTCTCGTATTCCAGGAGGCCACGGGCCAGCATCTCAAGCTGGTCCTTGTTCTCGGTCAGGATACGGGTCGCCTCGGCATAGCCCTCGTCGACCAGGCGGCGCACTTCGCTGTCGATGGTCTGCGCCGTCGCCTCGGAGACGTTCTGCTGGCGCTGCATCGACATGCCGAGGAACACCTCGTCATTGTTCTCGCCATAGGCGACCTGGCCGAGCTTGTCCGAGAAGCCCCAGCGCGTGACCATCATGCGGGCAAGGCGGGTGGCCTGCTCGATGTCGGAGGCGGCGCCCGAGGTGACCTTGTCGTGGCCGAAGATCAGCTCTTCCGCCACGCGCCCGCCCATCATGATGGCGAGGCGCGAGGTCATCTGCTCATAGCTCATGGAGAGCTTGTCGCGCTCCGGCAGCTGCATGACCATGCCGAGGGCGCGGCCGCGCGGGATGATGGTCGCCTTGTGCACCGGGTCAGTCGCCGGCACCTTGAGCGCGACGATGGCATGGCCACCCTCGTGGTAGGCGGTCAGCGCCTTCTCGTCCTCGGTCATGACGAGCGAGCGGCGTTCCGCGCCCATCATCACCTTGTCCTTGGCGTCCTCGAAGTCGCTCATCGTGACCATGCGCTTGTTGCGGCGCGCGGCCATGAGGGCGGCTTCGTTGCAGAGATTGGCAAGGTCCGCGCCGGAGAAGCCGGGCGTGCCGCGGGCGATGACCTTGAGGTTCACGTCCGGCGCGACCGGGATCTTGCGGGCATGCACCTTCAGGATCTGCTCGCGGCCGACCACGTCCGGGTTCGGCACGATGACCTGACGGTCGAAGCGGCCGGGACGCAGCAGCGCCGGATCGAGCACGTCCGGGCGGTTGGTCGCGGCGATGAGGATGATACCCTCATTGGCCTCGAAGCCGTCCATCTCGACGAGGAGCTGGTTCAGCGTCTGTTCACGCTCGTCATTGCCGCCGCCGAGGCCGGCGCCGCGATGACGGCCGACCGCGTCGATTTCGTCGATGAAGATGATGCAGGGCGCATTCTTCTTCGCCTGCTCGAACATGTCGCGCACACGGCTGGCGCCGACGCCGACGAACATTTCGACGAAGTCGGAACCGGAGATGGTGAAGAACGGCACATTGGCTTCGCCGGCGATGGCGCGGGCCAGCAGCGTCTTACCCGTGCCGGGCGGGCCGACCAGCAGCACGCCGCGCGGGATGCGCCCGCCCAGACGCTGGAACTTCTGCGGGTCGCGCAGGAAGTCGACGATCTCGGTGAGGTCGCTCTTGGCCTCGTCGATGCCGGCGACGTCCTCGAAGGTCACCCGACCATGCGCTTCCGTCAGCAGCTTGGCGCGGCTCTTGCCGAAGCCCATGGCCTTGCCGCCCGCGCCCTGCATCTGGCGCGAGAGGAAGATCCACACGCCGATCAGCGCGATGAAGGGCAGCCAGGAGATCAGCAGGCTGACGAACCACGGCACGCTGTCCTGCAGCGGCTTGGCGGTGATCGACACGCCCTTGCCGTAGAGGCGCTGGATCAGCGAGGGGTCGTTGGGCGAATAGGTCTGGAAGGTGCGCCCGTCGGTGAAGGTGCCGGAAATCTCCGGGCCCTGGATCACCACGTCACGCACGCGGCCCTGATCGACCTCGTTCAGCAGCTGCGAGAAGCTGATGTCGTTCGCCGCCTGGCGCTGCGCCGGATTCTGGAACAGCGAGAAAAGCGCCAGAAGGAGCAGAACGATGATCACCCAGAGGGCGAAATTCCGTATATTGGCGTTCATCACGTTCCTTTCGGCGTCGGGTGCGACCCGGCGCGCGGGTTCCGCCGGCGCTGGCGGACCTCCCTTATCTCAGGGTAATTTAGGTTCCGCATTGATCCTTGCCAAGATGGGCCGGGGCTTGCGGGCGCCTGCGCCGGTGCAATTCCGCGTTAAAAGTGAATCGGCGGGCTCCGGCGGGCCGGCGCGCGCGTGATGGATACGCGCCTCAGCGAGACGCGGACCAGTGCGCCGGCGAGCGTACGGGCCCCGCGCGCGCCCTCCGGCAGAGCGAGCAGCCACGCCAGCAGCGCCTCAAGCTTCGCCAGTTCCAGCCCCCCCTCCCCGCGCGCCGCGATGGCACGGGCGAGCAGGCGCAGGGCGATTTCCTCCGGCACGTCGTGCAGGCCCGCGCGGTCGAAGGCGAAATCTTGCCCTGCGACACCGAGGCGCGCCATGGCGGCTTCGGCTGCCGCCTCCAGCGCGGCATCCGCCCGGCGCAGGCGCGCGGCGAGACGGTCGAGACGCGCGGCGTCCAGCCCCTCGGCGGCCAGCGCTGGCATCAGCGCCCGCAGCCGCGCGCGGGCAAAGCGCGGATTATGGTTGGACGGATCCTCGACAAAGGGCAGCCCAGCCTCCCGGCACAGCGCCACGAGCGCCGCCTTGGGACAGCCGAGCAGCGGGCGCAGCAGCACGAGTTCATCCAGCGCGCGCTCGCCCGCCATGCCGGCAAGGCCCGTGAGGCCGGACCCCCGCATCAGCCGGAACAGCACGGTCTCGGCCTGGTCGTCCAGCGTGTGGGCAGTCGCGATGGCGCGGGCGCCGATGGCGCGGGCATGGGCGGCAAGGCGCTCATAGCGCGCATGGCGCGCCGCCTCCTGCAGCCGCGCGCCCGGCAGGGGCGACGGGAGATCAAGCACCGCGTGGGTGAGGCCAAGCCCCACGGCGAGGCGGCCGACCTCGCGGGCCTCGTCCGCCGATTCGGGCCGCAGCCCGTGATCGACCGTGGCGACGGAGAGCCGTGTCGACGCGCCGCTCTCCTGCCGCCAGCGGGCGGCAAGCCACATCAGCGCGGTGGAATCCGGCCCGCCGGAGACGGCGAGCAGCACATGGGGGTGGACGGCAAAGCCGGCGCACAGGGCGCCGGCGTCGAGACCGGCGGGATCGGAGGCGGTGCCGGCCTCAGCAGCCGACACGCTTCTGCTCCTGCGCCACACCCTGCTTGATGGTGGTGGAGGCGCGCGGATATTTGTTGCCGACAGCGTTGAAGGTGGCGCAGGCGGCGTCCTTCTCGCCGATGGCCGCGAGCGACTGGCCGAGGCGCAGCAGCGCGTCCGGCGCCTTCACCGCGTTGGGGTAATCGGTCGAGACCTTCAGGAAATTCTGCGCCGCTTCCTTGTAGGTCTTGCGCTGATACTGCGTCTCGCCGAGCCAGTAATAGGCGTCGGGCGCGGCGCGGTCGTTCGGGTAGAGCTTGAGGAACTGCTCGAAGGTCTGGCTGGACTGGGCATAGTCCTGGCGCAGCATATAGCCATAGGCGAGGTCGAACAGATCCTTCGGGCTGCTGGTCGGGGGCTGCGTCGCCCCGACCGGCGCACCCCCGGCCGCCACCTGGCCGGAGAGCTGGCCGAGATCCATCGGCGTGCCGGCCCCGCCGGAGACAGCGCCGGACGGCGCGGTCGTGCCGAGCGGGCGCGGCGCGCCGGGGGCGCCGGCCTGGGCGTTCGGATCGAAAACGTCGGTGCGCCGGCCGGCGGAAGGGTCAGCGGCGGGCGCGCGCGGGACGGCGGCCCCAGCGGCCGGCGGCGGGGCGCCGCCCGGGCTGCGGAAGTCGATCTCGCTCTGCAGCGCCTTGATCTGCTGTTCGAGCTGCTGGTTGCGGTACTGCAGCTCCTCGATCTGGCCGGTCAGCGTGCGCAGCTGGTTCTCGATGCGGTCGACGCGCGTGGACACATTGCCCGGATCGTCCGCCGGCAAGGCGTCAGGCTGCGGCTGGGTGCCCTGGCGCACCTGGCCCGGCGGCTTGAACAGGTTGCCGAAGAAATTGTTGTCGGCCTGGGCATGGGCGTCGCGCAGCGCGACCGGCCCGATCAGCGCGGCGGCAAGGGCGAAAAGGGCGAGGCAACGCGGAAGGCGGACCATCATGGCGGAAACGACGACTCGGGTGACAGGCGGGGGATGCGCCCGCCGGTACGGCCGGGCACGGCGCTAGATACGGGGCGGATCGCGTCCAAAGTGTGACTCCGAGCCTGCCCGATGCCGCGCTCGGCGGCAAGATCGGCGCGAAATCCCGCGCGCGAACCGGCGGATCGCGGCGCTCGCCCTCCAAAAGCACGAAGGCCCGGCTGTTGCCAGCCGGGCCTTGTTGTCGGCGATGACGTGTCGGTCAGGAACCGGCGCCGTTGAGCACGGTGACGGCGCGCCGGTTCTGCGACCAGCAGGAGATATCGTTGCAGACCGCGACCGGGCGCTCCTTGCCGTAGGAGATGGTGCGCATCCGGCTGGCGGCGACGCCGCGGCCCACCAGATAGTTGCGCACGCTCTCGGCGCGGCGGGCGCCCAGGGCGATGTTGTACTCGCGGGTGCCGCGCTCGTCGGCGTGACCTTCAATGGTGAAGGTGTACTTGGCGTAGTGGTTGAGCCACTGCGCCTGCTTGTCGAGGGTGGCCTGAGCCTGCGGTGTCAGGTCGGTCTGGTCGCTCTCGAAGAAGACGCGGTCGCCGACGGAGACGATGAACTCCTGCGGGCTGCCGGGAGGCGCCGAACCCAGCGCCTGGCCGGCGCCGTCCATGGGATTCTTGGCGCAGGCGGCGGCAAGCATCGCCATGCCGAAAATAAGGGCGATGCGCGCTCCGCCCAGCTTGCGCAACATACCGATCATAACCGCGGACTCCTGAATATCCCGTGCCGGGCGCTGCCCGACCTATTCGCTGGCGTTAATGAATGGGTCCGTCATGCTTTACGGAACCTTGACGGAATGCACCGAATTGCCGCCCGGTGCATCAACCTTCTCTTATGGTTAACCGTTCCCTACCGCATCACGAGCGAAGAGGCGACCATGCCGGGTCCGAAGCATAGCTCGGCGTCGGGATGCGCTGCTCATTATAGCCGGTGATGTCGACCGTATAGAGCTGCGGACCCGCCGCCCCGCCCGGATCGCGGAAGAACATGATGACGCGGCCATTCGGCGCGAAGGTAGGGCCCTCATTGTGATAGCCCTCAGTGAGGATGCGCTCGCCCTGCCCGTCCGGCCGCATCAGGCCGATGGCGAAGCGCCCGCCGGCCTGCTTGGTGAAGGCGATGACGTCGCCGCGCGGCGACCACACCGGCGTCGAATAGCGCCCGTCGCCGAAGGAGATGCGGCGCTGGTTCGAGCCATCCGGGTTCATCACATAGATCTGCGAGCCGCCGCCACGGTCGCTCTCGAAGCAGATCTGCGTGCCGTCGGGCGAGTAGCAGGGCGCGGTGTCGATGGCCGGCGTGTCGGTGAGGCGCGTCGTCGCCTTGGAGCGCAGGTCCATCACGAAGATGTTCGAATTGGCGCCCTGCTGGAGCGAGAGGATCACCCGCTGCCCATCGGGGGCGAAGCGCGGCGAGAAGCTCATATTCGGGAAGTTGCCGACGACTTCGCGCTGGCCGGTCTCGATGTTGAGCAGATAGACGCGCGGCTCGCCGCGGCCATAGCTCATATAGGTGATTTCCTGGCTGGTCGGCGAGAAGCGCGGCGTCAGCACAAGGTCGTCGCCGCGCGTGAGATAGGTCACGTTGGCGCCGTCCTGGTCCATGATGGCGAGGCGCTTTACGCGCTTTTCCTTCGGCCCGCTCTCGTCGACGAAGACGATGCGCGTGTCGAAATAGCCCTTCTCACCGGTCAGGCGCTCATAGATCGCGTCGGCGATGATGTGGGCGACGCGGCGCCAGTTTTCCGGCTGGGTGAAATATTGCTGGCCGATGAGCTGCTGGCCGGCGAACACGTCCCACAGGCGGAACTCGGCCTTCACCCGCCCGTCGGGCTGGCGGGTCATGCGGCCGGTGACCAGCGCCTGGGCGTTGATGACGCGCCAGTCCTGGAAGCGCGGGGACGCGTCCGGGTTGGTGATCTTCTCGACGAAGGCGGCCGGGTCGAGCGGGGCGAACAGGCCAGAGCGGCGCAGATCAGCCGAGATGATCTGGGTGACGCCCTTGCCGGCCTCGACATCCTGCGGGCTGCCGCCACCGACGAAATCGGTGATGGCGATGGGCAGAGGCTGCACGGTGCCCTGCGTCACGTCGAGCTTCAGCACGGCTTGCGCCGGCCGCGATAGAAGGCCAACGCCCGCGAGCGCGCCGGCGCCCGTAATCAGGCCGCGCCGGCCAAGGGTGGGGCCCGCAAAACCCGGGCGGATAATCTGGGTCATGATGAATATCTCGACGAATCAAAGGGCATGGTCGCGATTCAGCCCCGCACCATCTCGCGTGGATCGAAGGTGACTTCGATGTCCTTCCACGCCTCGTACTTGGCCGGATTGAGCATGTTGAACGGCTGACCGCGGAAAATGGCGCGGATGGCGCTGTCGCGCGCGGTCATGAAGAACGGGCTGGAGCCGGAGGTGACCACCATGGGCGGGCCCGACAGCGTGCCGTCCTGGTTGAGCCGGATGCGGATCGTCACGATCAGCTCCTCCGGGTTGGCCGCGCCGGCCGGCGGGTTCCACAGCTGCATCAGCCGGGCGCGCAGGGCGTCGATCTCGGTCTGCGACAGCGTTGCCGCCGTGCCGACCGAGGCGCCGAGCGCGGCGGTGTTGTTGATCGTGTCGCCGATCGAAGCCTGACGGGTGGCCGTGCGCTTGTCGAGCAGCGCGGCGATCTCGTTCGGCTTGAATTCCTGCTGGTCCTTCGGCGGCTGCTGCACCACCTTCGGGGGAATGTCCTTCGGCTTCTTCGGCGGCGCCGGGGCGGGCTTGGCCTGCGCCTGCTGGTCAGGCTTGGGCTCGTCCTTCGGCGCTTCCGGGGGCTTGGCGGCCAGCGATTCCGCGTCCTTGGGCGGGGCGGGCTGGGGCGTCGCCTGCGCGGCGGCCGGGGGCTTGGGCTCGGGCTTGGCTTCCGCCGGCGGGGGCGGCGGCGGCGCGACCGGCTCGTTGGCGGCCTTCACCTCGGGCTTCTTGTCATCGACCTTAGCGTCGAGCTGCTCGGCGGGCTTGGGAGTGGGCGCCACCTTCTCGACCACGGGCTTGGGCTTCTCGGCCTTCGGCGCGTCCTTCTTGCCCGCCATCATCTGGCTCAGCTCGGCATCGGAGACGATGTCGATCGGCATGGATTCCTGCATCGCGTCCAGCGGACGGGCGGACGAGAAGGAAACCAGCATGAAGCCGATGATGCCGACGTGAAGTGCCGCCGAGGAGACGAGGCCCGCGCGCATGACCGATCAGCCCCCCTGCTCGACTTCGGAGACGAGGGCAACGCGCTTGAAGCCGGCGCCGGAGAGCCGGCCCATGACCTGCATCACCGTGCCATAATCGACCGACTTGTCGCCGCGCACGAAGATGCGCTCGTCATAGCCGGCCTTGGCGATGGCCATGAGCTTGGGCACGAGTTCGCTCACCTGGATCTCGGTCTCCTGCAGGTAGACCTGGCCCTTGTTGTTGATCGAGATCACCAGTGGCTGATGGTCCTGCGACACCGCCTGCGCCTGCGTCTGCGGCAGGTCCAGCGGCACGCCGACGGTCAGCATCGGCGCGGCGACCATGAAGATGATGAGCAGCACGAGCATCACGTCGACCATGGGGGTGACGTTGATGTCGGACATGACGGCTCCGCCGCCCCGGCGGCGCGAACGCCGCGAGGTCCAGCCGCCGCTGCCTCCCGAGGACATGCCCATGCGCGTCAGCCCCGCTCGTCGATCTGGCGTGACAGGATGGCGGAGAACTCGTCCGCGAAGCCCTCAAGCCGCAGGGCCTGCCGGTTCACCTGCGCGACGAACTTGTTATAGAAAATGGTCGCGGGAATGGCGGCGAAGAGGCCGATTGCTGTCGCAAGAAGGGCTTCCGCGATACCGGGCGCCACAACAGCGAGGCTGGTGTTCTTCGAAGCCGCGATCGACTGGAAGCTGGTCATGATGCCGATGACCGTGCCGAGCAGGCCGATGAAGGGGCCGGCCGAGCCGACCGTGGCAAGCCAGAGCAGCCGGTTCTCGAGACGCTCCACCTCGCGGGCGATGGTCACGTCCATCACCTTGTCGAGCCGCTGGGTGAGCCCGGTGAAGGAGCGCGCGCCGCCCTCATAGGAGCGCTTCCACTCGCGCATCGCCGCCACGAAGATCGCCGCCATGGCGTGGTTCGGGCGCGAGGACAGCGAGCGGTAGAGCTCCTCGAGGCTCTGGCCGGACCAGAAGGTCGCCTCGAAGCGGTCCATCTGGCTCTTCATGCGCTGGAACAGGATGGTCTTGTCGATGATGATCGCCCAGACCCAGACCGAGGCGATGACCAGTCCGACCATGATGATCTTCACCACGATACCGGCCTGCATGAACAGGCCGATCATCGAGAGATCCTGACCGAGGCCGGCGCCATCGGGCGCCACGGCGGTGCCGGGCAGCACGGGGGCCGCCTGCCCCTGCACCTGCGCGGTGGGGGCGGCGTTGACCGGGGCCGTCTGCGCCTGGCCATAGGCGAATGACGCCGATGCCGCCATGAACAGCATCACCGCAACCAAAAGCTTCTTCAGCGTCATCAGGCCAATCCTGCCTCAATCGTAAAAGTCGCGATGCCGCCCGCATCGGCTGCCGGGCAGCAGCGAATGCCGTCAATGGCTGTGAAGGGACCCGTGCGCCATGAAGCGAGCGAGTCTGTCCAAACTTGGGCGACCGACGTCGGACCGCTCCCGCAGCCAACGGTTACATCAGCGCATTAAGGTTAATGCCCGGTTAGCGTTGCCGCATCGCAACAGCCGCGTGACCCGAAAGTGACACCGAGCCACCCCCGAAGGCATAGAATCAGGCGTGCTCAGGCTTCCGGGGCCTCGCCCAGAGCGGCCTTCATGGCGGCGCGCAGCGCATCCGGGATGCGGCGGGCGCGCCCCTGCGCCACGAAGGCGACCTTCACCTTGCCCTCGACCAGCAGCTCGGTGCCGCGCATCACCTTTTGCTGAAGGGTGATGGAGGCACCGGCCACCTCGACCGGGCTGGTGTGAATCTCCAGCACGTCGTCAATGCGCGCGGGGCGGACGAATTGCAGCTCCATGGAGCGCACGACGAAGGCGAAGCCCGGCGCCTCTTCCAGCGCGGCGCCGAACAGCGCGCCCTGCACCACGCCGATGAGGCGCAGATGGTCCGAACGCGCCCGCTCCATGAACTTCAGGTAGTTGGCGTGATAGACGATGCCGGAAAAATCCGTGTCCTCGTAATAGACCCGCACGGGCAGCACATGGCCGCCCGGCACCAGCCGCCCGGCGAGGTGCAGGAAGGGATCGGCCTTGAGGACGTCGGGGGAGAAGGGGTCGGGTCGCTGGTTCATGGCGCCCTCATAAACGAGACCGCGCCCCTTGTGAACAAAGGGCGCAGTCCATCACGTCGTCAGGCTTCGCCGGGGGGCGTCGGAAGCCCGCCGCCGTGAGATCAGTTGGCGCCGTCCGTGGGCGGCGTCGGGGCGGGACGGTTGCGGCGGTCGGCCATGAACTGGTCGAACTCCGCCTTGTCCTTGGCCTGGCGCAGGCGATCAAGGAAGCCCTTGAACTCCTTCTGCTCCTCCTCGAGACGGCGCAGCGTGTCCTCGCGATACTCGTCGAAGGCGCTGTTGCCCGAGGAGGAGAAGCCGCGGCGACCACCGAAGGCGTTGCGGAAGGCTTCGATGCCCTCGCCGTTCCAGCGGCCGAAGCCGCGCCTGCTGCCACAAAACATCCGTCCACTCCCTATGGTGAAGGCCAGGATCGCCAAACCCAGCGGCCACCAGGCCATGAAGCCTAGGACCGTGAGCGCGATCCAGGCCGGCTTGCCGTAACTGTCGAGCTTGTATGCGAGCTCCATGGCGTCCGTTCCTGGGTTAATGTTAATCACATTTACATAGGTAGGGGCCAGCAGGCCGCTTGTCAAGGATCGCCCCGCGCGATCACGCATCCGCTATCGGGAGAAACTCACGCGCCCGGCGCGCCTACGCCCTTGAGATAGACGAGGAAGCCGGCTTCCAGCAGGTCTTCGGGCGACATGGGCAGCTTGCGGCGGCTGGCATCCGGCCGGCCGAACAGCGAAGCGACGCCATGCGCCAGCGCCCAGGTATGCAGCGCCACCATCAGCGCTGGCGGGCGGCCGGGAGCCGGCATGGACGCCACCAGCACGTCCGCCGCCTCGCGCAGCACGCCGAAGGCGCGCTGGCTCGCCTGCGCCAGAGTGGGATGGGCGTCGGCCGGCAACCCGGATTCGAACATGGCGACGTAGTCGGACGGGTTTTCGCGGGCAAAGGCGAGATAGGCCCGGCCCATCCGCTCATAGGCTTCCTGCGGCGTCGGCGTGCCGCCATTCCAGCCTGCCTCCAGCGCGCCGGCGAAACGCTCGAAACCGGCGGCGGCGACAGCGGCCAGCAATTCGTCACGGTCGCGGAAATGTCGGTAGGGCGCGGCCGGCGAGACGCCCGCGCGCCGCGCCGCCTCGGCGAAAGTGGCGCCGGCAATGCCCTTCTCGGCGATAAGATCCAACGCGGCCTTGATCAGGGCTTCCCGCAGGTTGCCGTGATGATAGCCGCGGGTCTCGCCGTTCTTGGACCAGCTCATGTCGTGGACCCGCTCATGTGAAAGGGGCTTACATCACGCGCCGGGGCGCGTCGAGCCGTCTTTCCCCCTTCCCCATGGGGACGAGGGCTAGTCACCCTCGTCGAACAGCGGGATCTGATTGGCCGCCGTCGGCACCTGCAGGCCGAGATGGCGGAAGGCGTGGGCGGTGAGCACGCGCCCGCGCGGGGTGCGCTGGATGAAACCCTGCTGCACCAGATAGGGCTCGATGATCTCCTCGATCGCGTCACGCGGCTCGGAGAGCGCCGCGGCGATGGTTTCCACGCCCACCGGACCGCCACCATAATTGAGCGCGATCACCGAGAGATAGCGCCGGTCCATCTGGTCGAGCCCGACGCCATCGACCTCTAGCGCGCCGAGCGCCCGGTCAGCGGCTTCGCGGTCGATGATCTCCTTGCCGGCGACCAGCGTGAAGTCGCGCACCCGGCGCAAGAGACGCCCGGCGATGCGCGGCGTGCCGCGGGCGCGCCGGGCGATTTCGCGCGCGCCATCCTTGGAGATCGGGATGCCCAGCACCCGCGCGCCGCGCGTCACCACCAGTTCCAGCTCGTCCACCGTGTAGAAGTTCAGGCGGATCGGAATGCCGAAGCGGTCGCGCAGCGGCGTGGTGAGCAGACCCGACCGGGTGGTGGCGCCGACCAGGGTGAATTTCGACAGCTGGATCTTCACCGAGCGCGCCGCCGGGCCCTCGCCGATGATGAGGTCGAGCTCGTAATCCTCCATCGCCGGGTAGAGGATTTCCTCCACCGCGGGGTTGAGGCGGTGGATCTCGTCGATGAACAGCACATCGCGTTCTTCGAGATTGGTCAGCAGCGCGGCAAGGTCGCCCGCCTTGGCGATGACCGGGCCGGAGGTCGAACGGAAGCCGACGCCGAGCTCGCGCGCCACGATCTGCGCCAGCGTGGTCTTGCCGAGGCCGGGCGGGCCGACGAACAGCACATGGTCCAGCGCCTCGCCGCGCGCCTTGGCGGCGCGAATAAACACGTCGAGATTGGCGCGGGCCTGCTCCTGGCCGACGAATTCCGCGAGGTTCTGCGGGCGCAGCGAGGCCTCGGTGAGGTCTTCCTCGCGCTTGTCGGGGGTGATGAGGCGCTTGGTGGTCATGCCGCCTCTCCCTCGCGCGCAGGAAACACCCCACCGGCGATCAGCAGGCTGGTGACGATGAGATTGGCCAGCGCCATGACGCCGGCGAGGATCAGCGCCCGTTGCTCGACAATGGCGCGGTACTCGCCGAAATCCATGGACAGCACGATGACGGCGAGCGGCAGCAGGGCGACCAGCGTCACCGTGCCGAGCACGAACAGAAAGGCGCGCGGGCGGAAGGCGAGCGCAAAGGCCAGGATGCCGGCCGCGATCTCACCGGGGACCACGGCAATCGCCGCGTAATTGGCCGACATTGCGCTGTGCAGCAGCCGCTCGACCATGAGCACCACCAACGTCGCCCCGCCATAGGCGAAGATCAGCGCGGGAATGCGCGCCTGCCAGGTCCAGGACGGCGCGCTCGCCTTGCGTCCGGCCCCGGCGCGGGAGAAGCGCAGCATCATCGCGCGAGTTCCTTGAGGCCGAGGCGGATGAGGCGCGCCGTATCGGCCCCCTCCCCCGCCTCGCGCAGCGCCGCCGCCACCGCCACGCTGGCCTGAAGCTGGGCGTAGCCGAGATTGACCAGCGCCGAGACCGCATCGGCCACCGGCGCGGGCGCATTGCGGTCCTCAAGCTGCGCGGCGAGCCCGGCGACCATCGGATCGACGGTCGAGAAGCCCGGCGCCTTGTCCTTCAGCTCGGCGACGATGCGGGCGGCCACCTTCGGGCCGACGCCATTGGCGCGGGACACCATCGCTTTGTCGCCCACAGCCACCGCATTGGCGAGTTCGGAGGGAGAGAGCGTGGAGAGCACGTTGAGCGCCACCTTGGCGCCGACGCCCTGCACGTTCTGCAGCAGCAGGAACCACGCCTTCTCCGCCTGCGAGACGAAACCGTAGAGGCGGATCATGTCCTCGCGCACGAAGGTCTCGATGAACAGCGTCGCCGCCTCGCCGGCCGCAGGCAAAGCCTGCTGGGTGCGGCCGGAGCAATGGACGAGATAGCCAACGCCCTGCACGTCGAGGATCACATGGTCCTCGCCATAGGAATCGACGATGCCCTTAAGTTTGCCGATCACGGGGTAACGTCCTTCATCGCGCCGCGACCCGGGCGCCGAGCTGCGCGGCGGTGCGGGCCTTCAGCGCCGCCATCCCCCTATGCTGGGCGTGGGTGACGGCGACCGCAAGCGCATCCGCCGCGTCGTCGGTCTCGAAATCGGCCTGCGGCAGCAGCACCTTCATCATCATGCGAATCTGCGCCTTGTCGGCGCGGCCCGCGCCGACCACGGTCTTCTTCACCAGAAGCGCGGCATATTCGGCGACCGGCACGCCCGCGAGGGCCGGCGTGACCATGACCACGCCGCGCGCCTGGCCGAGCTTCAGCGTCGAGGCCGGGTTCATGTTGACGAAGGTTTCCTCCACCGCCGCCTCGTCGGGCGCGAAGGCGCGCAGCACATTCGCGAGCTCCGTGTGGAGATAGGCGAGGCGGTTCGCCAGTTCCCCCTCCTCGGGCGGCATCACCGTGCCGCAGGCGACGAAGACAAGGCGCGTGCCGACAGCCTCGATCACCCCCCAGCCGGTGCGGCGAAGGCCGGGATCAAGGCCGAGGATGCGAATCGGAGCGGGCGCCATGCCCTAGGCGTAGTCGAACAAAGGACGAACGCCTAGTGCCGAGGCCGGCGGCACGCCCTATGCGGGGCCACCGCCGGCCGGCATGGTGAACCGCCGGTTAACGCGCGGCCCGGCGACGCAGGGCGAACGCCCCGCTTGCTAGTGCGACGCCGATGCCGGTGGCGATGACGCCGATGATCGCCGCCATGTCCGGGTGCTCGTCGAGCACGGGGATGGCGATGAGCGCGGCGAGTGCCGGCACAAGCCCGGTGAACGCCGCCGCGCGCGAGGAGCCGAGCTTCTCGATCGCCGTGCCGAAACCGATCAGCGCGACGACGCCGGCGAGGAATCCCTGCATGACCAGCTGGATCAGCACCTCCCGCCCATAGCCCGCCTGCACCGCGTCGATCACGCCCGGCAGGCCGACGGGGGTGAGGATCACCGTCGACCACAGGCCGACGAGGCCCACCGTCTCCGTCACCTTCATGCCGGTATGGCGGAAGGCCAGCGTGTAGCAGGCCCACATGCCGGCGCCGGTGAGCAGCAGCAGGTGGCCACGCCAGGCGCCATCCTCCGGGTAGAGCAGCCCGCGCCCGCCGAGAGTCACGACGCCGAGCGCGATGCAGATGAAACCGATCAGCCGCGCCGTGCTCAGCCTTTCATGCAGCACCAGCACCGAGATGACAGCCACGATCAGCGGCATGGTGCCCGGCAGCAGCGGGCCGACATCGGCCGCCGGCACGAAACGCATGGCGGTGGCGACGACCAGGAAGAAGAGGCCGCCCGCGCCGAGAAAGCACAGGAGGAAGGGCAGCGCGTTGCGCTTCGGCCAGAGGCCGACCCGCAGCCAGGCGGGAGCCAGCACCACCGCCGCCACGACAAAGCGCAGCCAGCCGACGGTCGCCGGCGGCAGATGGCCATGCACCGCATGGCGGGTGGAGACGATCCAGCCGCCCCAGATGGTGATGGCGAGCAGCGCGCCGCCATAGCCCAGCAGCCGATCGCGAAAATCAGCGTCGGCCGCACGACCGGGTGCGGCGGACGCGAGAGACTTGTCCATGATGATGTTCCGGGCCATCCAAGCGGGGACGGCGCTCTGAGGGTTGCCGCGCGGCGGCGTGTCGAGGCCGAATGTGGGGCGCGCGGCGGGCGGGCGCAAATCAGTTTTGTCGATCCGCAGCTTCGTGAAAACTCATGGATCGCGGCCGCCCGGTGGCATTGACCCACATGGGGGCGGCTTATAGGTCTGGACCGTCGCGCCATCGGGCGCTCGCGGTGCCCCTCCCATGACGTTCGACGTGGTCCTCGTCTGGGCCGTTCTCACCGCCCTGATCGCCGGTGTCACCCGCGGCTTTTCCGGCTTTGGCGGCGCGCTGATCTTCGTGCCGCTGGTCAGCGCCGCCTATGGGCCGCGCATCGCCGCGCCGACGCTGCTGGTGATCGACACCGCGCTCACCTTGCCCTTTCTGGTGCAGGCTTTCCGCGCCTGCATGTGGCGGCAGGTCGCCCCGCTGGCGGCCGGCGCGGTGCTCACCGTGCCTGTTGGCGTCGCCATTCTCGGCTGGATCGACCCGCTGGTGCTGCGCTGGTTCTTCGCCGCGCTATCGCTCGCCATGCTGGCGCTGCTGGTCTCCGGCTGGCGCCACAGCGGCGGCCATGGCCTGCCGACCACCTTCGGCGTCGGCCTGCTGGCGGGCGTGCTCGGCGGGGCGGCGCAGATGTCCGGCCCGCCGGTAGTGGCCTATTGGCTCGGCAGCGGCCAGCCCTCGGCCATGGTGCGGGCAAACCTGTTCGGCTTCTTCGCGCTGGCGACGCTCTCCTCCGGCACCGCCTATGCGGTGAGCGGCATGATCACGCAGGAGGTCGGGCTGCTGTCGCTGATCCTCGGCCCGGCCTATGCGGTGGGGCTGTTTACCGGCAACCGCGCCTTCCGGGGCGCCAGCGACGACCATTTCCGCCGCATCGCTTATGGGATCATCGGCCTCGCCGCACTCGCCAGCCTGCCGATCTTCGACGGGCTGCTGGGGCGGTAGGGCGCGGGTCGCGCCGGCTGCCTTTCTCGCAACGTCATGGCCGGGCTTGACCCGGCCATCCACGCCTTCTTCCGCCACCAAAGACATGGATCCCCGGATCAAGTCCGGGGATGACGTGTCTTAAATCAGCGATCAGTCGCCCATCTTGGCCATGAAGGCGTCGGACAGCTCGAAATTGGCGTAGACGTTCTGCACGTCGTCATTGTCGTTCAGCGTGTCGACGAGACGCACCAGCTTCTCGGCCACCTCGTCATCCACCGCCACCGTGTTCTGCGGGCGCCAGACCAGGCCGGACTTGCGGGGCTCGCCGAACTTGGCTTCGAGCGCGCGGGCGACCTCGTGCAGGTTCTCGATCGAGGTGGTCACTTCATGGCCGTTCTCGTCGGAGGACACGTCGTCGGCGCCGGCGTCGATGGCGGCTTCCAGCATGGCATCGGCCGAGGCCTTGGCGGCATCGAACTCGACCACGCCGATGCGGTCGAACATGAAGGACACCGCGCCGGTCTCGGCCAGCGAGCCGCCGGACTTGGTGAAAGTGGAGCGCACTTCCGAGGCGGTGCGGTTGCGGTTGTCGGTCAGCGCCTCGACGATGACGGCGACACCGCCGGGGCCGTAGCCCTCATAGCGGATCTCGTCATAGTTCTCCGCGTCGCCGCCCTGCGCCTTCTTGATGGCGCGGTCGATATTGTCCTTGGGCATGTTCTCGGCGCGGGCCGCGAGGATGGCAGCGCGCAGGCGCGGGTTCATCGCCGGGTCCGGCAGGCCGAGCTTGGCGGCCACGGTGATTTCACGCGCCAGCTTGGAGAACAGCTTGGAGCGCACCGCGTCCTGCTTGCCCTTGCGGTGCATGATGTTCTTGAACTGCGAATGCCCGGCCATGGCCGCCTCCACGTCGCGCCGGCGGAAGGCACCGCAGGCGTCTCAACACTGACAGATTGGGTGCGCGGCTTATAGGCGAGAGGGCGGGCGCGCGTAAAGGCGCAGCGCACAACGGCGCTGGACTCTCGATGGCTACCAGAAATCCGGCACGGCAGGCGCCAGCGCCCCGCCGATGCGCACAGGAGCCACCGCCACCGCGCGCCCCGCGCCATCCGTCTCCACCGCCAGGCCCGAGAGCGTGCCCGGCCCCTGCGCCGGCTCGAAGCGCGAGGAACCGATCTTGCGGGTGAAGCGGCGCAGCGGTTCTTCCTTGTCCATGCCGATCACCCCGTCATAGCAGCCGCACATGCCGACATCGGTCATATAGGCGGTGCCGCCGGGCAGGATGCGGTGATCGGCGGTCGGCACATGGGTATGCGTGCCGATGACGAGGCTCGCCCGGCCGTCGCACCAATGGCCGAAGGCCTGCTTCTCGCTGGTGGTCTCGGCGTGGAAGTCGATGATGACCGCATCCGAGACAAGGCCGAGCGGGCCGGCATCGAGCTCGCGGTCGATGGCGGCGAAGGGATCGTCCATCGGGTCCATAAAGGCGCGGCCCATCATGTTGACGACCAGCACCCGCGCCCCGTTCTGCGCCTCGATCAGCGCGGCGCCGCGTCCGGGCGTGCCGGGCGGGTAGTTGGCCGGGCGAATGAGGCGGGGCGCGCGCTCGATGAACACCAGCGCCTCGCGCTGGTCGAAGGCATGGTTGCCGAGGGTGACGGCATCGGCGCCGGCCTCGAGGAACTCGTCATAGATCGCCTCGGTGATGCCGAAGCCGCCGGCGGCGTTCTCGCCGTTGACCACCACGAAATCCAGCGCCCAATCGCGCCGCAGTCCGGGCAAATGATCGAGCACCATTTGCCGGCCGACCCGCCCGACCACGTCACCGAGAAACAGAATGCGCACTAATCAGTCCTCCGCTACCACGCGGATGATGCCGGCATCGGTGGCAACGGCGTCAAGCCGTTCGTCATGCGGCTCGTCGGGAACATCGGGGAGCTGCTGCACGGCGAAGGCGTAGCCGATGGCCTCGATGCGCTTGGCGCGCCGCAGCAGAGCAAGCGTGCGATCATAGAAGCCGGCGCCATAGCCGAGGCGATGGCCGCGCGCATCGAAGCCGGCGAGCGGCACGATCAGCACATCGGGCGCCACGGCGGGCGCGCTCTCGGGCGGCGCGGGAATGCGCATCCGGCCGGGGCCGGCGGTGGCGACGAGTTCGACACCCGGCTCCCACAGCCGGAAGATCAGCGGCTTGCCCGGCGCGAGCACCACCGGCAGCGCGATCTGGGCGCCGGCCGCGCGCAGGCGGCGGATCAGCGGCTCGGTGGCGATTTCCTGGCCGATGGGGGAGAAGACCGAGACGATTTCGCCCGCCACCTCGCCCAGCCATGCCATGGCGTGATCGGCAGCAGCCTCGGCCGCCGCGGCCCGCGTCGGCGCGTCGAGCGCGGCACGGCGGGCGAGCGCAATGGCGCGCAGGCTGGCCTTGTCGGGGGATGCGTCGGGGGAATGTGGCATGATGAGATGAGTGCGGAGCCACAATGGCCGTTGGAGGATCGATCCCGGGAACCTACAACGTAGGTGGGCGCCGTGTGTCCGGACCCACGGGTCCGGTCAGGGACAGCTCCCTTTGAGATCGATAAGGCCCCGGGGAATATGTTCTCCTGACGAACCTCGCAGCCCCGCATGACAAATCTAGGACTCGGCGCGGCGGATTGCCAGTGGCGATGGACGGATGGCGAACAGGTTTTCGCGAGCGCCCTGCGTCATCCCGGCCAACGCGACGCGTTGAGCCGGGATTGCGGACCCTGCCGGCGACGCTCCCGGCACGGCCTCTTCGGCCGTCCGGGACGACGGGCACGGCTCACCCCACGGTCAGCATGATCTTGCCGATATGGGCGCTGCTCTCCATCCGCGCATGCGCCTTGCTCGCTTCTTCGAGCGGGAAGGTCTGGTCCATCACCGGCTTCACCTTGCCGGCCTCGATCAGCGGCCAGACCTTCTGCGCGAGCGACGCGGCAATCGCCGCCTTCTCGGCCTTCGGGCGCGAGCGCAGGGTCGAGCCCATATGCGAGAGTCGCTTCAGCATCAGGCGCATATAGTCGATCTGCACCTTGGAGCCTTCCATGAAGGCGATCTGCACGATGCGCCCCTGCGGCGAGGCGGCCTCGTAATTGCGGGCGATGTAGGAGCCGCCCACCATGTCGAGGAGGACATGGGCGCCCTTGCCGCCGCTCTTTTCCTTCACAACGGCGACGAAGTCCTCGGTCTTGTAGTCGATGGCGACATCGGCGCCGAGCTGGCGGCAGACCTCGCACTTCTCGGCGCTGCCGGCGGTGGTGAACACCGTCGCGCCGAACGCCTTGGCGAGCTGGATCGCCGTCGTGCCGATGCCGGACGTGCCGCCATGAACAAGGAAATTCTCGCCCGCCTTGAGCCCGGCGAGGTCGAACACATTGGTCCAGACAGTGAAGAAGGTCTCCGGCAGCGCCGCCGCTTCTACCATGGAAAGCCCGGCCGGCACGGGGAGCGCGGAAGCCTCATCCGCCACGCAATACTGCGCATAGCCCCCGCCCGAGACCAGCGCGCACACCTTGTCGCCCAAGGCGAAGCGGCTGACGCCCTCGCCCAGCGCGACCACCTCGCCGGAAATCTCCAGCCCCGGAATATCCGGCGCGCCGGGCGGCGGCGGGTAGAGCCCCTTGCGCTGCATCACGTCGGGGCGGTTGACGCCGGCGGCGGCCACCTTGACGAGGATCTCGCCCTTGCCGGGCGCGGGCACCGGCCGCTGCTCGGGAACCAGGGCCTCGGGGCCACCGGGGGTCGGCAGGCCGATGGCGGTCATGGTGGCGGGCAGATCGGTCACGGTGCATCCCTCGCGTGGTCGATGATGGAAGGCTACCTAGGTCAACCCGCCCGCACTGGCAACCGGCGCCCGCCTCTCCTAAGTTCCCGGCAGAGCAGAAGGAGACCCGCCATGGCCATCGAGGACGACGTTTTCGGCGCCGCGCCGAAGAAGAAGCCGGCCGCGCATGAGATCGGCAGCGACCTGTCGATGCTCTCGGAGACCGAGATCGAGGAGCGGGTCGCCCTGCTGGAAGCCGAGATCGAGCGGCTGAAAGCCGCGCTCGCGGGCAAGCGCGCCTCGCGCGTCGCGGCCGAGAATTTCTTCAAGCGGTGAAGCACTGGATAGGGCCGGCGGACCGGTTTTTAACTCTCCATTAAGCTTTCCGATCTATTACTGTGCATGGTCCATTTTGACCGTGAGTGGCCCCTGTCCACTCTGTTTGACGCATCCCTGTCTAGACTTTAGAGCCGCCTCTGGGCGGCTCTTTTTTCGCCCGGTTTTTCGCCAATCCTGCGCCATCATCGGCTGCCATTCCCCGTCTCACGCGTTATCGTGCTGAGGGTCGGATGGCCATCAGGCGCGGCGCGGCAGGGCAGCAGGCAGATCGGACGTCATGGATAAAGCGGATAGCAGGGACGATCAGCCGATCCAGCTCGCTGAGCGGCGCATCGCCTCCCCCGCCTTCGCCGCCCTGTTTCGCGAGGGAATGCGGCTCGTCGAGGAGGCGGCCGCCTATCTCGATGGGGAAGGTCGCAAGGCCAGCCGCGATCTGACGCGCGGGGCGCTTGCCGCCTATGCCCAGCAGAGCATGCGCCTCTCCACCCGGCTGATGCAGCTCGCCTCCTGGCTGCTGCTCCAGCGCGCGGTCGCCGAGGGCGAGATTTCCGTCGAGACGGCCCTGCGCGAGCGGCTGAAGATTGACCTCAGGGGCACGCCGGCCGACGCGGCGCAGGAGGCGCTGCTGCCCGACGAGATGATCGCGCTGATCGGCCGCAGCTACGATCTCCAGCGCCAGATCGCCCAGTTCGATGCCGCCATACGCGGCGGGGAGAACGCCCAGCCCAACGCCGTCGCCTCCCATCTCGGCCTGCTGCGCTCCGCCTTCGAGCGGCATTGAGCCGGCGCGCCGGCGATTCGCCCGCGATTCCCGACAGGCCCCGGATCAGTGTCGCGCCCGTGCCGCTTGTCCGGGACGACGGGCGGCGATCCGCCCCCTTGAGCACTCGCCTTTTCAGCGCGCGATAAATCGCCGCGACTGACCGCGCCGTGTCCCATGCGATATCGCGAAAAACCCCGCCGCGAACCGGTCGCGGCGGGGTTTTTCGTGATGCGCGCTTCCCCGAAAGGAAGCCGGCGCCCCAAGAGCCGATCAGGCCTTGAGGAAGCCCGCGAACTTCTTCTGGAACTTCGACACGCGGCCGGCGCGGTCAAGAAGCTGGCCCGTGCCGCCGGTCCAGGCGGGGTGGGACTTCGCGTCGATGTCGAGCTGGAGGACGTCGCCCTCCTTGCCCCAGGTCGTGCGCGTCGTGTACTCGGTGCCGTCCGTCATCACCACCTTCACGAAGTGGTAGTCGGGATGGATGTTGCTCTTCATGGGGTGCATCCTCGCCGCCGCACGGCCGGCCCCTTTCGGGAGCCACGCGGCGATCTCATTAAACGATCCTGCCGGAAATCCGAGCGGCTCTATAACCGAGACATGACTGTGACACAAGCCGCCCCTCGACACCCCGTGGAAACGGCCCCGACGCCAAGCCCCGCCCTCGCCGTGCCGGCTCCCTCCCCGACCGCCGCGCGCCCGCGCCTCAAGCCTCTGGCGGCGCTGTGGCCGCACATCCTGCGCTATCGCGGGCGGGCCACCGCCGCCCTGCTGGCGCTGATCGTCGCGGCGCTGGCGACCCTTGTCGTGCCCATCGCCGTGCGGCGCATGATCGATTTCGGATTCGACGTGCAGCATGCCGGCTTCATCGACCGCTATTTCGCGGTGATGATCGGCGTGGTCGCCGTGCTCGCGGTGGCGTCATCGGCGCGCTACTACCTTGTGATGACGCTCGGCGAACGCATCGTCGCCGATCTGCGCTCCCAGGTCTTCGCCCATTTGCTGACGCTGGACGGGCGGTTCTACGACCAGGCGAAGTCGGGTGAGCTGATCTCGCGCCTCACGGCCGATACCACCCAGATCAAGTCGGCCGTGGGCGCCTCCGCCTCGGTCGCGCTGCGCAACATCGTGCTGTTCATCGGCGCGGCGGTGATGATGGTGGTGACCAGCCCCTGGCTGTCGGCAGCGCTGCTGATCGCCATTCCCGTCATCGTCGCGGTGCTGATCGGCGCCGGGCGCGGCGTGCGCAAGCGCTCGCGCGGCGCGCAGGACACGCTGGCGGAGGCCTCCGCCTTCGCCGCCGAGGCCATCGGCGCGGTGCGCGCGCTGCAGGCCAACACCGCCGAACCGGCCGCCGACGCCCGATTCGCCGGGGAGGTCGAGCACGCCTTCAATGCCGCCGCGCAGGCGGTGAAGGCCCGCGCCTGGCTCACCGGCTTCGGCATCTTTCTCGTCTTCGCCAGCGTCGTCGGCATCCTCTGGGCCGGCGCCAATGCGGTGCTGGCGGGAACGATGAGCGCGGGTACGCTCGGCCAGTTCGTGCTCTACGCCGTGCTGGCGGCGAGCGGGCTCGGCCAGCTCGGTGAGGTGTGGGGAGAAATTTCGCAGGCCGCCGGCGCCACCGAGCGCATCGCCGAGCTGCTGGAGGAGCGCCCGGCGGTGGCGCCGCCCGCCAGCCCCCGCGCGCTGCCCCAGCCGCCGCGCGGCGAGGTCGCCTTCCAGAATGTGCGCTTCGCCTATCCCGGCCGGCCCGACCTCACGGCGCTGGACGGGGTGAGCTTCGCGGTGAAGCCCGGCGAGCGCGTCGCCATTGTCGGCCCCTCAGGGGCCGGCAAGAGCACGCTGTTCCAGCTCCTGCTGCGCTTCTACGATCCGACCGCCGGTTCAGTGAGCGTCGATGGCGTGGACATCGCCGCCGCCGATCCGAGCGAGGTGCGCGAGCGGCTGGCGCTGGTGCCGCAGGATGTCGCCATCTTCGCCGCCTCGATCCGCGAGAACATCCGCCTTGGCAGCCCGCAGGCCAGCGATGCCGAGGTGGAGGAAGCCGGGCGTCTTGCCCGGGCCGACGAATTCGTCGCCCGCCTGCCGGAAGGCTGGGACACGCCGGTGGGCGAGCGCGGGGTCACGCTCTCGGGCGGCCAGCGCCAGCGCCTCGCCATCGCCCGCGCCATCCTGCGCCGCGCGCCGATCCTGTTGCTGGACGAAGCGACCTCGGCGCTCGACGCGGAAAGCGAGACGCTGGTGCAGCAGGCGCTCGACCGCTCCATGCAGGGCCGCACCACGCTGGTCATCGCCCACCGCCTCGCCACCGTGCTCTCCGCCGACCGCATCCTCGTCATGGAGCATGGCCGCGTAGTAGAGGAAGGCACCCATGCCAGCCTCGTCGCGCAGGGCGGCCTCTACGCCCGTCTGGCGGCGCTGCAGTTCGGCGAGGGATAGGACGGATCAATATGAGCAATCTCACTGACGAGGAACAAATCGAAATAAACGCTTCTAAAGAGGTGCTCAATGCTGCACTTCTTCACGATGAAGAATTAATTATTATTCTCAGATCCCATCTTTATATCGAGAACGAACTAAACAAAATAATATACCTATTCATGGGGCACTTGAACATTTTAGACATCATAAACTTGAACTACAGCAAGAAGATTGATTTAGCAATAAGATTTGGCCTGAATAAAGATTACAGAAAGCGCCTCATTACTCTCGGAAGGCTGCGAAATAAATTTGCCCACAACATAAAAGCATCCCTCGAAGAAAAAGATGCAATTGATTTTATCAAATCAATCGGCCAAGATAAGAGCGATATGATAAATTCATATCATGTTGCGAAGAAAAATAGCGGCAACGAATCAAATTTTGACGACGAACCACCAAGTCAGAAAATCATAATGTGCATTCTTCATACGTGGGCACCTGTAGCAGTTGCGGCTATAAAGGCACAAAGGGACATGTCAGAAACTAGATACTAGCCGACATCACCCAACCGCCCGCTGCATCCTCAGCGTCGGGCGGCCGGAGGTGGGGTTCACGCCCCGGCCGACAATCGCGAAGCCGGCTTTCTCGTAGAAGCGCACGGCCCGCTCATTCTCCTCGTTCACGTCGAGGGTGAGCGGAATACGGGTCTGCGCCGCCGCCGCATCGAGCAGCCGGCGGGCAATGCCGGCGCCCCAATGGTCGGGATGGACGACGAGCTGGTCGACATAGCCGGTCTTCGGCTGGATGGTGACGAAGCCGAGCGTCTTCTCGGGCCCGCCGTCCAGAGCCGGCACCGTGGCGACCCAGATCACCGTGCCTTCGTCCACCAGCGCGCCGATGCGGTGGCAGAGCCAGCCGCGCCGGGCCTCGAAGTCGATCTCCGGCAGCGTCTCCTGCCACGCCTCGACCCAGAGATCGGCCATGGCCGGCATCCGCCCCCATGTGAAAATCACCAGATCGGGGGCGGCGGCGGTCATCGCTCGGTGAGCTTCAGCTCGATGCGACGGTTGCGGTCGCGGGCCTCGTCGGTGCCGGAGCCGTCGATCGGCTGGTACTCGCCGAAACCGGCGGCGACGAGGTGGCGGGGCTCGATGCCCTTGCTCACGAGATACTGCACCACGGCGATGGCACGCGCCGCCGACAGCTCCCAGTTGGAGGGGTATTGCGGCGTCTGGATCGGCCGGTCGTCGGTATGGCCGTCGACCCGCAGCACCCAGGCGATGTCCGGCGGAATCTCGCGCTCCAGCTCCAGCACCGCCTTGGCGATGTTGTCGAGCGCGGGGACGCCGTCCGGCCGCAGATAGGCCGAGGCGCGGTCGAACAGGATTTCCGACTGGAAGACGAAGCGGTCGCCGACCACGCGGATGCCCGGCCGGGTGCCGAGAATGGCGTTCAGCCGCCCGAAGAACTCCGAGCGGTAGCGCGTCAGTTCCTGCACACGCTGGGCCAGCGCGACATTGAGCCGGCGGCCGAGATCGGCGAGGCGCGACTGGCTCTCCTTGTCCTTCTGCTCGGAGATGGAGAGCGCATCTTCCAGCGCGGCGATCTGCCGGCGCAGCGCGGCGATCTGCTGGTTGAGGATGGCGATCTGCGCCGCCGCCTGGGCGGTAGCGTCCTGCTCGCTGCCGAGCTGGCGGGCGAGCGCGGCGGCACGGTCCTGCGCCTGCGCGATCTCCTCGGGCGTGGCGACGGCGGTGGCCGCCTCGCGCAGCACGTCGCGCTCCTGCTCGATCTGGGCAAGGCTGGCGCGCAGCGCACCGATCTGGCTCTCGCTGTCGGCGTCATTGGCGCGCTCCAGCGCCAGAAGGTTCGTCAGTTCGCGGATCTGCGCCTGCAGCCGCGACATGGCGTCGTCCTTCGAGCCGAGTTCCTGCGTCAGCACGAACTGCGCGAGCACGAAGACGGTGAGCAGGAAGACGAAGACCAGCAGCAGCGTCGACAGCGCGTCGACGAAGCCGGGCCAGTAGTCGATCGTACGGTCGCCGCGGCGGGAACGTCCCAGTGCCATCACGCACGCTCGCGATCAGTGGCGAGGCGCTCGAGCAGCTTCTTGATTTCCTTCTGCTGCTCGGCCTGCGCCTCCACCCAGTCGCGCACCATCTGCTGCTCGGAGCGCATGTGCTGGACGAGACCCTGCAGGCTCTCGGCCAGATGCGCCATGGCGGTGGTCACGCGCTGCGAGCCGGCCTCCGTCATAGTTCGGTCGAGCCGCGAGATCGCCTCGGTGAGCTGGGCGAGATCGGGCGGCGGCAGCAGGGTCGCCGGCGCGGGCAGCGGGGCAGCAGCGATCGGGGCGGCGGGCACATAGGTCGGCGGCACCGGCACGGGCCGAGGGCGCCCACCCTCCTGGCCGAGATCCTCGACCGTGGTGGACAGCCAGTCCTCCAGGTCGGTGTAGAAGCGGTTCTGCGCCTGCCCGGCCTGAAGATCGAGGAAGCCGAGCACCAGCGAGCCGGCAAGGCCGAACAGCGAAGAGGAGAAGGCGATGCCCATGCCGCCCAGCGGGGCGGCAAGGCCGGTCTTCATGGTCTCCAGCACCGAGCTCGATTCCGGCCCGACATTGAGCGAGCCGATGACGCGGCTGATCGAGCCGACCGTCTCCAGAAGACCCCAGAAGGTGCCGAGCAGGCCGAGGAAGACGAGGAGACCCGTGAGGTAGCGCAGCAGGTCGCGCGCCTCGTCGAGCCGCGTGCCGATGGATTCGAGGATGCCCCGCATGGTCGATTGCGAGATCGACATGCGCCCGACCCGGTCGCCGAGCAGCGACGCCATGGGCGCGAGCAGCCGCGGCGAGCGGCGCACTTCAAGGCCGGGATCGACCAGGCGGAAGCCGTTTACCCACTCCACTTCCGGCAGCAGCCGGACGACCTGGCGGAAGGCAAAGACCGTGCCGATGAACAGCACGCCGAAGATCACGCCGTTGAGGCCGGGATTGTTGAGGAAGGCCTGCCAGATCTGCTCATGCAGGATGGAGGCGAGCGCAAGGCACAGGAGGACGAAGACGAACATCCGCACCAGAAAGATGCGGGGCGAAGAGATCTTGTGAAAGGGGTCCGTCGCGTCCATGCCGGGGGCCGTCTCCTGAAGGGGGGTGGAGCGCGCCCGCGTGCCACCCCGACGGCCCGGACTATGCCACAGACCGCCGGAAATGGAATGCGCAGCTTTCCCGTAAAGTTACGGGTTTCCGGCGGGTGTCAGGCCTTGCGCAGGAGGGCCAGCAAATCGCGCCGGATGGTCTCGTTGCCAACGATGATGTCGCCCTTGGCGAGCATCTTGTCGGCATCGTCGAGGTCGCTCACATAGCCGCCCGCCTCGCGCACGATGACGATGCCCGCCGCCATGTCCCACGGGCTGAGGCCCCGCTCCCAGAAGCCATCGAAACGGCCAGCGGCGACCCAGGCAAGATCGAGCGCCGCCGCCCCGGTGCGGCGCAGGCCGGAGACGCGCGGCGCAATCGCGGCATACTCACGGCCGAACTGGGCGAAGTCGCCCCGGCCCATATGCGGCAGGCCGCAGGAGATGACCGATTCCGCCAGGCTGCGGCGCGCCGCGACACGGATGCGGCGCTCATTCATGAAGGCGCCGGCGCCCTTCTCGGCGATGAACATCTCGTCGGTGACGGGATTGTAGATGACGCCCGCCACCGGAACGCCGTCGCGGGCCAGCCCGACCGAGATGGCGAAGAGCGGGATGCCGTGCAGGAAATTGGTGGTGCCGTCGAGCGGGTCGATGATCCAGCGGTGGCTCTCGTCGGAGCCGTCAATGTCGCCGCTCTCCTCGAGGATGAAGCCGAAATTCGGCCGGGCCTTGGAGAGCTCCTCCTGCAGGATGCGCTCGGCCTTGCGGTCGGCGTTGGAGACGAAATCCGCCGGGCCCTTGAGCGAAACCTGAAGGTTCTCCACTTCGCCGAAGTCACGCACCAGCGAGCGTCCCGCCTTGCGGACAGCCTGGATCATGACGGTCATGAGGGGCGAACGGATCATGGCGGGCTCTTTCGGGCTGGGCGGCGGGATGAACCCGCACCTCTGCCCGCGCCCGCGCGTGCCGTCAAGTCGCGCGCAGGGCGTGCCAGGGTCGCGCCGTATGCAGGCAGCCGCTCCGGCTCAGCCCATGCCCACGCCGCCGGACGGGCTCGGCCCCAGTTCGCGGGCGAGCTGTTCCAGCCGTTCGGCGGCGGTAAGGATGGTGCCGGCGAGCTGCGCTTCGGCCTCGCCGAGCCGACGGGAAGCCGCCTCGCGCGCCACACGCTCGGCCGCCGCGTCCTTCTCCACCTCGCGCAGGCGCCGGCGCGCCTCGCTCAGTTCGTCCGCCAGCGTGATCGCCGCCATGACGCTCAGCCGTTGGTCGCCGATCTCGCCAAAGGCTTCGCGCAACTGGTCGATGCGCTGGTCGACCTCGACGCCGAGGCGCGTGAGATGGTCTTCCTGGCCGTCGTCGCAGGCCATGCGGTAGGCGCGCCCGCCGATGGTGACGGTGACGTGGGCCATGGGAGACCTTTCAGCGCTGCTGCGCGGCCAGCACCGCGCGAATGGTTTCCATCGCGCTGCCGAGCCGGCGCGACACCTCGTCATTGGCGCCTTCGAGCTGCACGGCACGGGCCTGCGCGCCATCGAGCGCGTCGGCGAGGCGTGAGCGGTCGGCGCCGAGAATGTGGAGCTGCTGGGCCAGCGCGGCTTCCTGGCGCTCGACCTCGAGCCGACGCTGGATCGCCGCCTCCAGAGCATCGACGGCGCCGTCGAAGCGGCGCAGGGCGGCCTCGAGAGGCCCGGAAGGGGCGGCCGGCGGGTTCATCGACATCGGGGCTCCGCGCGCAGGTGTGAAGCCGAAGGGCTCCAGCCCGAATTCGCATGTGATTCCGGCACCATTGAGCCTGTGGGGCGGGAGGGCGTCAACCGCCAGCGGGCGCACAGGCTCCCGCGCGGCCTTTGACACGGGACGGGGCGGTGCTATCACTCGCGCGCCCGATCCCGCATTGCGGCAGGCTCCGCCGGTCCCTCGTGGCCGCCCGTGAGGCCCGTCGAAACGCCTCGCCCGTTAGAGACAACGCGTTCCCCTCGGAGACATAGGTCCACATGTCGAACCGCGAAAAGCACGACCGCATGGCCAACGCCATCCGGGCCCTTTCGATGGATGCCGTCCAAGCCGCCAATTCCGGCCATCCCGGCATGCCCATGGGCATGGCCGACGTCGCCACCGTCCTGTTCGGCAAGGTGCTGAAGTTCGATCCGACCGACCCGCACTGGCCGGACCGCGACCGCTTCATCCTCTCGGCCGGCCACGGCTCGATGCTCATCTATTCGCTGCTGTATCTCACCGGCTACGAAGGGATGACGATCGACGACATCAAGAACTTCCGTCAGCTCGGCTCGCGCACGCCCGGTCACCCGGAATATGGCCACACGGTCGGCATCGAGACGACCACCGGCCCGCTCGGCCAGGGCATCGCCACCTCGGTCGGCTTCGCGCTCGCCGAGCGCATGCTCGCGGCTCAGTTCGGCTCCGATCTCGTCGACCACTATACCTATGTGATCGCCGGCGACGGCTGCCTGATGGAAGGCATCTCGGAAGAAGCCATCGAGATCGCCGGCCGGCAGAAGCTGAACAAGCTGATCGTGCTGTGGGACGATAACCACATCACCATTGACGGCCCGACCTCGCTCTCGGTCGCGACCGACCAGCTGGCCCGCTTCGAGGCCTCGGGCTGGGAAGCCACCCGCGTCGACGGCCACGATCCGGACGCCATCTTCGCCGCCATCGAGCGCGCCAAGGCCAGCGACAAGCCCTCGCTGATCGCCTGCCGCACCACGATCGGCTTCGGCGCCCCGAACAAGCAGGGCACCAACGGCGTGCACGGCGCCCCGCTCGGCGCCGCCGAAATCGCCGCCACCCGCGAGGCGCTCGGCTGGAACTACGACCCCTTCGTCATCCCGAGCGACGTGCTCGACGCCTGGCGCCTTGCCGGCCTGCGCTCGCGTCAGGCGCACAAGGCGTGGAACGAGCGCCTGGGCGCGGCCGACCTGGAAAAGCGGGGCGAGTTCGAGCGCCGCATCCGTGGCGAGCTGCCCTCCAAGCTCGGCGAGGCGGTCGCCGGCGTGATCGCCAAGGCGCGGGCCGACGGCAGCGCGGTCGCGACCCGCAAGTCGTCCGAGATCACGCTCGAGGCGCTCACCGCGGCGCTGCCGGAAATGGTGGGTGGCTCGGCCGACCTCACCCATTCCAACAACACCAAGACCAAGGCCACCTCGGTCTATGTCGAGCCGCCGAAATATGACGGCCGTTATGTGAACTGGGGCATCCGCGAGCACGGCATGGCGGCGGCGATGAACGGCATCGCCCTGCATGGCGGCTTCATCCCCTATGGCGGCACCTTCCTGGTGTTCTCCGACTATTGCCGCCCCTCGATCCGTATGGCCGCGCTGATGGGCGTGCGCGTCGTCTATGTCTTCACGCATGATTCGATCGGCGTGGGCGAGGACGGCCCGACCCACCAGCCGGTCGAGCAGATCGCCGCGCTGCGCGCCATCCCGAACCTCCTCGTCTTCCGTCCCTGCGACACGGTGGAGACGGCCGAGGCGTGGAAGCTGGCGCTGGAGCACAAGACCGGCCCGACGGTGCTGGCGCTGACCCGCCAGAACCTGCCGCTGCTGCGCACCGATGCCGGCAATGAGCGCTGCCTCACCGCGCGCGGCGCCTACGAGCTGGTCGCGGCGTCGGACGACGCCAAGGTCTCGCTCTTCGCCTCGGGCTCGGAAGTCTCGATGGCGGTCGCGGCGCGCGAGCAGCTGGAAGCCCAGGGCATCCCGACCCGCGTGGTCTCGGTTCCCTCCTTCGAGCTGTTCCTTAACCAGCCGGAGGAGAGCCGCCGGCAGGTGATCGGCAAGGCGCCGGTGAAGATCGCCATCGAAGCGGCCATCCGTCAGGGCTGGGACGCCATCGTCGGCTCCGACGCGGCCTTCGTCGGCATGCACGGCTTCGGCGCCTCGGGCCCGGCGCCGGAGGTCTACGCCCATTTCGGCATCACCGTGGAAGGCGTCGTCGCCACCGCGCTGAGCCGTCTGAAGGGCTGATCCGCCTGCCGCGAGGCAAGCTATGCGGCTGGCGCATGAAAACTGCGCCAGCCCCGCGTTCAGGTGGCAGCGGCGAAATGCGCGGCTGGTGTCGTAACGGCGACCGCGCTAAGACCCTTGCGCGCGGTTGGTTCGACATGAAGAAGCTCACCTGGGGATAGACGCATGACGCTCAAGGTTGCCATCAACGGTTTCGGACGCATTGGCCGGAACGTTCTTCGCGCCATCATTGAATCCGGCCGCACGGACATCGAGGTGGTCGCCATCAACGATCTCGGCCCAGTCGAGACCAATGCCCACCTCTTCCGCTTCGACAGCGTCCACGGGAAGTTTCCCGGCACCGTGACCGTCGACGGCGACACCATCAATGTGGGCCGCGGCCCGATCAAGGTCACCGCCGTCCGCAACCCGGCGGAGTTGCCGCACACCGCGCTCGGCGTGGACATCGCGCTTGAGTGCACCGGCATCTTCACCGCCCGCGACAAGGCCGCCGCCCATCTCGAGGCCGGCGCCAAGCGGGTCGTGGTCTCCGCCCCGTCCGACGGCGCCGACCTGACCGTCGTGTTCGGCGTGAACCACGACAAGCTGACCAAGGATCACCTGGTCATTTCCAACGCTTCCTGCACCACCAACTGCCTCGCGCCGGTGGCCAAGGTGCTGAACGACGCCGTCGGCATCGACCACGGCTTCATGACGACGATCCATTCCTACACGGGCGACCAGCCGACGCTGGACACCATGCACAAGGATCTCTACCGCGCCCGCGCCGCGGCGCTGTCGATGATCCCGACCACGACCGGTGCCGCCAAGGCGGTGGGCCTCGTGCTCCCCGAGCTCGCCGGCAAGCTGGACGGCACCTCGATCCGCGTGCCGACCCCGAACGTCTCCGTCGTCGACTTCAAGTTCGTCGCCAAGAAGAAGGTGACCAAGGAAGAGATCAACGAGGCGATCAAGGCCGCCGCGACCTCCGGGCCGCTGAAGGGCGTGCTGGGCTTCACCGACCAGCCCAACGTCTCCTCGGACTTCAACCACGACCCCCACTCCTCGATCTTCCACCTCGACCAGACCAAGGTCCTGGAAGGCAATTTCGTCCGGGTGCTGTCCTGGTACGACAATGAGTGGGGCTTCTCCAACCGCATGTCGGACACGGCGGTTGCCCTCGGCAAGCTGATCTGAGCCGCCCGGCCGGGCCCTCCCCAGGAGGCCCGGCCGCTTCGTTTCCAGATCAACCCAACCGAGGGAGAACCCCAATGAGCAAGGCTTCCGCCTTCCGTACGCTCGACGACGCCGACGTCGCGGGCAAGCGCGTGCTCGTTCGCGTGGACCTCAACGTGCCGGTCGATGCCGGCCGGGTCACCGACGACACCCGCATCCAGGCCGTGCTGTCGACCATCCGCGAGATCGCGGACAAGGGCGGCAAGGTCATCCTGCTGGCCCATTTCGGCCGTCCCAAGGGCGAGGACCCGGCGCTGACGCTGGCGCCCATCGCCGGCGAGGTCGTCTCCCGCCTCGGCAAGCCCGTCGCCTTCGCCCCGGCCACCATCGGCCCGGTCGCCGAAGAGGCCGTTGGCAAGCTTCAGCCGGGCGATGTGCTGCTGCTGGAGAACACCCGCTTCGACAAGCGGGAAGAGAAGAACGACCCGGAGTTCGTCGCCGCGCTCGCCGCGCTGGGCGATCTCTATGTCAACGACGCCTTCGCCACTGCCCACCGCGCCCACGCCTCCACCGAGGGCCTCGCCCACAGACTGCCGGCCTTTGCCGGACGCTGCATGCAGGTGGAGATCGAGGCGCTGGCCAAGGCGCTGGAAGCCCCCGAGCGCCCGGTCATGGCGGTGGTCGGCGGCGCCAAGGTGTCCTCCAAGCTCGAACTGCTCGGCAACCTCGTCGCCAAGGTCGACATGCTCGTCATCGGTGGTGGCATGGCCAACACCTTCCTCGCCGCCCAGGGCAAGGATGTCGGCAAGTCGCTCTGCGAGCATGACCTCGCCCCAACGGCGCTGGAGATCCTCGACAAGGCCAAGGCGGCCGGCTGCGAGGTGATCCTGCCGGTAGACGCTCTGGCCGCCACCGAGTTCAAGGCGCACGCGGCCCATCGCGTCGCCTCGGTCGACGACATCAAGGCCGACGAGATGATGCTCGACGCCGGCCCGGCCTCCGCCGCGAACGTCGTCGCCAAGCTCAAGGCGGCCAAGACTGTCGTGTGGAACGGCCCCTTCGGCGCCTTCGAGCTGCCGCCCTTCGACACCGCAACGGTCGCGGTGGCGCAGGCGGCGGCCGATCTGACGGACGCGGGCAAGCTGCTGTCGGTCGCCGGCGGCGGCGACACCGTGGCCGCCCTGAACCATGCCGGGGTGGCGCAGCGTTTCACCTATGTATCCACCGCCGGTGGCGCCTTCCTCGAATGGCTCGAGGGTAAGGCGCTGCCGGGTGTCGAGGCGCTACGGCGCTAAAGCCTTCATCCGGCCCGTCGAGAAGCTCGGGATACCGAGACAGGAACGGGCCGGGTGCTATAACTCGGATCGACCCGGATTTTCCCGATGAGGGCCGGGTTCATCTGTTTCGCGCGGGAGAGAGAGATGACGGCTAGCCTCGAAGAGGTCGCGTATAAACTGGCAGCAGGTGGCAAGGGGATCCTCGCCGCCGACGAAAGCTCGAGCACCATCAAGAAGCGTTTCGACGCGATCGGGGTCGAATCGACCTTCGAGAACCGTCGCGACTATCGCGAGATGCTGTTCCGCTCCGACGAGGCGATGACGAAGTATATTTCCGGCGTCATCCTGTTCGACGAGACGATCCGGCAGAAGGCGAAGGACGGCACGCCGCTGACCGAGCTGATCGCGAAGGCAGGCTCCATTCCCGGCATCAAGGTCGATGCCGGCGCGCGGCCCCAGCCCGGTTGCCCCGGCGAGACCATCACCGAGGGCCTCGACGGCCTCGGCGAGCGCTTCAAGGAATATTACGACCTCGGCGCCCGCTTCGCGAAGTGGCGCGCGGTGATTGATATCGGGCCGCACATCCCGAGCTACACCTCGATCCTCGCCAACGCCCAGGCCCTCGCCCGCTATGCGGCGCTGGCCCAGGCCGCCGGCATCGTGCCGATCGTCGAGCCGGAAGTCCTCATGGACGGCGACCACGACATCGACCGCTGCTACGAGGTCACCGAGTGGGTGCTGAAGGAAGTCTTCCAGCAGCTCTTCTACGGCCGCGTGAAGCTCGAAGGCACCGTGCTGAAGCCGAACATGGTCATCGCCGGCAAGAAGTCGGGCAAGCAGGCCTCGGTCGAGGAAGTGGCGGAAAAGACCGTGCGCTGCCTCAAGAACTGCGTGCCGACCGCCATTCCGAGCGTCGCCTTCCTGTCGGGTGGCCAGTCGGATGAGGAGGCCACCGCCCATCTCGACGCGATGATCCGCGGCGGCGGGCTGCCGTGGAACCTCACCTTCTCCTATGGCCGCGCCCTGCAGGCCGCGCCGCAGAAGGCGTGGTCGGGCAAGCCCGAAAACATCGCCGCCGGCCAGGCCGCCTTTACCCACCGCGCGAAGATGAACTATCTCGCCGCGCTCGGTCAGTGGACGCCCGAGATCGAGCAGAAGAAGGCGGCCTGAGCCGTCATCATCCCAGCGATCTGAAACGAGAACGCCGCCCTTTCGGGCGGCGTTTTTGTTTGTGGGAGTTGCGATGAGGGGCCGGCGGCACCGGCCCCGCCGGGGCTCAGCGGCGGAAGCCGCCGAACCCGCCGCCCATGCCACCCCGGAATCCACCGCCAAAGTCCCCGCCGCCACGGAAGCCGCCGTAATCGCCGCCGCCAAAGGAGCGGCCATAATCGGCACCGGCATTCTGGAAGCCACCAGCGCGGGCGATGCTGTCGACGCGGTCATTGCCGAACTGCTGGAAGCTGCGCTGCTGGTTCAGCCGGTCGATCTGCGACGCGTCGCTGTCCGACTGCCAGCCACCCGCCGTGTGGTTCTGCCAGCCGCTCGACGGGTCATATTGATGGATGCTGCCATCGTGGTCGGTGTAGATGTTGCCATTGTTCCAGGCCACCGCATTGCCGGTCTTGGTGTTGCCGGCGATGCCGCGGCTGTCGGCGCTGACCTGCCCGTTATTCACCGACACCCCGCTCTCCGAGGCGTGGCCGAAGCCGGTGGTCGGGTTGTAGGCGGCGGACTGCCGGCCAGCGGCGAAATTGCCGCTGTCGACATTGCCAACCACGCCGGCCCGCGCCGCGCCCTCCGCGCCCGTATTGGGGTTGAAGAACGAGCCCTCACGGCCGGCCGCATAGTTGCCCGTCCACGGGTTGAAGGCGGCGCCCGAGCGGCCCTGGAAGGCGGTGCCATTGGCCGTCACGCCATTGACCGCGTTGGCGACGCCCTGCGTGCCGGTCCACGGGTTATAACCATAGGCATGGGTGATGGTGGCGTTGGCGCCCCACTGGCCATAGATGTTGGTCTGGTTGATGTTCACGCCCGCCCAGGGCCCACCCCACGGACCAGGGCCCCAATAGGGCCCCCAGGCCGGCCCCCACGCGCCCCACGGATAGCCCGCCGCGAAGCCGAAGGCGAAGCCGCTCGTCCAGGCGAAGGCGGCGTTGTAGCCATAAGTCGTCGGGCAGCCATACCAGAAGCTGCCGACATAGCCGATGCAGTCATAGCCGGTGCCATAGACCACCGTGTTGTCGGGCGAGAGCACCACGCCGAGATAGCCCGGCGTATAGCCGACCGTCACCACATCGGGGGTCGCGGCATAGACCTTCACATAGGTCACATAATGCAGCGGCGAGGAGGGCGGGATGGTGTAGATCGCCGCCGGCACCGTCGCGGTCACGAACCACGGGCCCTCCGGCGCACCAGCGACGAACCAGGCCGCCTTGAACAGCGCGTAATAGCGCGTCGGGTCGACCATGATGACCGGGGTGCGGGTGTTCTCCGCATAGGACAGGCGCGTGCCCTTGATCGGCACGAAGCGCGGGGCCCCGCCGTCATACTGCACGGTGAGCTGGGTGTTGCGCGCGATGGTCGCGGTCTGCGGAATGGTGGAGGCGATGGCCGCTTCCTTCGCCTGCGGCGTGCCGGGCACGGCGACCAGCGCGTTCGCCGCCGGGTCGGTCGGGGCGATCTTCTTGAAGTCCGCCGGCAGGCTGGCGCCGGGCACGAAGCTCCACGGGCCGTTCAGGCCGGCGGCGCGGAACCAGCGGCCGGAGATCAGGATGTAGTACTGGTTGCTCGTCGGATCGAGAATGATGGCGTGGTCGGCATTGCCGACGCGCAGCAGCGCCGTGCCGTTCACCGGCACCATCTGCGGCGCACCGTCGGTGATGACGAGCTCGGCCGGCTGGGTGGAGACGACGATGGCCGGCGGCACCTTCGGCGGCTGGCCACTCGCCGGCAGCAGCGACTGTGCCGCCTCGGCATAATTCGCCATGCTGCCCGCCGCCTGCACCGACGCGTCGGGCCGGGTGTCGAGCGCCCACGGCCCGGTAATGGCCCTGGCCGCGTACCAGGCGCCGGCCGCCTGCAGGTGATAGCCGCCGCTGGCGTCGACGAGGATCAGCGGATGGGTGTTGATCACCCGCTGGAAGCCGGCCGCGCCATCAACGGGGCGCAGCACCGGATCGCCGGCCACCAGCACGAGAATGGTCGGCTTGTCGGCGAAGAGCACGCGCGGCGGCGTGTTCTCGACCGGCTGCGTCATGTCCTTGGTGATTTCCTTGGACGCGGCGTAGCTGGTGAGAAGGTGGTCGAGCGCGACGGTCATGCCTTCGGGCGGTAGGTGCGACTGCAGCGCGCTCATCAGCGTCACGTCCTGCGACGGGTCGGTCGGCACATCCACCTTGGTGACGGCGATGTTGTTGAGCTGGGCAAGGCGCGCCGGCTTGTCGATCGTCACATGCGCGGTGAAATGAGCGATGCCATAGGTCGGCGTGCCGGTCTTCGGCCCGATGGCGACGGCGGCGCGGCCCGTCAGCGTGTTGCCGTCGAACTGCTCGACCAAAGGCTGGTAGAGCTGGATCATCTGGTCGCCGAGATCGAAGCTGCGCGGCCAGGCCAGCGTCGCGGGCACAGCGGAATCCTGTGCGGTGGCGGCCGGCGGCGCGGTGGGCTGGCCCGCCGGCTGCTGGGCAAGAGCCGGCACGACGCCGAGCGTGCTTGCGGCGAGCAGAAGGGCGATGCGGGCGTGACGGATGGGCATGTTTCCCCCATTTTTGCTGGGTACGGCCGAAGCGATCCGGCGGAGCGCACCGGAAATCTGTACCACCGCGGACGTGACCGGGTGAAGCAGCCCGGCGTGCACAGACGCGCGAGCTGCCCGCACGGCGAAGAATGGGTTAAGCCAGCGGCGCGCGCATCGGCGTTTTTTCGCATGGGGAGCGCTTTCGAGGCGCTTTTCGTCGCCGCCGCGATTCCGTTGCGGCGCGAAGGGCTCTAGACAGGCGACGGCTGCCGCGCTTTCGCCGCCATCCTGCAACATGGCTGATCTCATGGCCCGACCTGTCCAAGAACCTGCCCGTACCCTTCCCCGCCTCTATGTGCTCGTCGCCGCGCCCGGCGGCGCCGCCGGAGGGGAAGAAGCCGCCACGGCCCTGCGCTCCGCCGGCGAGACGCTGGACATCGCCGCCGTGCTTCTGCGCCCCGAGGCCGGCGCGGATGACAAGCCGTCCAATCGGCTGCGCCCGCTGGTCGCCGCCAGCCACGCCATCGGCGCGGCCTGCCTGATCGAGGCGAACACGGCGCTCGCCCTCGCGCTGGAGGCCGATGGCGCCCATCTCGACGGCCCGGTTGCGCTCAAGGGCGCGCTCGCGGCGCTGCGCCCGAACGGCATCGCCGGCGCCGGTGGCCTGCGCACCAAGCACGACGCCATGACGGCGGCCGAAGCCGGCGCGGATTACGTGATGTTCGGCGAACCGGACGCGCAGGGACGCCGTCCGCCCTTCGAGACGACGCTCGAGCGTACCGACTGGTGGGTACAGCTCTTCGAACCGCCCTGCGTCGCCTATGCCGGCGCGCTGGACGAGGTGCTGGCGCTCGCCATCGCCGGCGCCGACTTTATCGCCATCGAGCACACGCTGCTGGCGGAGCGCGCCGCGCTTGCCGAGGCGCTGGCCGGAGCGTCCGCCTGATGCGCTGGCCCGCCCCCCTGCTGAGGCCTGCGCTGCACGGCGTCGCGCTGGTGACCGTGCTGGCGACGCCGCTTGCCGCGTGGGCGCAGGACGGGTCGCCGGCCCCGGACGGCCCGATCAGCCTGCCGGTGATCACTCCCGCGCCGAGCGATGCCCCGCCGGGCGTGGACGCGGTGCCGCCGGGCAGCAAGACGCCTGCCAAGGCCGCGCCCGCGATCAAGCTCACCAAGCCGAAGCCGGCCCAGACGAAGACCCCGCCCAAGCCCGATCCGGCCTATGCCGCCTTCCAGCGCGGGCGCTACCGCACCGCGCTCGACCTCGCGGTGCAGCGCGCCACCAAGCAGGGCGACACGGCGGCCATGGTGCTGGCCGGCGAAATTCTCTCGCAGGGCTATGGCGTGCCGCAGGACAAGGAAGCGGCGCAGAAATGGTTCGAGGCGGCCGCCGCAAAGGGCAATGCCGACGCACTGTTCACTCTCGGCTCGATGAAGCTCATCTCCGGCGCGCCAGACCAGAAGGATGACGGCGTCGCCCTGCTGCGTCAGGCGGCGGCCAAGGGCAATGCGGCGGCGGCCTATAATCTCGGGCTGATCTATCTCCAGGGCGCGGTCGCCCCGCGCGAACCGGCGGAAGCGGCCGAATGGTTCAAGCGCGCCGCCGAGGCCGACCAGCCGGACGCCGTCTACGCCCTCGCCACCCTCTATCGCGACGGCAATGGCGTGCCGAAGGATCCGCGGGAGACCGCGCGCCTGCTGGCCCGCGGCGATGACCTCGGCAGCACCGTCGCCACCACTGAACTTGCCATCATGCTGTTCAACGGCACCGGGGTGCAGAAGGACGAGGCTCACGCGGCCGAGCTGTTCCGCAAGGCCGCGCTCGCCGGCAACCCGATCGCGCAGAACCGCTATGCGCGCATCCTCTCGGCCGGACGCGGCGTGCCGCAGGACAAGATCGCGGCGGCGGCCTGGCACCTCACCGCCAAGGCGCAGAAGCTCGACGACCCCATGCTCGACAAGCTGGTGGAGAGCCTGACGCCGCAGGAGCGGGCCGAGGTCGATGCGCGGCTGAAGGCCTGGCAGGCGACCGGCACCCAGCCCACGGGCATGGCGGGTTCATCGGTGCCCGCCGGTCTCACACCGGCACGCCCGGTGCCGGGATCTCCCGCGCCGTGAGCCCCGCCCGGCTTTCCCGTGCGGCCATCGACGCTTCCGCGACTTTGCCGCAAATGCTTCACGATTTCGGCGGATGGTCCCCCGCCCGGTCCTCCCGCCCGGACGAGCCCGCGCGCGGCTCCCTCCGATTGACCGGAGTGCGCGTGCCCGCACGCCTTGCCCCCGCCGCCCGGCGCCGCTACTCATCGTGGCGCGTCGCCGCGAGGGAGCCGGTGGCGGGCGGACTCCCATACGGACTTCGTCGCGGTCTTCGACACGGCTGACGCCATAAGCAGAGGTACCCGTTTGGCCTTCCACCGTCGGTTCCCGCGGCCCCTGCCCGCCCTTGCGCGGGCGCTCGGGCCGCTGGCATTCGCCCTTGTCGCGCTCGTTCTGGCGAGCGCGCTCCCGAGCTCGGGCGCGATGGCGCTCGAGGCGGTGGCGATACGTCTCGACGCGCTGGTGGTCGACCTCGCCCCCGCTGTGGAGCGCCATACCAGCGACACTGACCGCATCCAGGTCTCGACCGTCCCCGGTTCGGACGGCATCGTCCGCCGCATCGAGGTGCGCTCGGTCGCACCGGGGCCGGACGGCAGCAAATGGGCGGTGTTCGCCCTCGCCAACAACACCGACGAGCAGGTCGACCGGCTGATCGTGGCGCCGCATTACCGGATGGTCGGCTCGGGCGTATTCTGGCCGGATCTCGGCAATCGCCGCATCCTCAACGTCACCGCGAGCCAGGGCTTCCGGCCCGAGCGGCAGAGCGCGCCGGACGCGGACGTCTACCTCATCACGCTCGACCCCGGCACGACGGTCACGCTGGTGGCCGAGCTTGCCGATTCCGGCCTGCCGCAGCTCTATCTGTGGGAGCCGGAGGCCTATAAGGACAAGGTCAACTCCTTCACCCTCTATAACGGCATCGTCATCGGCATTGCCGGCCTGCTGGCGCTGTTCCTCACCATCCTGTTCGTGGTGAAAGGCAGCGCGATGTTCCCGGCCGCCGCGGCCCTCGCTTGGGCGGTGCTGGGCTATATCGGCCTCGATTTCGGCTTCTGGTCGAAAGTGTTCGGCATCTCGCCGCTGGCGCAGCAATTCTGGCGCGCGGCGGGCGAGGCGATGCTGGCGGCGACGCTGGTCGTCTTCCTCTTCGCCTATCTCAACCTCAACCGCTGGCATGTGCGCTACGCCCACATCACCGCCGGCTGGCTCGTCTTCCTGGCCGCCCTTGTCGGCCTTGCCCTGCTCGACCCCTCCGCTGCCGCCGGCATCGCCCGGCCATCGCTGCTCGTCGTGTCCCTGATGGGCTTTGCGGTGGTGCTGTGGCTGGCGTTGCACCGCTATGACCGCGCGGTGCTGATCATCCCCACCCTGTTCCTGCTGGTCGTGTGGGTGCTCACCGCCGGCATGGCAGTGTCCGGCCATATCGGCAACGACCTCGTGGCCCCGGCGCTGCTCGGCGGGCTTGTTCTCATCGTCATGCTGATCGGCTTCACGGTCATGCAGCACGCCTTCGCCGGCATCGGCTCGGTTGCCGGCAGCGCGCAGGAGCTGGAGCGCCGGGCGCTGGCTGTTGCGGGCTCCGGCGATATCGTCTGGGACTGGGACGTCGACACCGACCGCATCCATGTCAGCCCGGAAGCCGAGCACATGCTCGGCCTCAAGCACGGCGCGCTGGAGACCGAGGCCGCCGGCTGGCTCGACATCATCCACCCCGCCGACCGCGACCGCTTCCGCGCCACGCTGGACGGCCTGCTCGACCAGCGGCGCGGGCGCATCGACCAGGATTTCCGCCTGCGGGCGCAGGACGGCCATTACATGTGGTTCAACCTGCGCGCCCGCCCGGTGGTGGGCACGGATGGCGAGGTGGTGCGCTGCATCGGCACGCTCTCCGACGTCACCGACAGCCGCACCGCCGAGGAACGGATGCTCCATGACGCGGTGCATGACAACCTGACCGGCCTGCCCAACCGCGAGCTGTTCCTCGACCGCCTCGCCTCCGCCAACGGCTTCGTGCGCGCCGACGACACGCTGAAGCCGACGATCATGCTGATCGACCTCGACCGCTTCAAGCAGGTCAATGCCAGCCTCGGCATGCCGGCGGGCGACTCGATCCTGCTCACCGTCGCGCGCCGGCTGATGCGCCTCACCAAGCAGCAGGATACGCTGGCGCGGCTCGGGAGCGACCATTTCGCGCTGATCCTGCTCTCGGAGAAGGACCCCGAGCGCATCACCGCCTTCGCCGACACGCTGCGTCGCACGCTGCGCGCACCCATCACCTTCGGCGACCGCGAGATCTTCATTACCGCCTCCATCGGCCTGCTGCTGGCCGACGGGCAGAAGCGCGCGCCGAACGAGATGCTGAAGGACGCGGAACTGGCGATGTATTTCGCCAAGCGCGTCGGCGGCGACCGCATCGAGGTGTTCCGCCCGAGCATGCGCACGCACAAGCTCGACCGGCTGACCATGGAAGCCGATCTGCGTCAGGCGCTGGAGCGCGGCGAGATCAACATCGTCTATCAGCCAGTGGTCGACCTCGCGACGCGCTCCATCGCCGGCTTCGAGGCCGTGGCGCGCTGGCTGCACCCGACCCTCGGCACGCTCGGCCCGGACGATTTCTTCTCCATCGCCGAGGATACCGGCCTCATCGTCGACATCGACCTGTTCCTGCTCGACAGCGCCGCCCGCCAGCTCGGCGGCTGGCAGCGGGGCATGCGCGGCGAGCCGATTTTCGTCTCGGTCAACATCTCCTCCCGGCAGATGCTGCGGCACGACCTGTTGCAGGACATCAAGGCCATCCTCGCCCGCAACGTCGTCGCCCCCGGCACGCTGAAGCTGGAACTGGCCGAGTCGCTGGTGATGGAGAACCCGGAATATGCCGCGCAGATCCTGATGCGGATGCGCGAGCTCGGCGCGGGCCTCTCGCTCGACGATTTCGGCACCGGCTACTCGTCGCTGGCCTATCTCCAGCGCTTCCCCTTCGACACGATCAATGTCGACCGCACCTTCATGAAGGCGCTGGGGCGCAACGGCAACAAGGCGCAGCGGCCGGTGATCCTGCGCACCATCATCAACATGGCGCATGATCTCGGCATGGATATCGTCGCCGAGGGCATCGAGAGCGAGCAGGCCGCCGCCGCCCTCGCCAAGCTCGGCTGCCGCTATGGCCAGGGCAAGCTGTTCGGCGAGCCGCTGACCGCCGAGGAGGCCCGCAAGCGCCTTCAGCCGGAGGCCGCCCCCGCCTCGCTCGGCGGCCGACTGCTGGCGCGCGGCAAGGGCAAGGACGTCGCCAAGGATGGCGACACGACGACGGGCCAGCCGGCCACGGCCCCGGTGCGGGCGGCTCCTGCTGGCGCAGCCGCGCCCCGTCCCGCGCGTCCGGCGCCCCCGCCGAACGGCACGCCGCGCCCCGCCGCCAATGGCGCCCCGGCCCGGCCGGCGCCCGCCACGCCGCCGACCGTCGCCGTGCCGCGCGCGGCGCAGGGCAATGGCGCGCCGGGCGACGCTGGACGTGCGCCAGTTGCACCCGCCGGCGCCCCCCAGGAGGGGCCAGCGAGCGTTCCTGCGACGGTGAAGGCCCCGCCTTCGAGCTGACGCGGCGGGCGCGGGGCATGGACGTCCGCGCCGGAATGCCCATTGTGATCGAATTGGAAAAAAGCCCGCGCCGTCAGGCGTGGCCGGCTTCCGAGGACAGCATGCCCGGATCAATGCCGATCTTGCGCAGCGCCAGCTCATATTTGGCGCCGGCATCGGCGTCGAACACCAGCGAACTGTCGGCCGGGCAGTGCAGCCAACCATTCTGCTGGATCTCGTTCTCCAGCTGGCCCGGCGCCCAGCCGGCATAGCCGAGCGCCAGCACCGCGTTGGCGGGCCCGCCGCCGGCTGCGATCGCCTTGAGAATATCGAGCGTCGCGGTAAGGCAGATGCCGTCATCGATCGGCAGCGTCGAATCCTGGATGAAGAAATCCGCGCTGTGCAGCACGAAGCCGCGCCCGGTCTCCACCGGCCCGCCCTTGAGCACCCGCACCCCGCCGGCGCTGCGCGGCAAATGGATGCGCTCATCCTGCGGGATGACGTCGAGCTGCACGAGCAGATCGGTGAATTTGATGTTGCTGGCGGGCTGATTGACGATGATGCCCATCGCCCCCTCGGGCGAGTGTGCGCACAGATAGATCACGGCGCGCGCGAAACGCTCGTCGCGCATGCCCGGCATGGCGACCAGCATCTGCCCTTCGAGAAAGGTTCCGCTCGAACCGCCGCCGGAACCTCCACGGCCTTCCCGTCCGATCCACATGAGGGAAAGCGTAAACCTCGCCGGGGCATTTTCAAGCCCCGCCGGGCGTGGCCACCCGCCGCGCCAGGGCCCTCACACGAAAGTGCGGCGCGTCCGCTTTCCATGCGCCGGCCGGCAGGGTATCGCCTCAATCATGCTTGTCCGTCGCGCCCTCCTCCTCGCAGCCCTCGCCACCGCTGGCCTTGCGGCGCCCGCGCGCGCGGAGCTCGCCTCGACCTGGTCGGCGCCCTCCGGCACGGCGGTGCGGCTGGTCGCGGCCTCCGAGGGAGGCGCGCTCATCGGCGGCGTGCAGATCCGCCTGACGCCCGGCTGGAAGACCTATTGGCGCTATCCGGGCGACGCCGGCGTGCCGCCGCGCTTCGACTGGTCGGGATCGAGCAATGTCGGCGCGGTCGAGGTGCTCTGGCCGGCGCCCGTGCGCTTCGACGAGGGGGGAAGCCTCTCCATCGGCTACAAGAGCGACGTCACCCTGCCCTTCAAGATCACCCCGCGCGAGGCCGACAAGCCGGTGGAACTGCGGCTCGCGCTTGATTTCGCGGTCTGCGAGAAGATCTGCCAGCCCGCCACCGCCAATGTGACGCTCGACGTGCCCGCTGGCGGCGCCGGAGCGCCCTCGCCGACCCTCACCGCCGCCCTTGCCGCCGTACCCCATACAGCCGCCCTGGGGGCCGGTGCCGCGCCGGCCATTGAGAGCGCGACGCTGGAAGGCAGTGGCGAGCAGCGCCGCATCCGAATCCTCGCCCGCGTCGGCGATGCCGGCACGGCCGATCTGTTCGTCGAGGGACCGGACGACAATTGGGCCCTGCCGCTCCCCGAGCGCAGCGCCGGGCCGGACGGGCGCGCGGTGTTCACGCTGCCGGTCGATGGCGTGCCCTCGGGCAGCGACATCGCGGCGACGCCGCTGCGCTTCACCCTGACCGACCGCGCCGGCGCGGTCGAGGTGACGGCCCCGCTTTCCGCCCCCTGATACGGCTTCCCGCGACGCGGGAAATGGCTATTCTACCATCGCCCGGCCGACCGGCGGCCCGTGCCCGCGACGGCGCGGCCTGCCGGCTGGCCTGAACGATCCCGCGCATATCCGTCTTCGCGCACGAAAGGAAACACCCATGACGATCAAGGTCGGCGATCAGCTGCCTAGCGCCACCTTCCGCATCGCCACCGCCGACGGGCCGGTGCCGACCTCCACCGAGGAGTTCTTCAAGAACAAGAAGGTCGTGCTCTTCGCGGTGCCCGGCGCCTTCACGCCCACCTGCCACAAGAACCACCTGCCGAGCTTCATCGCCCGCGTGGACGATTTCCTCGCCAAGGGCGTCAGCACCATCGCGGTGACCGCCGTGAACGACCCCTTCGTCATGGAGGCCTGGCAGAAGGCTTCCGGCGCCAGCGACAAGATCGTGTTCCTGTCGGACGGCAATGGCGAGTTCGCCAAGGCGCTCGGCCTCGAGCTCGACGCCTCCGGCGCGGGCCTCGGCCTGCGCTCCAAGCGCTACTCCATGCTGGTGGATGACGGCGAGGTGCTCATCCTCAATGTCGAGCCGGTGCCGAGCAAGGCCGACACGACCAACGCCGACGTGCTGCTCACGCAGTTCTGATCGCGCCGCCGCTGATACCATCCCGGCCGCGTGCCGGGATGGGTGCGGCGCAGCATCACGCTTACGCGATGATGTCGGGGCAGATCTGGTCCTCGACGAAGCTGATGCGATCCTTCAGCACCAGCTTGCGCTTCTTGAACCGGGCCAATTGAAGCTGATCGCTGCCAGGCATCTGCTGCAGCGTCGCAATAGCCGCATCGAGATCGCGATGCTCCTGCTTCAGGCGCTCGAGGAGAGCCCTCAGCTCGGTTTCCTCATCCGCCGTTATCTGTGTCAAACGCTCGACCCGCGACCCGACTCGCTCCGGTTTGTCGAAGCTTGGCACCAAGTATTGCCGCCAAGGCCGCCCCCTGCAACATCCCCGAACGGCGGACTGGCCATGCTGCGGCGCAGCGCATCGTTTCGTCGACAGCTCGCGGCTTACGTGACACACTCATGACGCTCGTTTCCGAATGACAGGGAGATGCCCATGTCTTTGCAAGCGCATGTCGCGGAACTGGAAAGGCGTCATCAGGCGCTGGAGAAGGAACTGCGTGAGGAGATGACCCGCCCGTCGTCCAATGATGTACGGGTGGCCGATCTGAAACGGCGGAAGCTTCATCTGAAAGATGAAATCTCGCGGCTCAAGGGCGCGACGCTGCATTAAGGCCAAGCCCGTACCGGTGGCTTCATTCTGATCGAGATGAAGGACCGCCTTCTGCCGGACGCGAGCAGATAACGCCGCGAAGGTCGAGCAACTTTCGGCGAGAATGCTCCGGGGCCAGTGCTCGCGACCCGAGCGAGTGCGGCCCGTATGGACGGCAGCCAGGCCCACCGGGCACCCGCCCGTGAACAACGCGAAAGAACTCCGCCGCCGGCCTGACAAGGGCCGGCGGTTCGCGTTTCAGCCTCCCCATGGGGACATGACGCAGGGTCGACCAAGGTCGTACGCATTTGAGCGTTCTTGAATCCCCGCCTGCTACCCGTGAAATTGAGGGCAACAGAAGAAAAATCGCCCCTGCTGGGAGAACGCCACCATGAGCGCCGCTGCACCTGCGCCTGCGACCGACCCCGTGCGCCCTCCTTCGGGCGGCTACGCCGCCCTCCACGCCCGCTCCATCGCCGATCCGCGAGGCTTCTGGGGTGAGGCCGCCGAGGCCATCGACTGGATGGAGCCGCCGCGCCGCGTGTTCGATCCCGAAGCCGGGGTCTATGGGCGCTGGTTCGCCGGCGGCGTCACCAATGTGTGCCACAACGCGGTCGACCGGCACGTCGCGGCCGGGCGGGGGGCGCAGGCGGCGATCCTCTATGACAGCCCGGTGAGCGGCACCAAGCGCGCCATCACCTATGCCGACTTGCAGACCGAGGTGGCGACACTGGCCGGCGTGCTGCGCGCCATGGGCGTGGAGGCCGGCGACCGCGTCGTCATCTACATGCCGATGATCCCGGAAGCCGTGTTCGCCATGCTGGCCTGCGCGCGCATCGGGGCGGTGCACTCCGTCGTGTTCGGCGGCTTCGCGGCGGCGGAGCTGGCGAGCCGCATCGACGATGCGCAGCCGAAGATCGTGCTCTCCGCCTCCTGCGGCATCGAGCCGAGCCGCATCGTCCATTACAAGCCGCTGCTCGACCTCGCCCTCACCATCGCCACCCACAAGCCAGCGGCCTGCCTGATCTTCCAGCGCCCGCAGGTCGAGGCGAGCCTTGTGCCGGGCCGCGATCAGGACTGGGCGACGCGCCGCGCCGAGGCTCTCGCCAGCGGCGTCAGCGCCGCCTGCGCGCCGGTGGCGGCGACCGATCCGCTCTACATTCTCTACACCTCCGGCACGACCGGAAAGCCCAAGGGCGTGGTGCGCGACACCGGCGGCTACATGGTGGCGCTGCGCTGGTCGATGGACGGGCTCTATGGCGTGGCGCCGGGCGAGGTGTTCTGGTCGGCCTCCGACATCGGTTGGGTGGTCGGCCATTCCTACATCGTCTACGCCCCGCTGCTCACCGGCTGCACGACGGTGCTCTATGAGGGGAAGCCGGTCGGCACGCCCGATGCCGGCGCGTTCTGGCGGGTAATTGAAGAGTACAAGGTCGCCGCGCTGTTCACCGCGCCGACCGCGCTGCGCGCGATCAAGAAGGAAGACCCCGAGGGTCTTCTGATGAAGGACTATGACCGCTCCTCGCTGCGCACCCTGTTCCTCGCTGGTGAGCGGGCGGACCCGGACACGGTGGAATGGGCCAAGGCGAAGCTCGGCGTGCCCGTGGTCGATCACTGGTGGCAGACCGAGACCGGTTGGGCCATCGCCGGCAACCCGGTCGGCATCGAGCCGCTGGAGGTGAAGGTCGGCTCGACCGGCGTGCCGATGCCCGGCTATCAGGTCGATATTCTCGACGAGGGCGGCCATCCCGTCGCCGCCAACCGGATGGGCTCCATCGCCATCAAGCTGCCGCTGCCGCCCGGCTGCCTGCCCACGCTCTGGCGGCAGGATGAGCGGTTCCGCGAGAGCTACCTCATCGACTATCCCGGCTACTACAAGACGGCGGATGCCGGCTTCTGCGACGATGACGGCCAGCTCTTCATCATGGGGCGCACGGACGACATCATCAATGTCGCCGGCCATCGCCTTTCCACCGGCGGCATGGAAGAGGTGCTCGCCGCGCACCCGGATGTCGCCGAATGCGCGGTGATCGGCATTCATGACGAGCTGAAGGGCGAGGTGCCCTGCGGCTTCCTGGTGCTGAAATCGGGCGTCACCCGCTCGCCGGCGCAGATCGAGACGGAGATCGTCGCGCTGGTGCGCGAACGGATCGGCCCGGTCGCCGCCTTCCGGCTGGCGATCACGGTGAACCGCCTGCCCAAGACGCGCTCCGGCAAGATCCTGCGCGGCACGATGAAGAAGATCGCCGACGCGCAGAGCTGGAACATGCCGGCGACCATCGACGATCCGGCGACGCTGGACGAGATCGCCGCCGTGCTCAGCGCGCGCGGCCTCGCCAAGGTGAGCGCGGCGTAGGGGACGGCGCGCTCAGGCGCGAGCGACCCAGCCGCGGAAGGTGAAGCCGGCATAGAACAGGGCGACATCGCGGAAACCGGCGTCGCGCAGCAGCGCCTCGTCTTCGGTAGGCGAGAGAACCGGCAGGCGATCGCCGATGGTGGCGCCCGCCCGTTCCGCCTGCGCCCGCGGAACGCCGGAGGACGCTGCAAAGGCGGCGTAGCGGGCGAACCAGAGCGCCCGCTCCGCGTCATCGCCGGGAATGCTGTGATGGGCGGTCACGAAGGGGGCGCCCGGCTTCAGCCGCTCATGCACCGCGCGTAGCGTCGCAGCCCGCTCGGCCGGCTGGATGAAATGAAGCGTGAGCAGGCAGGCGGCCCCGTCGAACGGGCCGGCCGGCGCGGTATCAATATAGCCTTCATGCAGGCGGACGCGCCGGGCGTGCACACCCAACGTCGCCTCGGCGAGACGGAGCATCTCGGCCGAAGGATCGACCCCATCGAAATGCCAGCCCGGTTGGGCATCGGCGAACGCCTTCAGCTCCAGCCCGCCGCCGGCCCCGAGCACCAGAATGTGGGCGTCCGGCGGCGCGCGCTCGGCAAGCAGCAGCATCGCCATCCGCTGAAGATCGAGAAAGCCGGGCACAAGACGGCGCGGGCCTTCGGCATAGCGCGCCACCGCAGCAGGATCATCGAAAACACTCATTGGAACCTCACGGGGCCGAGATGGCAATGATGCCGTCGCGACAAATGAAAAGGGGCGCCCGAGCGCCCCTGATCGTCATGAGACACGAAGGAGGCGACGCCTCACTCCTCCTCGGCCGCGCTCTTGCGCGAACCGCCGAGCTTGGCGAACACCGTCTCGAGGTCGATCGGCTCCTCGCGCGGCTTGCGCGACGAGGTGTAGGGCTCGTCGTGAGCGCCGGCGCCGGTGGTGATCTCGGCCGGCAGCAGCGTGGTGCTGTCCTCGACCTGCGCGCCGGCGGGGCGATCCTTGGAGGAACGCTGCACCTCGATGTCGAGGTCGATCTGCGAGCACAGGCCGAGCGTGACCGGGTCCATCGGCGTCAGGTTCTGCGCATTCCAGTGGGTGCGCTCCTTGATCGCCTCGATCGTGGTCTTGGTCGTGCCCACGAGGCGCATGATCTGCGCGTCCTTGAGCTCGGCGTGATTGCGCAGCAGCCAGAGGATCGCGTTCGGGCGATCCTGGCGCTTCGACACCGGGGTGTAGCGCGGGCCGCGGCGACGCTTGGGCTCCGGCAGGCGAACCTTGGATTCCTGAAGCTTCAGCCGATAGTTCGGGTTCTTCTCGGCCTTCTCGATTTCCTCGCGGCCGAGCTGCCCGGTGTTCACCGGGTCGAGACCCTTGATGCCCTGCGCGACCTCGCCGTCGGCGATGCCCTTCACTTCCAGCACATGCAGCTTACAGAAGTCCGCGATCTGATCGAAGGTCAGCGCGGTGTTCTCCACCAGCCACACGGCCGTGGCCTTCGGCATGAGGGGGGCGTTCGCCATGGGACGCGTCTCCATCCAATTGGTTCATTCGGTCGCGCAGACTCTCTCACGCGCTCCGCCCACCCCTCGGGGGCGCAGCCTCGGACCGTCTGACGATGACCGGGATGGCGGGAATATAGGCCGGCGCGCGCCATCCTGCAAATGATTGCGTGGACCGTGTGAGACCATCCGCGCGCGGTCGACGGCAACGCGCCTCAAAACTCTTCATAAGCATTTGATAATAAAAATGATTTCACCTTTGACGATGTGCGCGCGACCTTGCCGCTGCGGTATCCCCGCCCTAATCTCCCGCCCGGAACGACGCGAAACGCGGCATGGCAGGGGAGGACAGGATGAGGCGTTGGTTTCTCGCGGCACTGGCGGCGGCAACGCTGGGCGCGCTGAGCCCGGCACAGGCGCAGGATGCCGCGCAGCGGCCCGGCCAGCCGGATGTCGCCCGCATCAGCGGCGGCACCTATGAGGTCGACGCCAACCACACGCAGGTGATCTGGTCGGTCGATCATCTCGGCTTCACCCCGCTCAGCGGCATGTTCGGACGGATGAGCGGCACGCTGCTGCTCGACCCCAAGGCGCCCGACATGGCCAGGCTCGCCATCACCATCCCGATGGAGGGATTGGTCGTCACCTCGCCGCGCTTTGCCGAGCACCTCGCCTCCGCCGAGTTCTTCGACGCGGCGAAATTCCCCACCGCGACGTTCACATCCACGCGCGTGACGGTGCGTGGCACGCAGGCCACGATCGAGGGCGATCTGACCCTGCACGGCGTCACGCGGCCCGTGACGCTCGAGGCCCGCTTCATCGGCGCGGGCTATAACCCCCAGCACAAGGCGGAGAATGTCGGCTTCACCGCCACGGCAAACGTGAAGCGCAGCGATTTCGGGCTGGGCGAGGCGGTGCCCATGGTGTCGGACGAGGTGACGCTCACCATCGTCGGCGCGTTCAAGAAGCGGCCCTCTTAAGCCGGCGCCGGGCCGGCCGCGCGCTTGACAGGGCGGGCGGCGGCACCCATGACGGAAGGCGTATTTCCACCGCGCCTCCCCTTGGACGCGCCCCGCTGGACGACGCGATGCCCGCCGCCGAGAAACCTCATCTGCGCGTTCTGCTCTGCGCCCCGCGCGGCTTCTGCGCCGGCGTGGTGCGCGCCATCGACGCGGTGGAGCGCGCGCTCGCCCTCTATGGCCCGCCGGTCTATGTCCGGCACGAGATCGTCCATAACAAATATGTGGTCGAGGGACTGAAGGCGAAAGGCGCGGTCTTCGTCGAGGAGCTGCATGAGGTGCCCACCGGGACGGCGGCGCCGGTGATCTTCTCGGCCCATGGCGTGGCCAAATCCGTTCCGGAGGATGCGGCGCGGCGCAATTTCTTCGCCATCGACGCCACCTGCCCGCTGGTGACCAAGGTTCACCGCGAGGCGACCGTGCATCACAAGAAAGGGCGCGAGGTCGTGCTGATCGGCCATGCCGGCCACCCGGAAGTGATCGGCACCATGGGCCAGCTGCCCGAGGGCGCGGTGTCGCTGGTCGAGACCGCCGAGCAGGCGCGCATCTTCACCCCGCGCGACCCGGAAAACCTCGCCTTCACCACCCAGACCACCCTCTCCATCGACGATACGGCGGAGATCGTCGCGATCCTGCGCGAGCGTTTCCCCGCGATGGTGGCGCCGCACAAGGAAGACATCTGCTACGCCACCACTAACCGGCAGGAGGCGGTCAAGCGCGTCGCCCCGCAGGTGGACGCGATGATCGTGGTCGGTGCGCCGAACTCGTCCAACTCGCAGCGCCTGCGCGAGGCCGCCGAGCGCGAGGGCTGCCGCATCGCCGATCTCGTGCAGCGCGCCAGCGAGATCGACTGGACCCGCTTCACCGGCATCGCCTCGCTCGGCATCACCGCCGGGGCCTCGGCGCCGGAGATTCTGGTTGAGGAAATCATCGACGCCTTCGCCGAGCGCTATCAGGTCGCGGTCGAGACCGTGTACACGGTGAATGAGGACGTGTTCTTCCCGCTGCCCCGGCAGCTTCGCCCCGACGCCGCCGAATAGGCTCTTCCACACCCCGACAGGCACCGATGGCCGTCTATACCGATGTGACCCCGGAAGAGCTCGAAGCCTTCCTCGCGACCTATGAGCTCGGCCGTCTGCGCGCCTTCAAGGGCATCGCGGAAGGGGTGGAGAACTCGAACTATCTGCTCCAGACCGAGGCCGGCAGTTTCATCCTCACCCTCTATGAGAAGCGGGTGAACCCGGCGGACCTGCCCTTCTTCATCGGGCTGATGGAGCATCTGGCGAGCCGGGGCATCGACTGCCCGCAGCCGGTGCGCAACCGCGCGGGCGTCGCGCTCGGCACGCTCGCCGGCCGCCCGGCGCTCATCGCCACCTTTCTCATGGGCACCTCGGTGCGCCGGCCGACCGCCGCCAATTGCGCCGCGCTCGGCACCGCGCTCGCCGGCCTGCACAAGGCGGGGGCGGATTTCACTGCCTTTTCCCGCGTCAACGCGCTCTCGGTCGCCGGCTGGCGCCCGCTCTATGACGCGGCGGGCGAGCGCGCGGATACCGTGGCGGCGGGCCTGCGCGCGCTGATCGCCGACGAACTCGCCTTGCTGGAAGGCGCCTGGCCCACCGGCCTGCCGGCGGGCGTCATCCATGCCGACCTGTTCCCGGACAATGTGTTCTTCACCGATGGCCGGCTGTCGGGGCTGATCGACTTCTATTTCGCCTGCAACGACCTGCTCGCCTACGACCTTGCCATCTGCCTCAATGCCTGGTGCTTCGAGCCCGACGGCGCCTACAACCTGACCAAGGGCCGGGCGATGATCGCCGCCTATCAGGCCGAGCGGGCGCTGAGCGAGGCCGAGATCGCCGCGCTGCCGGTGCTGGCGCGCGGGGCGGCGCTGCGCTTCCTGCTGACGCGCCTCGTCGACTGGCTCAACGTGCCGCCCGGCGCGCTGGTGCGCCCGCACGACCCGCTGGAATATCTGCGCAAGCTGCGCTTCCACCGCTCCGTCGAGAGCCCGCGCGATTACGGCGTGATGGGGCCTGCGGCGTGAAGACGGCGCCCGGCACCGCCCGCATCTTCGGCGACGACGCCAAGCCGCCCCAGGAACCGCCGAAAGGCATCGTTGCGATCTGGACCGACGGCGCGTGCTCCGGCAATCCCGGCCCCGGCGGCTGGGGGGCGATCCTGCGCTATGCGGGGACGGAGAAAGAGCTTTGCGGCGGCGATTCCCCGACCACCAACAACCGCATGGAGCTGATGGCGGCGATTTCGTCGTTGGAAGCGTTGAAGCGCCCCTGCACGGTCGATTTGCACACCGACAGCGAATATCTGCGCAACGGCGTCACCAAATGGATGGCCGGCTGGAAGCGCAATGGCTGGCGCACGGCGGACAAGAAGCCGGTGAAGAATGTCGACCTGTGGGAGCGCCTCGAACTCGCCATCGCCCGCCACGAGATCCGCTGGCACTGGGTGAAGGGCCATGCGGGCGACCCGATGAATGAGCGCGCGGACGAGCTGGCCCGCGCCGGCATGGCGCCCTTCAAGGCCGGGCGGGGCATGGGATAAGCGGGGCGCCGGGGCGGAAAACGCCGCCGGTAGACCGGCCCTCGATTGACAAGGCCCCCTCCCCTCCGCTATCAGCCGGGCCTCGAATTTAGGTGAAGCTGGCGGATCGGGGCGCGGCCATAGGCGCCGTCTCATGCGCAGGCGTATCGATCCGAAGGTTAAGTGTCATGAAGATCCGCAACTCGCTCAAGTCGCTGCTCGGCCGTCACCGCGACAACCGTCTGGTGCGCCGCAAGGGCCGCGTCTACATCATCAACAAGACCCAGAAGCGCTTCAAGGCCCGCCAGGGCTGAGAGCCGGCGCCGGTTTCCGGCGCCTCTTCTACGGTTTGAACGCGGCCCTTGTGGCCGCGTTCACGTTTTCTCGGGGTGCGCTCGCGCGCGTTGACGAGGGCGCCATCGCTCCTACACTGGAGCCATGCGCGCCCTTTCTGTTGTCTCGCCCCTTGCCGTCGCCCTCGCCGCCTCGCTGATCGGCCTTCCCGCCGCGGCCGAGACGACCGGCCGCGTGCCGCTTCTCCTCATCCAGTCGCCCGCCGCACCGGCCCCGGACGCTCATGCTGCGCCGGGCAAGGATGGGCCGGGCAAACCGAATGCCGGCACGGATCTGCCGGGCAAGGGCCCGCCCGTTCAGGTCGAGATTCCCAAGGCCAAGGAAGCGCCGGCCGAGGGCGAAGGGCGCAGCACCACCTCCCCGGTCGAGAGCGCCACGGCTGAGCCCGACCGCGCCAAGCGGCTCGACGCCCTGTTCGCGGCGCTGAAGGCGGCGCCGGACGAGGAATCCGCCAAGCAGATCGCCGCCCGCATCGACATCGCGCTCACGCCCTCGGGCAGCGACACGGCGGATCTCTTGATGAACCGGGCGGCCCAGGCCACCGAGGCGAAGGATTATGACCTCGCCATCCAGCTGCTCGACGGCGTGCTTGCCGTGGCGCCCGACCATCTGGAAGCCTGGAACAAGCGGGCGACCGTGTTCTATCTCAAGCAGGACTTCTCCGACGCGCTGCTCGATCTGCGGCAGGTCGTGGCGCGCGAGCCGCGCCATTACGGCGCCTGGGCTGGCATCGCCATCATCTGCAAGGAGATCGGCGACGAGAAACACGCGCTCGAGGCCGCCCGTCAGGCGCTCGCCGCCTATCCTCACCTCGACGAGGTCGGCGAGATGGAGGAGGAACTGTCCCTCACCGTCGAGGGCCGGCCGATCTGACGGGCGCTGAGCCGGGTCTTATCAGGCCCGGTCGTAATCGACGAAGCTGAAGGCGAATTCGTCCTTCTCGCCCTGTAGCGGGCCCTCGCGATAAGTCTCGTGCCAGTCGGCGGGCTCGAAGGGCGGGAAATGCACGTCGCCTTCGGGCTGGCCATGGACCTGCGTCAGCCGCAGCCGCTGCGCCAGCGGCAGGGCCTGCGCGTAGATCTGCGCGCCGCCCACCACCGCCATCTCGTCAACGCCGAGCCGTGCCGCCTCCGCCGCGCCCGCCGCCAGCGCCGCCTCCAGCGACGGCACGACTATGACGCCGTCCGGCGCGGCAAAGCCCGCGTCGCGGGTGATGACCACGCTGGTGCGCCCCGGCAGCGGCCGGCCGATGGACTGGAAGGTGCGCCGCCCCATTAGGATCGGCTTGCCCCAGGTGATCGCGCGAAAGCGCTTGAGATCGCCGGAAATGTGCCAGGGCAGGTCCTCGCCGCGCCCGATCACGCCATTCTCGGCGACCGCGACGACGAGGGTGAGCAAGGGCCCGCCGGGCGCGCTCACGCCGCCCGGCCCGTGAGCTGCGCCAGCGCCGCGTCGGCGGCCGCGAGGCCGGTCAGATGCGCGCCATGGGCGGTGGAATAGGCGTGGGCGGAGACCGCCTCACCGGCGAAGAAGACGCGATCGGCTAGCGATTGCCGCAGCCGCGCGCGCATAGGGGCGAGGCTCGGCAGTGCGCAGCTATAGGCGCCGCCGATCAGCGGGTCCGCCACCCAGTCCGTGGTGGCGACACCCGTCACATGGCGGCGAATATCGGCGCCAAAGGCGTCCGTAAGCGCGGCGAGGGCGAAGTCCTCCATCGCCTTCGGCCCGGCGGCGACGAGCCGGGCGGCATTGTCGCCGGCCAGCTGGCCGATCGCCATCGGCGCACCGAACGGATTGAGGGTGAAGTTGATCGGGTGCCGGGCGGGATCGCGCAAATCGAGCGTGTCGATATAGGTGGTCGGCGGCAGGCCGAACACGTCGCGGTCGAAATGAACGGCCACCTTCTCCGCCGCGCCCAGCGGCAGCGCCGCGAAGGCTTCCGCTAGGTCCACCGGCAGATGCGGGGCGAAGGCGAGGCCGCCGCGCGCGATCACCGGGGTCGGCACGGCGATGATGACGGCCCGCGCCGTGAGCCGGCCGCGTGGCGTGTCGAGCGCGACACCGGCGCCGGACCAGTCGACGGTCGCGACCGGGCAGTTGGTGAGGATCGGCAGCGCCGGCGCGGCGCGGCGCGCGACCGCCTGGACGAGGTCGCCATAGCCGCTGGCGACGGGGTAGTTTTCCACCGTGTCGGAATAGGCGGCGTAGTCGAGGGTGGAGACCCGCTCCGCCTCGGTGGCGGTCATCAGGTTGAGCCAGTGGCGGGTCAGCCGCAGCCAAGGCGTGGCGGTGTCGATCACCGCGCTCGCGGCGATGTCGCGGCCCTCGTCGCCGGCCTGGTGAACGGCGGTGAACATGCCGTCAATGGCCTGCCAGATGGACACACGCTCCACCTCATCGGCCCAACGCTCCCCCAGATGCGTCGCCCGCGCCTGCCGGTTGGTGCGGACCATATAGGGGATGCCGAGTTCGTCGGCGGCCTGGCGCAGCGGGTTGACCGAGGCCGAATGCAGCCAGTGGCAGCCGCGGTCCCAGGCGACGCCGAAGGTCGAGCTATCGGTAAAGGCCCGTCCGCCGGTGCGCGGCGCCGCCTCGACCACCAGCACATCGACGCCGGCCTGATGAAGCCGGGCCCCCGCCGCGAGACCGGCAGCGCCGGCCCCGACGACGATCACCTCATGATGGCCGCTCACGGAAAGCTACTTCTTGCGGAAGGCATCGAGGCGCACGACCTGCGCGCCCTTCGTCTCGCCATCGGCCTCCGCCTCCGTCGCCGCAGCGGCGGGTTTGGCGGCCTCTGCCTTGCCGGCGTTAGGCTTGGGGGCATCCTTGGGAGCTTCCGCCTTGGCTGCATCCGATTTGGCGGGCTTCGCGGCCGAAACGGGCTTGCCGGCGGACTCGGCCGGTTTGGCCGCCACCGGGCGCACAGGCTCCGCCTTGACAGCCTCGACCTTGGCGGGGCGCGGCGGCTTTGCCTCGCCCGCGGAGGGCGCGCGCGTCGACGGCACCGAGGTGGGACGCGGGACACCAATCGGTGTCGGCGCGGCCGCCGGAGCCGGTGCGGCCTCGACCTCCTCGTCCTCCTCCGCCGCGCCCGAGGGCTCGAACTGAAGGCCGAACTTCACCGAAGGGTCGAAGAAGCCCTTGAGGCTGTCGAACGGCACATGCAGCCGCTCGGGTATGCCGTTGAAGGACAGCCCGACCTCGAAATAGGCCTCGGTGACGATCAGATCCCAGAACTGATGCTGGAGAACGATCGTCATCTCCTCGGGATAGCGTTCCTTGAGGCGCGGCGAGAGGCGCACGCCCAGGTTCGTCGTGTCGAAGGAGATGTACAGGTGATGGTCGCCAGGCAGACCGTCGCGCGCGACGTCCACGAGGACGCGGCGCACCACGGCGCGCAGCGCGTCCTGAACCAACAAATCATAGCGAATAAGATCGACGCTCATGCCGGCAATGAACCCGATTCCAGCCTCGACCGCCAGCCGGTCCTTGAAAGGAAGTGGAGGCTTCTGTTGCCAGGTGCCTCCGAACCCCGCCTTACAGTGCTACCCGCAAGGACTTATTTCCCAGAGATCAAACCGCTTACGCGGCCTGAGCAACCGGAGCATAGTTGTCGTTGGCAACTATAAGTTTGGTCCGATGACGGCGGTACCATGCCGAGCGAAAGAAAACCCTTTACGCCCTCGTCGATCCTGTTTCGCCCCCGCCGGAACCCACCAGCGTGGGATGGGCTCGGGTGGAGGCGCCGGGTACTGCCCCCGGGTCCGATGGGTTTATTACGATGTCCGTTTATCGCCATAGCCGGCTTGCACCGGCGGAGGGGAATATAGGCGTTCGGGCGTCCGGTTGGAAGGGGGGCGGGCTTGCGTCATCCCGCCCCTTGTGCCGGACGGCGTTTTCACGCCTCCGTCTGGTCGCCATATTGCAGGCGCTCGATCGGCTGGTTGCCGCCCTGCGTGCCCACGAGCTTCTCGTCCAGCTCGGCGATGCGGGTGCGGATCACCTCCATCAGCACCTCGCGCATCAGCTCATAGTCGAGCCGCACGTCGGAATGGGCGCTTCGCAGCGCCTGACCGGCACGCAGCACCAGGGCCGGATTCATGTGCGAGCCTTCCACCACGAGGTCGATCGGGTGGGTGGCGTCCTTCTCCAGCAGGTTAAGATGCATGGCGAGGCGGTGATGCTCCATGGCGAGCGCCGTGGTGCTGTCGGTCCGCTCGATGTTGGTGCCGGCGAGCGTCGCCGCCTTGTCGTCCGTGGTCGCGTTGCTGGACATGGGTTGTTCCTCCCTCGCTGAATGGTGCGCGCGGGGACAAGCCGGGGAGGTCGATGAGGTTCCCTCGACTACCGGCGCGACGCCAGCGGCTGGCACGCGGTTTTGCTGTGAGCCAAGCGCCGGCAACGGTGCGTAGGGTGGACGAATGCGCTATATATAGTGGGTCGAGGCACCACCAGCAGCGATGACGAGAGAGACCATGCGGCAATATCACGAGCTTCTGGAACGCGTGCTGCGCGAGGGCGTCCGCAAGGATGACCGCACCGGCACCGGCACGGTCTCGGTCTTCGGCCATCAGATGCGCTTCGATCTCGGTGAGGGCTTTCCGCTCGTCACCACCAAGAAGCTGCACCTGCGCTCGATCATCCACGAGCTGCTGTGGTTCCTCGCTGGCGACACCAACATCGCCTATCTCAAGGAAAACGGCGTTTCGATCTGGGATGAGTGGGCCGACGACAAGGGCGATCTTGGCCCGGTCTATGGCCATCAGTGGCGCTCCTGGCCGGACGGCAAGGGCGGGGTGATCGACCAGATCGCGCAGGTCGTCGCCGATATCCGCCGCAACCCCGATTCACGCCGCCTGATCGTCTCGGCCTGGAACCCGGCGGATGTGCCGCAAATGGCGCTGCCGCCCTGCCACCTGCTGTTCCAGTTCTATGTCGCCGAGGGACGGCTCTCCTGCCAGCTTTACCAGCGCTCGGCCGACATCTTCCTCGGCGTGCCCTTCAACATCGCCTCCTATGCGCTACTGACCCATATGGTGGCGCAGGTGACGGGGCTGAAGCCGGGCGATTTCGTCCATACGCTCGGCGACGCGCACATCTACATGAACCATATGGAGCAGGTGCACGAGCAGCTCTCGCGCAGCCCGCGCGCCCTGCCGAGCTTGAGACTCAACCCGGCGGTGGACGACCTGTTCGCCTTCCGCTTCGCGGATATCGCCATCGAGAATTACGACCCGCACCCCGCCATCAAGGCGCCGGTGGCGGTCTGAGGCCGCCATGAGCCTGTCCATCCGCCCGGCCACACCGGCCGATGCCGCGTTGATCCTCGCTTTCGTCCGCGAACTCGCCGATTACGAGAAGCTGCTGCACGAGGTTGAGGCGGGCCTTGCCGATATCGAGCGCGACCTGTTCGGACCGAACCCCCGCGTGTTCTGCGACATCGCGGAATGGGACGGCGCGCCGGCCGGCTTCGCCCTGTGGTTCTACAATTACTCGACCTTCCGCGGCCGCCACGGGCTCTATGTGGAAGACCTGTATGTCCGGCCGGCCTATCGCGGGCGCGGCATCACGCGGGCGCTGATGCGCCACCTCGCGCGGCGTTGCGTCGAGGAGGGTCTCGGGCGCTTCGAGTGGTGGGTGCTCAACTGGAACGAACCCGCCATCCGCTTCTACCGGTCCATCGGCGCAGCGCCGATGGACGAATGGACGGTGCAGCGCGTCACCGGCGACGCGCTGAAGGCTCTGGCGGAAGGCTGAGCCGCGCCGGACACCGATCCCTGCCGAGAGCCGGGACAGCACGGGGCCGGACGATCCCGGAGCGACCTTGCGGCCGTCCGGGATGACATCACGCTGCGAGATCAGAGCGGCTCGCCGTCGGGGCCACCAGGGCCGCCCGGCCCTCCAGGAGGCATCGGGTGGAAGCCGGGACCGCCCCAATCGGGACCACCACGGTCCGGGCCACCGCGTCCGGGGCCGCCATGCGGGCCGTGATGACGGTCCCAGCGCGCCATGCGCGGCCCCTCGACCTGCTTGAACAGGATGGCGAAGCGACGCTGCTGCTGATCGTCGAGCGTCTTGAACAGCGGATCGGCGGCATCCACCACCTTCTTCAGGCCCTCGCCACGCTCCAGCATGCCATCGGCGCGCTCACGCAGCCGCACGATGACGTCCGGCCGATCGCCGGGGCCCTTCTGTTCGGCGCGCTCCTCGCGGTGTTCCAGCCGCCGGTCGATGCGCTGCTGGGAATAGTCGCGCAGCGCCGCTTCCAGCGCCGGCCAGAGCTTGTCCTGCTCGGGGGTGAGCTTCAGCCCGGCCTTGAGCGCGGCGATATGGGCGTCGCTCATCGCGCCGGCATTTTCCGCCATCTGCTGCGGGGTCAGTCGGGGACCGTCGCCCTTGAAGTTCGGCGCGGCCACACCGAAGGCGGCACTGGCAAGCAGGGCGGCGGCGGTCGCGGCAATGATTGTGCGTTTCATCGGCCTCATCTCCTTCTTCGATGAGACCGATGTTGCGCGCCGCATCCCGAAATCTCAAATGAAACTTCGGTAATGCGGCGCGTTAATCTTTAGACACGCAAATGAACAGGCATTCATCTGCATGAATGTCAGATTAACCCGGCGAGATCATCTTCTCCGGGCGGACAACAGCATCAAACTCTTCATTGGTGACGTAGCCACCACCGACAGCCTCATCGCGCAGCGTGGTGCCGTTCTTGTGCGCGGTCTTGGCGATCTTGGCGGCGTTGTCGTAGCCGATCTTCGGCGCCAGCGCCGTCACCAGCATCAGCGAGCGCTCCAGCGCCGCCTTGATGTTGTCCTCGCGGGCCTCGATGCCGACGACGCAATTGTCGGTAAAGCTGACCGCCGCATCCGCCAGCAGGCGCGCCGACTGGAGGAAGTTATAAGCCATCACGGGGTTGTAGACGTTCAGCTCGAAATGGCCCTGGCTGCCGGCGAAGCTAAGCGCGGCGTTGTTGCCGAACACCTGCACGCACACCTGCGTCAGCGCCTCGCACTGGGTCGGGTTCACCTTGCCCGGCATGATCGAGGAGCCCGGCTCGTTCTCCGGCAAAGCGAGCTCGCCAAGGCCCGAGCGCGGGCCGGAGCCGAGCAGGCGGATGTCGTTGGCGATCTTGAACAGCGACACCGCCACCGTGTTGATCGCGCCATGGGTGAACACCATCGCGTCATGCGCGGCGAGCGCCTCGAACTTGTTCGGCGCGGTGGTGAAGGGCAGGCCGGTGATGGCGGCGATGCGTTCGGCTACCTTCTCGGCAAAGCCGATGGGAGCGTTCAGCCCGGTGCCGACGGCGGTGCCGCCCTGGGCGAGTTCCATCAGCGCCGGCAACGTCTGCTCGATGCGCGCAATGCCGTTCGTCACCTGCTGGGTATAGCCGGAGAATTCCTGGCCGAGCGTGAGCGGGGTCGCGTCCTGCGTGTGGGTGCGGCCGATCTTGATGATGTGCTCCCACGCCTTGGACTTGGCGGCGAGCGCGTCGCGCAGATGGGTGAGCGCGGGAAGGAGCGTCTTAACGACCTCCACCGACGCCGCGACATGCATGGCGGTCGGGTAGGTATCGTTCGACGACTGGCTCATATTGACGTGGTCATTCGGGTGAACCGGCTTCTTCGAGCCCTTCTCCCCGCCGAGAATCTCGATCGCGCGGTTCGAGATCACCTCATTGGCGTTCATGTTGGTCTGCGTGCCCGAGCCGGTCTGCCAGACCGAAAGCGGGAAATGCGCGTCGAGCTTGCCGTCGATCACCTCCTGCGCGGCGGCGATGATGGCATCCGCCAGCTTGGGGTCGAGATGGCCGAGGTCGCGGTTGGTTTCCGCCGCCGCCCGCTTGATGACGCCGAGCGCGTGGACGATGGGCAGCGGCTGCTTTTCCCAGCCGATCTTGAAATTGCCGAGCGAGCGCTGCGCCTGCGCGCCCCAATATTTGTCGCTCGCCACCTCGATGGGCCCGAACGTATCGGTCTCGATGCGGGTGCTGCTCATCTTGAAAACCTCATCAGGTCGGCTGGCTGATAATGTGGCGCCTGCGCCACTTGGACGCGCAGCACTTACCATGCGGACGAAACCGGCGGAATGCGACCTCGGGCGGACATTGCACCAAGGCGATGTGCCCCCGGTCACCGAGCCCCGCGTCTCCTTGGACCGCGGGCAAGCTCAGCGCACCGCCTCTATCAGGCGGCGGAACCAGGGGTGCTGGGAGACCGACCAATGGGTCATCTGGTGCATCTGACTGTCCGCCTCGCCGGCAGAATAGGCTCGCACGCAGCCTGAAAACGTCGAGAGCCCTTCGCGGGCCGCCCCGCACGCGCCGCGACCGACCCAACTTTCATAGGCGTAACGGTCGGCGGTCACCTCCGGCTCGGGTAAACTGGCCAGATAGGACGCGGTCGCCCACCAGAAATTATACCAGACCCAGCCACCGCTCGCCGGGAACATGCCCGCAAGCGCGATGCCGTCGCGCTCCATCAGCATCAGCCAGCGCTCCCAGTGCTCGAACGTGCCGCGGGTGAGTGCCCGCTCGACCCGGCTGCGCACCCGGATGTTCCGGCTGATGCCCTTCGAGTGGAGATAGGCGACCCGCCCGTCCGGGTGCGCGCAGGCCAGCGTCCAGAGGTGATGCAGCGCCCAGTATTCATAACGATTTTCGTCGTGGACGATGATGGTGGCGGGCGCCTCGCACAGACCGGCCGCGAAGTCGGCTACTCCCGCGGTGTTGTGTGGGTCGGTGATGACGATGCTGAGCGCGGCCCGATCGAGAAGTCCGAAGCGCCGCAGATCGGCGATCTGGCCGGCCATCACCGCGCGCCAATTGGACCCTGGGTGCACATAGAAGCCGTAGACCAGGTAGATCGGCCCTCGGGAACCCGCTGCAATCCCTACCGGCATGGACCATGTCCTAACGGAACATACTACCGGTAGCGATTACCTGTGACACACGCAAGACGGGAACGCTCCGGCGCGCACGTCCCGCGTCCGGCAAGGGAACTGCACGCCGAATTTATGACGAACACACGATCACGAACGCGTGATGAACGTAAAAGCCTGGCATACCAGTCCTCAGGCGCCAAGCGACAGCGATTGCGGCCCGAACCTGACGAAATAGATCACTTCTTACGTGTATTTTCGCACTATCCCGCGCTTTTGCGGCTTTTGAATACGCTCCGACGCCGCAAAACCTGTTAAAAAGCTCAGGGAGTGCACAAAGATCACCTTTCCTGATGCAATGTTTGGTGATCGGATTCTGAATTACGGCATTGACGGCCATCAAAGACGACGCCACATCATTGTGCGGAGCGGAGTACCAATGTCGGACATCGTGAATCTTCACCGCCATCGAAAGCGGATTGCGCGCGAAGAGGCGGAACAAAAAGCCGCCGCCCGACGTTTGGAGTTCGGCCGCACAAAGGCCCAGCGTGCAACGGAAGCGGCCTCAGAGCGAAGGAAAGAAATGTCGCTGGACGGGCACAAGCGAGTTCGAGAGGGCGAGACATGAAGAGTCCCGTGGTCAAGCGATCCATTGTTATCGCAGGACACAAGACAAGCGTAAGTCTGGAAGATCAGTTCTGGGATGCGCTGAAGGAAATAGCGGCAAGCCGTCGCACGACGCTGTCGGAAATTGTGGCCTCGATCGATTCGGGTCGCAATCAGGGCAACCTGTCGTCGGCGATCCGGCTCTATGTGCTGGCCTATTACCGCAACCCGACATCGGGGCGCGAACAGGTCGAGCACGCGAGTAATGGTTCACATATGCGCTCTACCGTTGCGTAAGCGCGTCTTGTTACCCATATGCCACCCTGCGAAGGCGCGTTGTAAGCGGGTGCCACGTCACCTATAACCGCCGTCGTCGTGCCTCCCGTCGGGAGGATACGCAACCCCTCTGCACGGTGGCGTCTGGTGGTTCTGCGTTTGCGAGCCCCATACCTGTCGGGCGCGCAAACGGAGTGGCCGCGGAATGTCGTGGAAGAACCAGAGCGGTGGACCATGGGGTGGTGGTCCGCGTGGTCCCTGGGGTACCGGCCCACAATCGTCAGGGCCCAACTCTCCTGATCTCGAAGATCTGATCCGTCGGGGCCAGGAAAAGCTCCGCACCGCTCTTCCGGGAGGCGTCGGCAGCGGCAAGGGTATTCTTGCCGTTGTCGTGATCGCGCTGGTCGCGTGGCTGCTTTCCGGCTTCTACCGCGTCGAGCCCGACGAGCAGGGCGTCGTCCTGCGCTTCGGCAAGTTCGTCGGCACGACCAATCCCGGCCTGAACTACCATCTGCCCTACCCGATCGAGACCGTGCTGACCCCGCAGGTCACGCGCGTCAACCGCATCGACATCGGCATCCGCACCGGGGACGATCCCCGCCGCGGCGCCGCCATGCGCGACGTGTCGGAAGAGAGCCTGATGCTCACCGGCGACGAGAACATCGTCGACGTCGACTTCGCCGTGTTCTGGATGGTGAAGCCCGCCGCGGCCGGCTCGGCCGAGGATATCGGCGCCGCCAACTTCCTGTTCAACGTCCAGAACCCGGAAGGCACCATCAAGGCCGTGGCGGAAAGCGCCATGCGCGAGGTGGTCGGCCGCACCAACATCCAGCCCATCCTCACCGGCGCCCGCCAGAACATCGAGACGGCGGTGCACGACCTGATGCAGAAGACGCTCGACAGCTACCGCTCCGGCGTCCTCATCACCCAGGTCCAGTTGCAGAAGGTCGACCCGCCCTCGCAGGTCATCGACGCCTTCCGCGACGTGCAGGCCGCCCGCGCCGACGCCGAGCGTCTGCAGAACGAGGCGCAGGCCTATGCCAACCGTGTCGTCCCGGAAGCGCGCGGTGAATCCGCTCGCATCACCCAGGGCGCGCAGGGTTACAAGGAGCGCGCGATCATCGAGGCGCGCGGTCAGGCCTCCCGCTTCCTGAGCGTGCTCACCGCCTATCAGAAGGCCCCCGACGTCACCCGCGAGCGCCTCTATCTCGAGACCATGGAGCGCGTGTTCGACGGCATGGACAAGGTCATCATCGACCAGTCCACCGCCGGCAGCCAGGGCGTGGTGCCCTATCTGCCGCTGGGCGCCCTCGACGCCCGTCGCGCCCCCACGACCGCCGGCCAGGGAGCGGCCCAATGAAGAACAGCCTTGGTATCGTTCTCGCCGTTCTCGTCGCGGTAGGCGCCATCATCCTCTACTCGGCCCTGTTCAGCGTCTACCAGACGCAGCAGGCGCTCGTGCTGCGCTTTGGCGAGCCCGTGCGCGTGATCGAGCAGCCCGGCCTCAACGCCAAGATCCCGCTGGTCGACAGCGTGATCTTCATCGACAAGCGCATCCTCGATCTCGAAAACCCCTCGCAGGAAGTCATCGCGGCGGACCAGAAGCGTCTGGTCGTGGATGCCTTCGCGCGCTACCGCATCGTCAACCCGCTGCGCTTCTACCAGTCGGTCGGCAATGTGGAGGGCGCCAATTCCCGCCTCGCCACCATCCTCAACTCGGCGCTGCGCCGCGTGCTGGGTGAATCCACCTTCACCCAGGTGGTGCGTGACGAGCGCGAGACCCTGATGGCGCGCATTCGCGATCAGGTGAACCGCGAGGCCGGCAATTTCGGCATCAGCGTGCTCGATGTCCGCATCCGCCGCGCCGATCTGCCGGAAGCCAACAGCCAGGCGGTGTTCCAGCGGATGCAGACCGAGCGTCAGCGCGAGGCCTCCGAAATCCGCGCCCAGGGTGCGGAAGCCGGCCAGACCATCCGCGCCCGCGCCGATCGCGACTCCACCATCATCGTGGCTGAGGCCAATGCGACGGCCGACCAGCTGCGCGGTGAAGGCGATGCCCAGCGCAACGACATCTTTGCGCAGGCCTATAACCAGGACCGCGGCTTCTTCGAGTTCTACCGCTCGATGCAGGCCTATGAGGCGTCGCTGAAGAAGGGTGAGACGCGGATGCTGCTCTCGCCGACCTCGGAGTTCTTCCGCTTCTTCAACGCGCCGAACCCGGCGGGTAGCCCGGTGCCGAGCACGCCGCCGACGGTGGCTCCGGCTACGGGCGCCGCCCCGGCAGCGCCCGCCAACTGATCCGGCGGAGCAATGTCGGATCTCATCGTCGCCCTGGCATTGGTCCTCGTCATTGAAGGGCTGATGCTGGCGGCGGCTCCCGGCGCTGTCCGCCGGGCCATGGAGTCGATCGGGCAACTGCCCGATCCGCCTCTGCGCCTCACCGGCCTCATCGGCGCCGTCATCGGCGTCGTGGTGGTCTGGATCATCCGCGGCTGAGGCCGCGTCGCGATTTCGCAAGGGGCGCCCCACCGGGCGCCCCTTTTGCGTTGGGTGTCGCGCTGCGACGCCTCGGCTGTGCCGCTCGCGCGCTTTTGGCTTGCATCGGCTTGGCGCCGGGCTAGCGTCAGCCCCTCGGTTAGTAAGAGCGGGGACGGCGACGCCTCCCCCTGCGGCGAAGGAGGCAGCATGACCAACGGGTTTGATGCGGCGGCGGGTACGCCCCGGCGAGATCGCTCCGGCTCGCGGCGCGCCCGCCCCTTGCGTCGCCAGCTGGCCGCGCTGCTGCTCGCCTGCCTCGTCGGCGGCACGCTCGGCCTTGCCGGGCACCCGGCCGGCGCGGCGGCCGTCAAGGGCCCCGACTCGGTCGCCGACACCGCCGCCAATGTGATGGACGCGGTGGTCAACATCTCCACCTCGCAGACCGTGGCGCCCTCGCGCAGCGTGCCGACGCCGGAGCTGCCGCCCGGCTCGCCTTTCGAGGAGTTCTTCGAGGAATTCTTCAAGCGCCGCCAGCAGCAGGGCGACGACAACGCGCCGCGCCGCGTCTCCTCGCTCGGCTCGGGCTTCGTGATCGACGCGAGCGGCTTCATCGTCACCAACAACCACGTCATCGCCGATGCCGATGAGATCTACGCCAATTTCGCCGACGGCTCGAAGCTGAAGGCCGAGCTGGTCGGGCGCGACACCAAAATCGACCTCGCTTTGCTCAAGGTGACGCCGGAAGAGGGCAAGCCACTGAAGGCGGTGAAGTTCGGCAATTCCGACGTGCTGCGCGTCGGCGACTGGGTGATGGCCATCGGCAACCCCTTCGGCCTTGGCGGCACGCTCACCGTCGGCGTGATCTCGGCCCGCAACCGCGACATCAATAGCGGGCCCTATGACAATTTCCTGCAGACCGATGCCGCCATCAATCGCGGCAATTCCGGCGGACCGCTGTTCAACATGGACGGCGATGTGATCGGCATCAACACCGCCATCATCTCGCCCTCGGGCGGCTCCATCGGCATCGGCTTCGCCGTGCCCTCCAACACCGCCATCCCGATCATCGCCCAGCTCAAGGAGTTCGGCGAGGCGCGGCGCGGCTGGATCGGCGTGCGCATCCAGCAGGTAACGCCGGAAATCGCCGAGAGTCTCGGTCTCGGCCGGGCGCGCGGCGCGCTGGTCGGCGCCGTCACCGAGGATGGGCCGGCCGCCAAGGGCGGCATCAAGGCGGGCGACGTGATCGTCTCCTTCGACGGCAAGGAGGTGAAGGACACCCGCTCCCTGCCGATCATCGTCGCCGATACGCCGGTCGACAAGGAAGTCGAGGTGGTGGTGATCCGCAAGGGTGCCGAGCAGAAGCTGAAGCTCGCAGTCGGCCGCCTCAACGAGGCCGAAACCGCCGCCGCGACGCCGGACGCGCCCCCCGCCAAGCCGGAGGCGCCGAAGGTCGCGACGCAGAAGCTGCTCGGCCTCGAACTCGCCGAGCTGACGCCCGAGCTGCGCACCCGCTTCAAGATCAAGGACGAGCTCAAGGGCGTGGTGGTCATATCGGTGGAGGCCGGCTCGGTCGCCGCCGAACGGGGCATCGCGCCGGGCAACCTCATCGTCGAGGTCAACCAGGAGGCGACCGCGACGCCCAAGGACATCGAGAACCGGCTGGCCACACTAAAGAAGGATGGGCGCCGCTCGGCCCTGCTCATGATCACCGACCCCGAGGGTCAGGTGCGCTTCACCGCCCTGCCGGTGGACTGAGCGCGGCCGCCAAGCACCCGCGAAACGCAAAGGGCCCGCCATTGGCGGGCCCTTGTTCATGCGATGTCTCGTCCAGCGAAGCGCGGTCAGTCAGGGAAAGCGCGGTCAGGGCTTCTTCGGCGGCGCCGGAGGGGTGGCTCGGCCATCGCCGGGCGCCGGAGCGGCGGAGCGCTGCGGCTCGGTGAGCTGCACCGTCCAGCTCTTCTGCTCCTGCGTATCCACCTCGAAAAAGCCGGTGCGGTCATAGCCGCGCGCCAGGCAATCGGCGATGCCGCGAATGGTGAACTCCTTTTCGCGGGTGCACATATAGGCCTTGCCGGACCATTCGCCGCCGAGGTCATAGTCGATCGCGTAGACATAGTAGTAGCGCGCGACCAGATCGCCGCGCAGCAGCGTCTCGCAGCTATTGGCGCCGATGTTCCACCAGCCTTCGGTCGCCCAGCTATTGCCGTCCTTGTAGCCGAGCGCGATGCCGACTCGGCTGGAGGAGCGGTTGCACAGTCGGAAATCGGCAGCAGCCGGCGACGGCGCCAGCGTTGCGGCCAGCACCGGCAGCACGCCCGCCGCCAACAGCACGCGCGCCCGCGCCCGCCGGAAGCGGGAGGGGTTCGGCTTAGCTGTCGATGAAAACGGCGCGGAAATCATTGACGTTGGTGCAGGTGGGGCCCGGCGTCAGAAGATCGCCCAGAGGCTCGAAGAACCCCGTGGAATCGTTATTGGCGAGAAAGGCGGCAGGATCGAGACCAGCGGCGCGGGCGCGCGCCAGCGTGTCCGGCACGACATAGGCGCCGGCGGGATCGGTGGCATCGCCGCCGCCGCCGTCGGTGCCATCCGTATCGCCGGCCACCGCATAGATACCGGGCGTGCCTTCCAGTGCCACGGCGAGCGCCAGCGCGAATTCCTGGTTCGGGCCGCCCCGGCCCTGGCCGCGCATGGTGACGGTGAGTTCGCCACCCGAGAGCAGCACGGCCCGCTTGCCGGCGGCCTTCAGCTCGCGCGCCTTGGCCGCCTGCGCGGCGGCGACCTCGCGGGCCTCGCCCTCCAGATTGTCACCGAGCAGGATCGGCTCCAGCCCCGCCTCGCGCACCAGGCGCTCGGTGGCGATGAAGGAATCCACCGGGCGGGCGATGAGATGGTACGCGGCATTGGCGAAGGCCGCGTCGCCGGGCTTGGGCGATTCGTTCGCCGCATCCTGCAGCGCCGCCGCGATCGAGGCCGGCGGTTCGATCTTGTAGCGCGCCAGCACGGCGCGGGCGTCCGCCAGCGTCGAGGGATCGGGCACGGTGGGGCCGGAGCCGATCACCGCCGGATCGTCGCCCGGCACGTCGGAAATGGCGAGGGTCACCACGCGCGCGGGCTGCGACAGCGCCGCGAGACGACCGCCCTTGATGCGCGAGAGATGCTTACGCACCGTGTTGATCTCGGTGATATTGGCGCCCGAGCGCAGCAAGGCGCGAGTGAGCGAGCGCTTGTCGTCGAGATCGACGCCATGGGCCGGGGCAATCCAGTTCGCCGAGGCGCCGCCCGAGAGCAGCACCAGCACCAGATCGTCCGCGGTCGCGGAGGCGGCGAGGTCGATCGCCTTCTGCGCGCCGGCAAGACCCGCCGCGTCCGGCACCGGATGGCCGGCCTCGACCATCTCCAGACGCCGGGTGGGGCGGCCATAGCCATGGCGGGCGACGCCGATGCCGGCGAGGCGCGCGGGATCGAGCCCCGCATCGAGATAATGCTGTTCGGCGACTTCCAGCATCGAGCCGGCGGCCTTGCCGGCGGCGAGCAGGATCAGGCGGCCCTTGGCCGGGGCCGGCGGCAGCACGGGGGGCAGGCAGGTCGAGGGATGGGCCGCCGCCACCGCAGCGGTAAACAGCTTGTCCAGAAAGGCACGCGCCGACGTGTCGCTCATCTCGAATCCCTACCCCGCCCGATCGGGCCACTGCCGGCGGTTGGTCCGCCATGATGCCTTAGCGCGCGCCGGCTCGAATCCCCCGCTCCCGCGCGACGCGAAACGGGCGTATTCCTATGGCACTCAGAATGCCACGTCACTATCCTCTACGCACTTAGTCGCATCGCACAGGCAAATATGCGCCGCCTCCCGACGCACGACCCCGCCCAGCCCCTCGACGAGCCGCTCGATCCGCGTCTCTCGCCCGATGCCGGGGAGATAACGAGGCCGGACGACGTCCCGCCCGTCGAGCGCCTTGCCGGCGATCCGGCCACCGGGCTGATCCTACTGTGCGACCATGCCTCCAACGCCCTGCCGCCCGCCTATGGCTCGCTCGGCCTGCCGGCGGAGCAGCTCGCCCGCCATATCGGCTACGACATCGGCGCCGCCGGTGTGACACGCCGGCTCGCCCAACGCCTCGGCTGCCCGGCGGTGCTCTCCTGTTTCTCCCGCCTCTTGATCGACCCAAATCGCGGCGAGGACGACCCGACGCTGGTGATGCGCATTTCGGACGGCGCCATCATCCCCGGCAACCGCCATGCCGACGCAGCGGAGATCGAGCGGCGCATCGCCCGTTTCCACCGCCCCTATCACGAAGCCATCGGCGCGGAGATCGACGCGGCGCTGGCGGCGGGCGTCATTCCCGCCATCCTCTCCATGCACAGCTTCACCCCTGTCTGGCGCGGCCTCGCCCGGCCCTGGCACGCCGCCGTGCTGTGGGATGCCGACCCGCGTTTCACCCGCGAACTGATCGACGCGCTGGAAGCGCCGGGCGACCTCATCGTGGGTGACAACGAGCCCTATGACGGCGCGCTGAAAGGCGACTGCCTCTACCGCCATGCGACACGGCGGGGTCTCGCCAGCACGCTGCTGGAAATCCGGCAGGATCTCATCGCCGATGAGGACGGGCAGGAGGAATGGGCCGAGCGGCTCGCCGGCCTGCTCCCGGCGATCCTTCAAGGAGAGGCGCTGCACCGCATCGAGTGGCATGGCTCGCGCACCGGCCCGGTCGCGCCTATCTATCCGCCAGACACGCTCGCCTGAGCGCACCGCACGGACCCGATCACCGGGAGGCCCACATGACCGACACCCCCACCGCCCCCGCCGCGCTCGACGCGGCCACTCGTACCGAGCTGGAGGCCGCCGCCTTCCGCCGGCTAGTGGCGCATCTGCAAGCCCGCACCGACGTGCAGAACATCGACCTGATGAATCTCGCCGGCTTCTGCCGCAACTGCCTGGGCAACTGGTATCTCGACGCGGCCCAGCAGCGCGGCCTGCCCCTCACCAAGGAGGAGAGCCGCGTCGCCGTCTACGGCATGCCCTATGAGGAATGGAAGGCGCGCCACCAGAGCGAGGCGACCCCGGAGCAGAAGGCCGCGTTCAAGGGACCGGGCCAGCACTGAGCGGATCATCCACAGGCCGCCGGTGGATAGCGGGTGCAGCCGGAGCCTGCGCGCGTTGGTGACGGCCCGCCGCCTTGACGGCGCCCCATCCTTGGGTTTCCTGTCCGGCCCAGCTTTCACCCACACGCCGCCGGACCTTGCTGCCCGCGGTCGGCCCGTTCCCCCGGAGACGCTATGTCCGACATTCCCAACGACCAGCCGCTGTCCGATGCCGCCGCCGGCTTCGCCAAGGAGCAGCTCAAATCCTTCATCGAGCGCATCGAGCGCCTCGAGGAAGAGAAGAAGACCATTGCCGAGGACATCAAGGACGTCTTCGCCGAAGCCAAGGGCACCGGCTTCGACGTCAAGGCGCTGCGCGAGATCCTGAAGATCCGCAAGCAGGATGCCGACCAGCGGGCCGAGCATGAGGCGATCGTCGACCTCTACATGCAGGCGCTGGGCATGCTGAGCTGACCGGGCTCAATCGCTCGACATGAAAAAGCCGGCCGGGTCATCCCCGGCCGGCTTTTTAGTATGTGACGACGAATGTCTCTCAGAGCGGCTTCTTGAGGGGCGTGGCGCCGGAGACCATCGCCACCACCGGCACGGCGACCACGGCGGCGCCGGCAGTGAAGTGGCTGGTCGGCAGGCTGGCCGCACCCTGCGTGAAGCCGCCCGCCACCACCTGGCGCGGCGGGGCGACGAAGGCCGCGAAGCGCCGCAGTTCCGGCGTGCGCAGCACGGCGTTGCGCGAGACGGTCGGGCTGCTGAACAGGCGGCGGATTTCCGCCTGCATCTCCGCATTATGCGCGGCCGTGCCCGGCTTCGGCGCGGCGGCAGCGGGCGCCGCAGCGGCGGAAGCGGTCGGCGGTGTGGCAGCGGCACGCGGCGCCGGGGCGCGACCGGGCTGGAGGCGCTCGCTCGGGAAGATCATGTCGCCGGCGGCGGACGCATAGGCGAGCGGCGGGGCGGCGCCCTGCGAACCGACGATGATTTCGGGAAGGCCGACCGTCGCGCCCGGCGTCGTGCCGCGTGCGACCTCGCCCGGCCGGGCCGGCGGCAGCGGCGCGAAGGTGCCGGCGCTGGCGACGACGACAGGCTGAACCCCGGTAGCGTCAGCCGGCGGCTGATGGCGCGGCGTCGGCAGCGGCACGGCAGCGGCAAGCGCGGCCAGAGCCGAGGAGCCCGACGCAGCCGGAGAGCCCGTCGCGGCGGCGGGCGTCGCGGCCGGCGCGGATGCGACCACGGTACGGCCAAGCGGGTGCGGCGCCGGCAGCGGCACGGCGACGGGCGCGGCCGCCGCGACGACGGCCGGAGCAGCCATAGCGGGCGCACTGGCGGGCACGGGGGCTTCCTCGGCATCGTCGGCCGCCGCTACAGCGACCGGCGCCGGAGCGCGCGCCGCAGGAGCCTGACGGGTCGGGGCGGCCGGGGCCGTATCCGCCTCCTCCTCGTCATCCTTGCCGAACAGCGCCGCGAAAATGTTCTTGCCGCCCGCGCCGGTCCGCTTGGGATCATTGCCACCGGACAGGCCGGCAAAGGCCGCCCCGGCGCCGCCGGGCTCGGAGCCGCGCGCCTCGACTTCAGCCAGTGCGAGCGCGTAGCCCGGCATCGGCTTGCCATCGGCGGGAATATGGACGGTCTTCCCATCGGGGAAGACGCGGGCGAGCTCGGGCCGGGTCATGCGCGGCCAGTGGCGGATGCCGCCAGTGTCCATATGGACGAAGGGCGAGCCGGAGGTGGGGTAGAAGCCAACGCCGCCGCGCTCCAGCCGCAGGCCGGCCTCGCGAATCTTCGCCAGCGGCACGCCGGGAATGTAGAAGTCCATCGCCTTGCCCTGCATGTGCAGGCTGGTCTTGGCGACGCCGCGCGAGCGCTGGCGGAGCATGGAATTGGTCTCGGGCGAGCGATAGCCGCCGATCACCTGGATCGGCTGGGTCGCGCCGGTCTCGCGGTAGACTTCCCACACGATGTCGAACAGGCGCGGGTCCATATTGGTGGACTCCTTGCGCCGCCAGTCCTGCAGGAGAACGTTGAGCTGCTTCAGCGCCGCCGGGTCATAGCGCCCATTGCGCTTAAAGGTGACCGTGGCGCTCTCGCCGGAATGGACGTGGTGCAGGGTGATGGTGCGCGTGTCGCCATTGGCCACCGCGTTCTGCAGCATGTCGGCACTGCCGAGAGTGACGAGCGCCGCGAGGGCGGCCGTCTTGATGGCGCGCGCTGCGGCAGAGGACTTGCCGGCGCGTTTGCTGCGAAGAACCGATGTGATGCGCACGTACCCGTACCCGAAACCCGAAAGGAACGTTTCCTGAGACGACACGGTCGGTAGCGACCGGGCCGGACATGGTGAACATAGTCTTGTCGGGTTTGGTTAAGGGGCCGTTACGCCCCAAGCCATACCTTGCGGAAGCATGGCTAGGGGGAGACTGTGGCAAAAGAGTGCCAACCTAAAAAATTCGTAATGTTGTACCGTTTTGAACTGCATTCTTGGTTAACAGTGTCTGAAACAACACGTTAAACCACGCAATACTTCCGCTACGGCAGCAACAAAACCCGCGCCGTCACCGTGGCGCCACCACTCCGCCACGATCCGCCACGCGCGTGCCGTTGAGCCCAAGCATCGCCTTGGTGGCGTCGTTGATTCCGTAGATGTCCTCGCGCGACACCAGCTGCCCCTCGGCATCCACATAGGTGGTGAAATAGACGATATGGACCGGGAAGCGCTGCTTCAGGTTCAGGTACTTCTCGTCGCCGCCAATGAGCGAGTTGATTCGCTGCTGGCTCCAGCCATCGCCGGGCAGCCCGACGCTGAACAGCACCTCGGCGAATTTCAACGGCTCGAACACGCGCACGCAGCCATGGCTGAAGGCGCGCCGGTCACGGGCAAACAGCGCGCGGCTCGGCGTGTCGTGCAGATAGACCGAGTGCTTGTTGGGGAACATGAACTTCATGCGACCCAGCGCGTTGCGCTCGCCCGGCGCCTGCCGGAACGCATAGCCCTGCGAGCCCCGGCTCCAGTCCACCGTGCCGGGGTCGATGATGCGCCCGTTGCGCACCACGTCGATGCCTTGGCGGTCGAGCGCATAGGGGTCGGCCTGCAGCTTGGGCAGCATCTCGTTCTTGATGATGCCCGGCGGCACGTTCCAGGACGGGTTGAACACCGCGTACTGCATCTGCTCGGACATCAGCGGCGTCTGGTTCTCGGGCTTGCCGACGACCACGCGCGTCTCATGGATGGTCTGCTCGTTGACGACGATGCGGACCATGTATTCGGGAATGTTGACGATCACATAGGTCGGCGCGACCTGATGCGGCAGCCAGCGCCACCGCTCCATGTTGGCGATGATGTCGTCAAGGCTGTCGCCCGCGCCCTCATTCAGCACGGCGAGCGTGCCGCGCCCGACAATGCCATCGGGATTGGCGCCGGAAAGCCGCTGGAAGTCGCGCACCGCCTCCATGAGATAGGCGTCGTAGACAAAATCATCCGGCGCCCCGCCAATGCCCAACCGGGCACGCAGCAGCGGCACGCGCGGGTCGCGGTCACCGGGGCGGATCGAGGGGCCGGCCGGGATCGGCGCGTGAACGACGCCCGCCCCTTCCGCCAGACGACGGCCGAGCTGAGCCTTCAGCAGGCGATACTCGTCATAGTGCGGGGCGAAGGACGCATAGGCCTTGCCCGCATTCTCCGCCGCCGAGACGGTGGCGAGCACATCGAGCGGGTCCGGCACGGACGGGCTCGGATCGACGTCCTTGGAGATGCGCTTGGGGTCGAAACGCCCGCTCTGCACATGACGGGCATAGACCAGCGTGGTGGCGGCGAGGCGCAGCTCGTAATCGGCCAGCGCCGCCTCGTCCGGGTGAGCCGGCAGCGGCGGCACGGTGTAGTCGGCGGGGTTCAGCCCTTCCGCCGCCGCGCCGGTGAAGGCGCCGAGCGCGGCGAGGCCGAGCGGGGTCACCATGCCCTGCGCGACGAAGATGGGCTGAAAGTTGCGGGCGGCATAAAACGCGGCGAGCGCCTGCTGCTCGGCCGGGCGCTGGGCGTAGCGCGACAGCCGGTCGGAGATGAGCGCGGTAAGCCGCTCGGACACGCCGGCATCCGGCCGGGGCGCCTGCGGCGCACTGACCGTCGCCGGGGTGGAGGTGCCCGTGGCCGGGGCGGCCGGGGTCGCGGCCGCCGGCGTGACGGGGGCGGGCGTCGCCGTACCGGTGCCGGTCTCCGGCGCGCCATTTCCGACGGAAGGCGCCGGGGTCACCGGATTGGCCGGGGCCGCGCTGGCGGGTGCCGGATTGGCCGGCGCCTCGGTCTTCGGACGGGTGTCGTTGATATCGAAGGGCGCGGGGTCATGGCCCAGCGCGGCCAGCAGCGCGGCGCCCTGCCCGGCGCTGGTCATGCCGGCGCGGCCAGGATCGAAGGCGGCAACCGGCTGGCCGGTGCCATTGCCGGCGCGCTCGGTGGCGATGGCCGCACCGGAATTCTCCTGCGCCCACGCGGCGAGCGGCATCAGCAGCACGCCAGCCATCAGCAGCGCGAGCGCCGTGCCCGCCAGATGCCGCGCGCGGCCCGCCCCGAAACTCACGCCGATAGTCACGCCACGCCCGGCCATCGCTCTCTCCACTCGTCCCATCCACTCTCGCGACGGGAACGCACTCATCCGCGCTTGGGTCGCACGGCTTCAACTCACGAACGCGCAATTCATGCCTTCCGGCCGCCGGCGTCGCCCGGAAGCCACACCCTCGCGGCCACGCTGTCGCCAGGCAAACCCTTGCCCGCACTGTTGCCGCCGGCCGGTAAAGGTCGTGTTAAGCATGATGCCACCTTACCCGCGCTTTTTCATGTCGGCGGGCGGGAAGGCGCGGGAGCTTAGAGGAGGGCGCGGCACCATGCCCTGACGATGCCCGCGCCTTCGCGCTTGCCGGCGGGGCGGCGATTCCTATAATCCGCGCCTTCTTTTTCGGGGGAACCGGACCAGCATGAGCGACCAGACGGCAGGCGACGCGCGCCCGATCGCCATCATCATGGGCAGCCAGTCCGACTGGGAGACCATGCGCCACGCCGCAGAGACGCTGGAAGCGCTCGGCATCGGCCATGACTGCCTCATCGTCTCGGCCCACCGCACCCCGGACCGCATGTTCAGCTTCGCCAAGGGCGCCCGCGCCGCTGGCTATAAGGCGATCATCGCCGGGGCCGGCGGGGCGGCGCATCTGCCGGGCATGGTGGCGGCGCTGACCAGCCTGCCGGTGTTCGGCGTGCCGGTCGAATCAAAGGCGCTCTCCGGCCTCGACAGCCTCTATTCCATCGTGCAGATGCCCGCCGGCATCCCGGTCGGCACGCTCGCCATCGGCAAGGCCGGGGCGACCAATGCCGGCCTCCTTGCCGCCGCCGTGCTCGCCATCACCGACACCGCGCTCGCCGAGCGCCTCGACGCGTGGCGCGCCGCCCGCACCGCCGCCGTCACGGAGCGCCCCGTCTGATGTCCCGCACCCTCAAGCCCGGTGACACCATCGGCATTCTCGGCGGTGGCCAGCTCGCCCGCATGATCGCCCTCGCCGCCGCCCCGCTGGGGCTGAAGGCGCACATCTTCGCTCCCGAGGATGGCAGCCCGGCCTTCCAGGTCGCCGATGCGGTGACGCAGGCGGCCTATGACGACTTCGCCGCGCTCGAAGCCTTCGCTGGGGCGGTCGATGTCGTCACCTATGAATTCGAGAACGTGCCGGTGGAGACCGCCGCCTTCCTCGCCAGCCATGTGCCCGTGCATCCCGGCGCCCGCGCGCTCGGCATCACGCAGGACCGGCTGGAGGAGAAGACCTTCGTCTCCCGCTTGGGCATCGAGACCGCGCCCTTCGCCGAGGTGAATGACGAGGCCCAGCTCGAGGCCGCGCTGGCCGAGATCGGCCGGCCCGCCGTGCTGAAGACCCGCCGCTTCGGCTATGACGGCAAGGGGCAGGTCATCATCCGTGCGGGCGATGACGCCGCCGCCGCCTTCGCCGCCATCGGCCGCCATGCGGCGATCCTGGAAGGCTTCGTGCCCTTCGAGCGCGAGGTCTCCGTCGTCGCCGCCCGCACCGAGGATGGCCGCTTCGCCGCCTTCGAGGTGACGGAGAACGAGCACCGCCACCACATCCTTCACCGCTCCACCGTGCCGGCGGATGTCTCGCCGGCGGTCGTCGCCGTCTCCGCCGAGATCGCCCGCCGCATCGGCGAGGCGCTCGGCTATGTCGGCGTCTTCGCGGTGGAGATGTTCCTCGTCGTGGTTGAGGGCACGCAGGGCGTCATCGTCAACGAGATCGCCCCGCGCGTGCACAATTCCGGCCACTGGACGCTGGACGGCTGCGAGACCAGCCAGTTCGAGCAGCATGTGCGCGCCATTGCCGGCTGGCCCCTCGGCGCCACCGACCGGCGCGGCCGGGTCGAGATGACCAACCTCATCGGCGACGAGGCCGACACGTGGCTGGCCGTGCTCGAAGAGCCCGGCGCGCATCTGCACCTCTATGGCAAGGCGGAAGCCCGCCCCGGCCGGAAGATGGGCCACGTTACCCGCATCTTCGCCGAGGACTGACGCCGCATTGCGGCACGGGCACGGGAATGGACTGCTCACGCCATCGTGCGGTGCGCCGTTGAAATTGCGCCCCGCGTGAGGGCGTATAGGCGGGCAGACCCTCCTGCCATGGACCGCCCGCTTCATGCCCTTCCTGCGCGAACCCTCCGGCAAGCTGAGCCCTGAGAAGATCGGCGCGCTGCTCGTCGTGCTGCTGCCGCTGGTGCTGCTGGCCGTGCGCGCGCTCTCCGGCGGCTTCGCGCCCCCTGCACCCTTTGGCGCCCCACCCGGCCTGGGTGGAGGCGGATTGGGTGGAGGCGGACTGGGCGGCGGCGGACTGGGCGGCGGCGCGCTGCCCGGCGAACCGGCGCTTGGCGCCCGGCCGCTCATCGAGGTCATCCGCTTCATCGGCGACTGGACCATCCGCCTGCTGCTGGTCACACTCGCCGTCACTCCGGCCCGGCGGCTGTTCAACTGGCCGAAGCTGCTCGCCGCACGCCGCACGCTCGGCCTCGGCGCGGCGCTGCTGCTCACCATTCATTTCGCGGTCTATCTGGTCGATCTCGGCGATCTCGGCATGGCGGCGCGGGAAATCGTGCTGCGCATCTATCTCACCATCGGCTTCATCGCCCTCCTCGCCTTCGCCGCCATGGCGTCCACCTCGTGGGACGGCGCGGTGCGTCGGCTCGGTGGCGAGCGCTGGAAGCACCTGCACGCGCTGATTTACCCGGCCACCGCGCTCGGCATCCTGCATTTCTTCATGCAGCAGAAGCTCGACGTGACCGAGCCGACGCTGATGGCGGGCCTGTTCGTCTGGCTCATGGGCTGGCGGCTGATGCAGCGCTACGGGCGCGGCACGGGGCTCTTGAACCTCGTCGCCCTCGCGGTCGTGGCGGGGGTGCTGACGGCGCTGCTGGAAGCCGGCTGGTATCTCGCCGCCACCGGCATCGACCCTGCCCGCGTGCTCGCCGCCAATCTCGCCTTTTCCTATTCCATCCGCCCGGCCTGGTGGGTGTTCGGCGCCGGCCTCGCGGTTGCGCTCGCCAGCGAGGTGGCGCTGCGCCTGCGCCCGCTGCCGGTCCGCCGTGCCTCGCGCCCGGCCCGTGCCTGAGGACATGGCCGCCTGGCGACCCCACCGGGTGATTCGACAAGCCGCGCCGGTCGCCCGGTAGGAGACTGGCGCTGAGATCAAGGGAGACGCCCATGTCCGAGACCCGCCCGCCGCTGCCGCCCTTCACGCATGAGAGCGCCGTCCAGAAGGTGCGCGGTGCCGAGGATGGCTGGAATTCCTGCAATCCCGAACGCGTCAGCCTCGCCTACACGCCGGACAGCCAATGGCGGAACCGCGCGGAATTCGCCACCGGCCGCGCCGAAATCGTCGCCTTTCTCACCCGCAAATGGGCGCGGGAACTGGATTACCGCCTCATCAAGGAGCTCTGGGCCTTCACCGGCAACCGCATCGCCGTGCGCTTCGCCTATGAGTGGCACGACGATTCCGGCAACTGGTTCCGCTCCTATGGCAATGAGAACTGGGAATTCGCCGAGAGCGGCCTGATGCAGCGGCGATTCGCCTGCATCAACGACCTGCCGATCGCCACCGGCGACCGCAAATTCCACTGGGACCGTTCCGGCCCACGCCCGGCCGATCATCCCGGATTGAGCGACCTCTGCCTCTGACCGATCAGGCGCCACCGCCAAAGCGGGCGCGCAGCAATTCCTGCGCCTCGGCCTTCGGGAGCGCGGTCCAGCCCTCCAGCTGATGGCGGAACCAGGTGTCCTGCCGCTTGGCATAGCGGCGCGTATCGAGAATGCCGCCCGCGATCGCCGCCTCAAGGTCGATCTCGCCCGCGAGATGGCGCGCGAACCACGGCACGCCATGCGCCTTGAGGATGGTGCGGTCCTCGGGCAGGCCGCGCGCCAGCAGGGCCCGCGCCTCCTCCAGCGCCCCCGCCCCCATCATCAGGTGGAAGCGGCGGGCAATGGCGTCGCGCAGCGCCGTGCGGTCGGTGGCGAGAAAGAGCTTCAGCGCATCATTCCCGGGCAGCACCGGCTCGCTCGCCCGCTCCGCCTGCCACTGCGCCAGCGGGCGGCCGGTCGCCTCGAACACCTCCAGCGCCCGCATCAGCCGCTGCGTGTCGGAGGGGCGCAGCCGTGCCGCCGTCTGCGGGTCCACCGCCATGAGCCTCGCGTGGAGTTCCGGCGCCGGCAGGTCGAGCCCCCGCACCCGCGCCCGCACCTCGGGGGGGATCGACGGCATTGGCGCCAACCCCTGCGTCAGCGCCTTGAAATAGAGCCCGGTGCCGCCGATCACGATGGGCAATTGCCCGGTCGTTTCTGCCTCGATGATCGCCGCGCGGGCATCCTCCAGCCAGTGGGCCACGGAATAGTCGGCGGCCCCGTCCACATGGCCGTAGAGACGGTGCGGCGCGCGCGCCTCCTCCTCCACGCTCGGGCGGGCGGTGAGCACGCGCAGGTCGCGATAGACCTGCATCGAATCGGCATTGATCACCACGCCGCCGATCCGTTCGGCGAGGTCCAGCGCCAGCGCCGACTTGCCGCTCGCGGTCGGCCCTGCAATAAGCACCGCGCGCGGGCGCTCCGCCTTTGTCGTCACGCCCGTCTCCCCGTTGGCGCACTCAGCCGTGCCGCCCTCGCTTTTTGCCCGTTGCCGCCCCGGCGGCAAGTCCCGCGTTGTTTCCTCCGTTCCAGCCGCGTGTTGCCGCCATGTCCGAGATCGCTCCCCTCCTCGCCGTGCTGATCGCCAACCCCGCCGCCCCGGCGGTGGACGCGGACGCCCTCAGGAGCGCCCGCGCAGCGGTACCGGACGCGGGCGAGGCGCGGGTGCTCAATCCCGGCATCGCCGCCGAATTCGCGGTCGGGCCTGATGCCGACATCGTCGCCCTGCGCGCCGCGCTGGACGGCCGACCGCTCGATGTGGCGCTGGTGCCGGCCGCCGGGCGGCGCAAGAAGCTGTTCCTCGCCGATATGGACTCCACCATGATCGGCCAGGAATGCATCGACGAGCTGGCCGATTATGCCGGCATGAAGGCCCATGTGGCCGAGATCACCGAGCGCGCCATGCGCGGCGAGATCGCCTTCGAGCCCGCTTTGCGCGAGCGCGTGGCGCTGCTCAAGGGCCTGCCGCTCGCCGTGGTGGATGAGGTGATTGCCGAGCGCATCCGCCTCACCCCCGGCGGCACGGAGCTCGTGCGCACCATGAAGGCGAATGGCGCGCACACGCTCCTGGTATCCGGCGGCTTCACCCTGTTCACGCAGCGCGTCGCGGCGATGATCGGCTTCCACGCCGACCGCGCCAATGTGCTGGTGACCGACGGCGACGCCTTTGCCGGCCTTGTCGAGGAGCCGATCCTCGGGCGGGAAGCCAAGCTCGCCGCGCTGGTCGAAATGCGCGAGACGCTGGGCCTTGAGCCCGCTGACACCATGGCGGTGGGCGATGGCGCCAATGATCTCGCCATGATCGGGGAAGCCGGCTTCGGCGTCGCCTATCACGCCAAGCCCGCCGTGGCGGCGGCCGCGCGGTTCAGCATCAACCATGGCGACCTCACCGCCCTGCTCTATCTGCAGGGCTATGCGGCGGACGAGTTCGTCACCGCCTGAGGCGTCACGGCGCCAGCGGTGGCGCCATGATCGGGCTGCGCAGCGGATCCGTGGGAATATCGACGGGCGGTGCCAGCGGCGGCGCGGCGCTGCCGGGCTGCGGGTATTGCGGCAGGTTGAGCGGCGCCGGGCGCGGCGCGGCGGGACGCGGCGAGGGCGCGGGCGCCGCCGCGCGCGGGGCCGGCTGGGGCGCTGGTTGCGGCGCGGCCTGCGGCGTTATCTGAGGCGTAGCGGGCGCGGCTTGCGGCGCGGGGGCTTGAGCCGGCGGCTGGGTCGACTGGCCGCCATCGGTCAGCGGCGTGCGGCCATATTCCGCCTCCAGCCGCTTGGTCTCGCGCTCCAGCGCCCGCATGTTGATCGCGGCGACCAGCGCGGTGATGTCGAAGCGCCGCTCGGGGGCGCTCAGCGGCCCGCGCCACTGCACGCCGGCGCCGGGCGGGGCGCCGGATGCGGTGGGGCTCGTGCCGGACATGTCGTCCATCTCCAGCGTCGTCTCGAAGGACAGCGCGGGAATGTCGAAGGCGCCGGTCAGCGCGAAACGCTGGTCGCCCAGCGCCGCGCGGGCGGTGGAGGAGCGCGCGACCCCGTTCACCACGCTCAGCGCGCTCTCGATGCGCGGCAGCTTGAGCGCCCCGCGCGACAGCCCCTCATTGAGCAGCTGTACGATGCGCGCCTGTTCGGGCGGCAGGCCGCGCTCGGTGGCGAGCATGACATATTGCAGCGCGCGCGGGTCGTTGAAGGGGATTTCCAACCCCTCCAGCACCAGGCTGCCCTGCCCCTGCAGGCTGGCGGCGATGCCGCGCGGCGAGCGCCCGGCGCCGGTGAGGTCGAGCGCGAGCGTGACCCCCGCGCTGGCACCCGGCCGCTCGACGCCGGCGGCGCGCAGCAGCGGCCCGCTTTCCGCATCGGTCACGGCGAGATGGCCATCGACCGCGAGATTGTCGCCGCGCCGGCGCAGATCGAACCGCGCGGCGAGCCGCCCGCCGGCCAGCGCGCCGGAAAGCTCCTCCACCGCGACCACGCCCTCACCCACGCGGGCGTTCAGCTTGGCAAGGTCCAGCACCAGCCCGGCCGGCAGGTCGAGCTGGCGCAGGCTGAGCTTCACCGAGGCGGTGAGCGGGCCGAGCGCCGGCGGGCCGAAGCGCCCATCCGGCCAGCCGCTCACGGGCGGTCCGGGCGGCAGCGCCACCGTCCCCGTGCCGAGCGCCAGCGCCGCCGGAAGGCTCCAGCGGTCGAGCGCCAGTTCCAGCGTCAGCGGCACGGTCTCGCCGGGGATATAAGCGGCGCGCCCGTCAATGCGCTCGCCGCCAATGGTGCCGGTCAGCGCCTCCAGCCGCCAGACCGGGCCCTCGCGCCCGAGCGTGGCGGTGAGCTCCGCCGGCACGCGGGCGACGCCGCCATTGGTCAGCGCCGGGAACAGCCGGGCAAGGTCCGCCCCGCGCAGCGTCACGGCAAGGTCCGGCGCCACGCGGCCATCGGATTCGATCGCCACCTGCCCGAGCGCCTCCAGCGTGCCACCGGCAAAGGCGAGGCGCGCCTCGGTGCGGGTGCCGACGGACACCGTCGCCTGCGCCGCGCCGAGGCCGGGGCGCAGGGCGGGAACGCCGAGCTTGGTGAGCACCGCGCTGCCATCCGCCGCTGTCAGCGCCGCCTCGATCTGCAAGGGCTGCGCCGTGCCGAAGCGGGCCGAGCCCTCCCCGCTGAGCACGCCGAGCCGGCCGCGCGCTTCAAGCGCGAGGCGCCCCTTGTCGGAAGTGAGCGTGGTGGTGAGATCCAGCGGGGCAAGGCTCGGTCCAAGCGCGGCGACCAGCGCCTCGCCCTGCGGCAGGCCGAGCGCGCGGGTCAGCGCCGGCAGTCCGTCGACCCGCGTGCCGGTGAGCCGCGCCTCGAAGCGCCCATCGCTCTCCGCCGCCGCGGTGAGCCGCCCGGAGCCGGTGAGGTCCAGCCCGCCAAAATTGCGGATGGCGAGCCGCTCGATACCCAGCCCGCCGCCATCGGCCTTGAGGATGACGTCGGCACCGGCCGCGCCGACCCCGGCGAGGCGCACATCCGTGCCGGAAAAGCTCAGCCCGACATCGAAGCGCTGGCCGCCAAAACCGATCATCCGGCGCAGCGGCGGCAGCAGCGCGTCGAGATCGACGCCCTTGGTGGCCAGCACCGCGTCCACCTTGCCGCGTCGGCCCTCGGCCGGGAAGGCATAGGCGGCGGTGCCGGTAAGGCCGAGCTGATCGCCCAGCGTGAAGGTCAGCCGGTCAAGCGCCACCCGGTCCGCGCCGACCGCGATGGCCGCCTTGAGCGAGACCGCACCGCCGGGCAGGCCGGCGAGCAGCGCGGTCGCCTCGGGCGCGGCCCAGCCGGCGAAGGCGGGCAGGTCTTCGGCGGTGAGCGCCATGTCGCCGGTGAACAGCGCGGCGTCCGCCGGGGGACGTATCGGCTGGCCGGCGCCAGCGGCCTGTGGCAGGCGGCCCGACAAAGCGAGGCTCGCCCGGCCGGGCAGCCGCGCCTCGATGGAGCGGGCGCGCCAGCCGGCGGGCGACCAGTCGAGCCCGAGCTTGACCGCGCGCATCGGCGCGCCGCCGAGCAGCACCGTGTCGGTGGAGAGGTCGAGCGAACCGGAGCGCGCAATGCCCGCCAGCGGCGCCACGGTCTGGGCGACGCGGGTGAGCGCCGCGAGCGGGGCGGCCCCGCCGGTCGCCGCGCCGAGGTCGATCTGGCGTGCCGCCAGAGTGAGGTCGAGGCGCGAGCCGCCGGCATCGCCGCTCGTGCCGGCGGAGGGAGCGTTTGCCGGAGCGGGTGCGGGCGCGGCGGCGACGTAGCGCCCGCTGCCCGACAGCTCCACCGGCACCTCGCCGCTGCCGAGCTGAAGCGCGAGGTTGGTGATGTCGATGGCCTGATAGGTCGCGTTCACCGTGCCGGAAAGGCTCCAGCCGGCCAGCGGATCACGCGCCGGGACCGCGCCGTCGGCGTCGCGCAGCGGTGGCCCGCCAGCGCCGGGCACGCGGGAGGCGAGCGATGCCTTGCCCTGGAAGCCCGGCCGCCCGCCGGTGAAGGCCAGCACGCCGTCGAGATCGAGCGCGAAGGGCGAGCCGACATCCTGCACGCCGAGGCGCAGCCGCGCCGGCCCCTCGGCCGCCGCCAAGGCGAGCCGCACCGTGCGGAGCACGCCCGCCGCCTCCACCTGTCCCTCCAGCCGTAGCGGCCCTGCAAGGCCGCCAAGATCGCCCATGAGATTGACGGCGGACAGCGTCAGGTCATGCCCGCCGGCGCGGTCGATCAGCTCCACCGCGCTGTTCTGCAGGCGCAGATCGGCGATGGAGAGCGGCGCGGGCCGGCTGGTGCCGGTGGGCAGCGCCACGCGGCCATCGCCGCCGATCACCACGCGGATGCGGGCGCGCTCCAGCGTCACCCGGTCGGCGACGATGCGCCCGCTGAGCAACTGGCCGAGCGAGAGGCGCCCGCTCAGCTCGCCCGCGACGATGCCGGTGCCGCCCGCGTCCAGGCCGATGGCGACATCGCGCAGGGTGAAGCTCGGATTCGGCAGGAGGCGGGCGTCGATCGGCCCGCGAATGACCACGGGCACGCCGAGCGTGCGCGCCGCCTGCGCCTCGAAGGTCGCGCGGAACTGCGTCCAGTCGACCACGAACGGAGCCGCGAAGGCCGCGACGACGGCCAGGATGATGGCGCTCGCTATGGTCAGCAGAAGGTTCTGCACGCCTCTCCTCCGGTCGTCCGGCGCCGATGGGCCGGTCTCGCGGCTCGGGACGCGGCCGCTTCCCGCCGGTTTACCGCGAGATTGTTGAGATTTTTCGCACCTCTATGCTGCCGCGCCCGGCGCCCGGCCCGCAAGCGCAAAAGCCGAAACAGGCTTCACGCGGCGAACAGGGTCGGCGCCACTCACGGCAGCATCTTGCCGGGGTTCATGATGTCCCGCGGGTCGAGCGCGGCCTTGATGGCACGCATCGCCGCCAGAGTCTCAGCCCCGTGCTCGGCTTCCATATATTTGCGCTTGCCCTGACCGACACCATGCTCGCCCGTGGCGGTGCCGCCCATGGCGAGCGAGCGTTCGATCATGCGCGAGATGAAGGACTTGGCCTTGGCCACATCCTGCGGGTCGTCCATGTCGACCAGCGTCACCGTGTGGAAATTGCCGTCGCCGACATGGCCGACGATCGGGGCGATCATGCCCATTTCCTCGATGTCGTGCTTGGTCTCGTCGACGCAATCGGCAAGGCGCGAGAGCGGCACGCACACATCGGTCGCCAGCGCCTTGGCGCCGGGCTTCAGCGGCAGGCAGGCCCAATAGGCATCGTGCCGGGCCTGCCAGAGCTTAGTGCGGTCTTCCGGCCGCGTCGCCCAGCTGAAATCGCCGCCGCCGAAATCGCGGGCGATCTCGCCGAAGCGCTCGGCCTGCTCATGCACACTCGCTTCCGTGCCGTGGAACTCGACGAACAGCGTCGGCGCCTCGGCAAGGTTCAGCTTGGAGTAGGCGTTGCAGGCGCGCACCTGCACCTCGTCGAGCAGTTCGATACGCGCGACCGGCAGGCCGGACTGGATGGTCAGGATCACCGCATCGCAGGCGGCGCGGATGGTCGGGAAAGCGCACACCCCCGCCGAGATCGCCTCCGGGATACCCGAGAGCTTCAGCGTCAGGCTGGTGATGATGCCGAGCGTGCCCTCCGCCCCGACGAAAAGGCGGGTGAGGTCATAGCCCGCCGCCGACTTCTTGGCCCGGCGCGCGGTGGTGATGACCTCGCCATTGGCCAGCACGGCGGTGAGCGCGATGACATTGTCCTTCATCGTGCCGTAGCGCACCGCATTGGTGCCGGAGGCGCGGGTCGAGGCCATGCCGCCGAGCGAGGCATCCGCGCCGGGGTCGATGGGGAAGAACAGGCCGGCATCGCGCAGATGCTCGTTGAGCTGCTTGCGCGTCACGCCCGGCTCGACCACGCAGTCGAGGTCTTCCGGGTGAACCGACAGCACGCGGTTCATGCGCGAGAGGTCGATGGAGATGCCGCCGCGCGGGGCGTTCACCTGCCCCTCCAGCGAGGAGCCGGTGCCGAAGGGAATGACCGGCACGCCCGCCTTGGCGCAGGCCCGCACGACGCGCTGCACTTCCTCGGTGCTCTCGACGAACACCACCGCATCCGGCGCCTCATTGGCGAGCCAGGTGATGGTGTTGGCGTGCTGCTCGCGGATGGCGCGGCCGAGCGCGAGGCGGTCACCGAAATGGCCGGCGAGTTCGGCGATCACCGCGGCGACCTCTGCCTTATCCGCCGCCGTCGCGGCGCGGCCCTCATCCAGCATCTCAGCCATGTCATCCTCCCTGCCCGGCCTTTGGCGCAGGGCTTACACCCGATCGTCCGGCGGCGCGAGACGCGCGCACCGTGCGAATCCGCCCGAGGGAGCGCAAAAACCGCGAGATCGCAAGATTTCAGTCATTCAATCGCCATCAGGACAGGTGACGACTGCTCTGAAAGGCGGCACAATGCTTGTCAATAAGGCAGCGCAGAAGTCGCTCGCTTCTCGGGGGTCGTGTCATGCTGGACGGGATCGACTTCGAGCCCGTGTTCTTCGCGCCGTTCGTCTCGTCCGTCATGACGGTCGAGCCGGGCTGGGTGGACCACAACGGGCATTTGCATTCAACCTATTACACCCTGCTGTTCGAGCAGGCGGTGGACGAGGCTGTGTTCCTCGTGGGCCTCGGCCCGCATCTGACCAGCCGGGCGCCGGCCTCCTTCTTCACCGTGGAGGCGCATCAGCGTTTCGAGCGGTCGCTGCAGGTCGGCCATCAGGTGCGCGTCACGCTGCGGCTGATCAATTATGACGAGAAGCGGATGCACCTGTTCCAGGAGCTGCACCATGCCGGCGAAGGCTGGACGGCGGCGACCTGCGAGCAGATCGCCCAGCATGTCGAGCCCGGCAGCCGCCGCGTCTCGCCCTTCCCGGACGAAGTCCTGGAGCGCCTCGCGCTGATGCGGGCGGCGCATGGCGCGCTGCCGCTGCCCGACGGCCTCGGCCGCCCGATCAACATGCCGATCCGGCTGTCGTGAACCTTCAGGCCGCCTGAGCGGAGCCCTCACCCGCGGCGGGGGCGCCCCGCATCGGCGGCGAGTTCCAGTGTCACCCAGCCCTCGATGGTGCGCTTGCGCACGAGGCGCAGCCCCTGCGCGCGATAGGCCGCGAGCGCCGCATTGGCGTGGGACGGCAGCAGCCCCGACAGCACCACCCGCCCGCCGGGCGCCAGCAGCTTCGCCAGCGGACGGGCAATCAGCTTGAGCGGCGCCAGCAGGATGTTGGCGAGGATCAGATCATAGGGCCCGCCGCGCTTGAAGGCGCCCGCGCCGAGCCCCGGCGCGTGCAGGAATGTGATCTCCGGCCCGGCATGGTTGGCGCGCGCATTGGCCCGCGCGGTCGCCACCGCGACGCGGTCGATGTCGCTGGCCAGCACCGGTGTGTGGAACAGCCGCGCCGCCGCCATGGCGAGCACGCCCGTGCCGGTGCCGACGTCGAGCGTGCGGAACGGCCGGCGCTTCTTGCCGAAGGCGTCGATGGCGGCGAGGCACCCCTTGGTGGTGCCGTGATGGCCGGTGCCGAAGGCCAGCGCCGCCTCGATCTCGATGCCGATATGGTTGGGCCCGACCACATGCCGGTCATGCGAGCCATGGACGAGGAAGCGGCCGATGGCGACCGGCGCCAGCCCTTCCAGCGAGGCGGCCACCCAGTCCTTCTTCTCCAGCGTGGAGAACACCGCGCTGTCCGCCAGATCCGGCGCGACGATGGCGATCAGCTCGCGCACCATCGCCTCGTCCGGCTCCTCGCCGAAATAGACCTCGACCGCCCAGCCCGAGCCTTCCGCGACATTCTCGATCTCGAAGGCGCTGGTCGCCACCTCCGCCGGATCGAAGCTCTCGCCGAGAAATTCCGCGATTGTCCGCGCCGCCTCTTCCGGCGCGTCGAGCCGCATCACATGCGAGGCCCCGTTGGGCGGCAATCCTTCGAGCATGGCACTCCTCGCGTCGCGGGCTGGATGGCGCTCTGTAAGCGAGGGCGCGGGGGAATGCCAGAGCCGGACGGCCCTGCGCCGCTCACGCCGCCTGCACGAAGCTGTCCACCACCTTCTTCTCGCCAGCCTTGTCGAACTGGACGGTGAGCTTGTTGCCCTCCACCGCGACCACTTCGCCATAGCCGAACTTCTGGTGGAACACGCGTTCGCCGAGGCCGAAGCGGGCCGGCGTGCCGGTGGATTTGGCGATCAGCTCGCCCTCGATGATGCGCGTGCCGCGCGCCGCGGTGGAGGCGGCGAAGCGTGTGGGGCGGTTGTCGGCGCCGCCCGTATCCCGCCCTCCGGTAAAGCCGCCGGACGACCCGCCGGAAGCGCCACCAAAGCTGCCGCCGCCAAAGCTACCGCCACCCGTGCGCGCTGCGTTCTGCGCGTTCTGCGCGCGCTGCCAGCCGGGCGTCGAGTAGGACGAGCCGAAGCTCTGCGCCTCGTCGAAGCGGCTCGGGCCATAGCCATAGCGCCCCTGGCCCTGCCCGCCGCCCCAGCCGGAACCACCGCGCGATTCCGTCACCTCCACATCCTTCTCCGACAATTCGTCGAGGAAGCGCGAGGGCACGCTGGACTGCCAGAGCCCATGGATGCGCCGGTTCGAGGCGAAGAACACCTTGGCGCGCTTGCGGGCACGGGTGAGGCCGACATAGGCGAGGCGGCGTTCCTCCTCCAGCCCCGCGCGGCCCTGCTCGTCGAGCGCGCGCTGGTTGGGGAACACGCCCTCCTCCCAGCCCGGCAGGAACACGGTGTCGAATTCCAGCCCCTTGGCCGAATGCAGCGTCATGATGTTGACGGCGTCCTGCCCGGCGGCGCCTTCCGCGTCCATCACCAGCGAGATGTGCTCAAGGAAGCCGACGAGGTTCTCGAACGCCTCCATGGAACGCACCAGTTCCTTGAGGTTGTCGAGCCGGCCCGCCGCGTCCGCCGAGCGGTCCTTCTGCCACATCTCGGTGTAGCCGCTCTCATCCAGAACGATCTCGGCGAGTTCATGCTGCGGCAGGGTGGCCATCTGCTCGCGCCAGCGGTCGAAGGCGCCGACGAGGTCGCGCAAAGTGAGCCGCACCTTGGGCTTCAGCTCCTCGCTGCCGACAAGCTCGCGCGCCGCCTCGACCAGCGGCAATTGCGCGGCGCGGGCATGGTCGTGGATCTGCCGCAGCGCCGCGTCGCCCAGCCCGCGCTTGGGCACATTGACGATGCGCTCGAAGGCGAGGTCGTCGGAGGGCGAGGCGATGACGCGCAGATAGGCCAGCGCGTCGCGGATTTCCGCCCGCTCATAAAAGCGCGGGCCGCCAATCACGCGGTAGTTCAGCCCGAGCGTGACGAAACGGTCTTCGAACTCTCGCATCTGGAACGAGGCGCGCACGAGAATGGCGACCTGGTTGAGCGGATGGCCCTGGCGCTGGAGCTGCTCGATCTCCTCGCCAATGGCGCGGGCTTCTTCCTGGCTGTCCCAGGCGCCCGTCACCGTCACCTTCTCGCCGGACTGGCCTTCCGAGAACAGCGTCTTGCCGAGCCGGCCCTCATTATGGGCGATGAGGTGGCCGGCGGCGCCGAGGATATGGCCGTCGGAGCGGTAATTGCGCTCCAGCCGCACCACGGTGGCGCCGGGAAAATCGCTCTCGAAGCGCAGGATGTTGTCCACCTCGGCGCCGCGCCAGCCATAGATCGACTGGTCGTCGTCACCGACGCAGCAGACATTGCGCGAGCCCTGCGCCAGCAGGCGCAGCCAGAGATATTGCGCGACGTTGGTGTCCTGATACTCGTCGACGAGGATGTAGCGGAAGCGCTTGTGGTACTCCGCCAGCACGTCCGGATTCTCGCGCAGCAGGCGGATGCTCTCCAAGAGCAGATCGCCGAAATCGACCGCGTTCAACGCCTTCAGCCGCGCCTGATAGGCGGCATAGAGCTTCTGCCCGCGCCCATTGGCGAAGGCCGCACCCTCGCCGGCCGAAACTTGATCGGGCGAGAGGCCGCGATTCTTCCAGCCGTCGATGGTGTTGGCGAGCAAACGCGCCGGCCAGCGCTTCTCGTCGATCGCCTCGGCCTGAAGCAACTGCTTCAGCAGCCGGATCTGGTCATCCGTATCGAGAATGGTGAAGCCGGAGCGCAGCCCCACCAGTTCCGAATGCCGGCGCAGCATGCGCACACCGATGGAGTGGAAGGTGCCGAGCCACGGCATGCCCTCCACCTGCTCGCCGACCATGGCACCGATGCGCTCCTTCATCTCGCGCGCGGCCTTGTTGGTGAAGGTCACGGCGAGGATCTGCGAGGGCCAGGCCCGGCCGAGCGAGAGGATGTGGGCGATGCGGGTGGTGAGCACGCGGGTCTTGCCGGTGCCGGCGCCGGCGAGCACGAGCACCGGGCCTTCCGTCGCCTCCACGGCGGCGCGCTGCTCGGGGTTCAGCCCGTCGAGATAGACGCCGCTGGCCGCCGGCCGGCCGGGATTGGCCAGCGCCGATGCCCGCGCGGCAATGCCGCCCGGCTTCGGCGCGGGAGCCTCCACACGCGCCGGCAGGTCGAAGGGAATATCGAACGCATCATCGTCCGGCGGCTGGTTCCGGGGGTCGGCCAAGGGCCCGCTCGCAGTCATGGTTTGATTATTGGTTTTTGATTCTTGGAAGAACAGATTGAAAGAACAAAATGGCATCGCCATGCCCGTTTGGCGAGGGCGGCGACGAATTGGCGGTTCTGCACCGCTTTTTCCGCAGGCGACGGCACGCTCAGGGCCGGGGCAGCACCTTTAGGGCCGGGGGAGAACTTGCGTCACCGGCGAGCCGGGCTCCGGCGGGCTGCCGAACCAGGTCTGGTGGATGCGCGCCAGCGTGCCGTCCATCTTCAGCCGGGACACGATGGCGTTCACCGGCTCGGTGAGCGGTGAGCCCTTGGCGAGCATCAGGCCATAGCTCTCTTCCGTGCCGAGCCGCGCCACCACGGCGAGATCGTTGCGCCCGAGCAGGCGGTAGAGCAGCGCCGGCATGTCGCCGATATGGGCATCGACCTCGCGGCGGCTGAGCGCGGCGAGCCCTTCATCCAGCGTGCGCACATGGCGGACGTCGCCGATGCGGTACTGCGCGCGGTTCGCGCTCACCCACTGATCGCTGGTGGTCTGCGCGATGACGCTGACCCTGCGGTCCTTCAGATCGCCCAGGGAGCGGATCGGCGAGCGGCGCATGACCGCCACGGCCTGGGTGGTGCGGTAGTAGGGCTGGGTGAAGTCGAAGCCTTTCAGGCGCTCGGGCGTGATGCTGAGCGAGGAGATGGCGATATCGACCCGCCCCTCCTGCACCGCCCCGAACAGCTCCCCGAAACGCAGGTTGGTGATCTCGACCGGTCGGCCGAGCTGGTCGCCAATGGCCCGCACGAGATCGGCCTCGAAGCCGATGATGTCGCCAGCGGCATTGTAGAATTCCCAGGGCATGTTGAGCAGCGTCGCGCCCACCCGCAGTGGCGGCGGGGTCTGCGCCTCGGCCTGCACCTCTGCCGCGGCGGTCGTCGGCGCCTGCGCCTGGCTTGGGGCCGGGCCCAGCGGGAGCAGCGCCAGCCAAGCGAGCGCCAGCCCCAGCACGCGCCACAAGGCCGTTCCGGAGCTGCGCGGCACCGTCACCGGCCGGATCATCCCATGACCGGCATCCCCCTCTGCTGCCGCGGCGATTGACGCCGCCCGCGTTGCCCCTGATGCTGGTGCAAACCTCGCCATCCGTCCAGCGGCCCTCCCCAAGCGGTCGTCCCCGAAGGTCTTGCCCAATGTCCTATGGCCTTTACCTGATGACCGCGCTCGCGGGCGCCTTATACGTGCTTATGCCCGGCCCTGCTTTCCTCGCGCTGTTCTCGCTGGCGGCGGCGCATGGCCGCCCGGCGGGAGCGCGCTTTGTCGGCGGCCATCTGGTGGGTGACCTGTTCTGGTCGGCGCTCGCGCTCGCCGCCATCATCGGTGTTAACCAGCTCGGGCCGACCCTGTTCGACCTGCTCGGCATCGGCTGCGGGCTTTACCTCTGCTATCTCGGCATCAAGGCGATCCGCGCGCGGGAGGGCGGCGACGGCGCGGTGGGCGCGCGCCGGCCGCTGATGACCGGCATATTGTTCGGCCTCACCAACCCGAAGGCCTACCCGGTTTCGGTGTCGATGTTCACCGCGCTGACCGCGAGCTATGCCTCGGGCCTCACCTGGGACGCGGCGCCGCAATTGCTGGCGGCGGCGCTGGTCGGCTTCATCCTCGCCGACATCATCCTCATCTGGGCCGCCGGCCTTGCCCCGGTGCGCCGCATGTTCCAGCGCCACGGGCGGATCATCACCCGCGTCACCGGCGTGCTGTTCGTCGCCTTCGGCGCCAAGTCGCTGCTTGACGCCGGCCGCGGCATCGCCTCCCGTCACTGACCCCTGTCCCTCGCCTGCCACGTAGCGCCAGAAGCGTGCCGTCCAGAAGAGTGCCGATCATGTATGAAGCCCGCCTGCAATCCTTCGCCGCCCCCGCCGCGCCGAGCCTCGGCACGGAGCGCCTGCGTCTTTTGCGGGCGGAGCTGGAACGGCGCGGGCTCGACGGCTTCCTCATTCCCCGCGCCGATGCGCACCAGAACGAATATGTCCCGCCCTGCGACGAGCGCCTCGCCTGGCTGACCGGCTTCACCGGCTCTGCCGGTGTCGCGCTGGTGCTGCGCGAGGCGGCGGCGCTGGTGGTGGACGGGCGCTACACGCTGCAGGCGGCACAGCAGATCGACACCGCCTCCTTCACCGTCGTGCCGCTGGCGGAGACCACGCCCGAGCGCTGGCTGGAGCAGAACCTCGCCGCCGGCGCGCATCTCGGCTACGACCCCTGGCTGATCACCGTGGACGGTCTGGACAAGCTGCGCCGCGCCGCGACGAATGCCGGGGCGACGCTGGTCGCGGTCGATTCCAACCCGGTCGACGCCGTCTGGGCCGATCGGCCGGCCGCCCCGCTCGGGGCCGTCACCCTGCGCGATCCGGCCCTCGCCGGCGAGACGACCGAGGGCAAGCTCGCCCGCATCCGCGCCGCCCTCGCTGAGCAGAAGCTCGACGCCCTCGTGCTCTCCGACCCGCACGCGGTGGCCTGGACCTTCAACATCCGCGGCGCCGACGTGTCCTTCACCCCGCTGCCGCTCGCCTGGGCGATCGTGCCGCGCGAGGGGCGCCCCTCTTTGTTCATCGACGGGCGCAAGCTCTCCAACACGGTGCGCGACGCGCTGGCGGGCGTGGCGGAGATCCTTGAACCGGCGCTGCTCGAAAAGGGCGTCGAGCTCATCGCCGCCGGCGGCGCGGTGATCCGGCTCGACCAGGCGACCGCCCCGGCGCTCCTCGCCGCGCGCATCGAGGCGGCGGGCGGCACCGTCTCCTCCGGCGCAAGCCCGGTCGCGCTGATGCAGGCGGCGAAGAACGCGGCCGAACTCGCCGGCATGCGCGCCGCCCATAAGCGCGACGGCGCGGTGCTGGCCCGCTTCCTGTGCTGGTTCGACCAGGAGGCCCCCAAGGGCCACCTCACCGAGATCGACGCGGTGGCGGCGCTGGAGACCTTCCGCCGCGAGACCGGCGCGCTGAAGGACGTAAGCTTCCCCACCATTGCCGGCGCCGGCCCCAACGCCGCGCTGCCGCATTACCGCGTCACCGAGGCGACCAACCGGCGCATCGGCATGGATGAACTCTTCCTCATCGATTCCGGCGCGCAATATGAGGACGGCACCACCGACGTGACCCGCACCGTCGCGGTGGGCACGCCGAGCCCGGAGATGCGCGACCGCTTCACCCGCGTGCTGAAGGGCCATATCGCCATTGCCCGCGCGGTCTTTCCGGTCGGCACCTCCGGCGCGCAGCTCGACCCCTTCGCCCGGCAGTTCCTGTGGAGCGCCGGCCTCGATTTCGACCACGGCACCGGCCATGGCGTCGGCGCCTATCTCTCCGTGCATGAAGGGCCGGCGCGCATTTCCAAGGTCGGCACGGTGCCGCTGGCGGCGGGCATGGTGCTCTCCAACGAGCCCGGCTACTACAAGACCGGCGCCTTCGGGGTGCGGCTGGAAAATCTGGAAATCATCCGCGAGGCGAACCCGCCGGAAGGCGCCGAGCGCAAGCTGTTCGCCTTCGAGACGCTGACGCTCGCCCCGTTCGACCGGCGCGTGCTCGACCTCGCGCTGCTCACCGGCGAGGAGCGGGCCTGGCTCGATGCCTATCACGCCCGCGTCCGCGCCGAGATCGGCCCGCTGGTCGATGGCCCGACCCGCGCCTGGCTGGACGCCGCCACCGCCCCGCTCTGACCGCCGGGCCTACCGCCCGACTCTAAGCGCCCTGCGCTGAGCCCCCGCGCGGAGACCCCGTTCCGGGCGCCCCGCCCCGTGCCGCGTCTCCCGCGTCTCGTGCAACTGACAACAAATGTTCATCCGAGGATGGTTCAATGGAACCATCATCTCATGCCGGCGTTACTCCTGCGACCAATGTGCTGGGGCAGACGGAGAGGCTGGCATGACCACGATCCTGATCATTATTCTTGTTCTGATACTTGTCGGTGCACTGCCGAGCTGGGGCTACAGCCGCAGCTGGGGCTATGGCCCGAGCGGTATCGTCACCATTCTTCTGGTGATCCTTATCGTAATGATGCTGACCGGCCGCATCTGACCGTCGCGTGCCATCAGCTAAAGGCCGTCGCGCTCCCCCCGCGGCGGCCTTTTTTTGCCCGGCCGGTTCAGCCAAGAACAGTTCAGCTCAGGACAGTTCAGGCCAGAACCGTTCAGCCCGTGAGCGCTTCCGCCGCCACATTGGCCGGCACCACGTTCGCGCCGGCAAATTCCAGCGCCGCCATCAACGCCGTCTGTACTGAAGCCGCCGGCACATCCTTGCCGCCGAAGGACAGGTCGAGCGTCGCGGTCGCGTCATGGGCCAGCGTCACCTCATAGCCGAGATCGAGCGCCGCCCGCGTCGCCGCATCGACGCACATATGGCTCATCGCGCCGACGATGACGAGCGAACCCACTTCCCGGCCCTTCAGCAGCGCGTCGAGATCGGTGTTGAGGAAGGCGTTGACCGCCTCCTTCACCACCACCGGCTCGCCCCCCAATGGCGTGAGGCTCGCATGGATCTCCGCCCCCTTCGTGCCGCGCTCGAAGAACGGCGCCTCATCGCCCGTCATTTCATGGCGCACATGCACCACAGGCGCGCCGGCCGCGCGGGCGGCGGCGAGAAGATCCCCGGCCTTCGCCGCCGCTTCTTCCGTGCCGACCAGCGGGAACCGGCCACCGGGGAAATAGTCGTTCTGCAGGTCGATGATGAGAAGCGCGGTTGTGCTCATAAGAGCCTTCCAGAAAGCGTTGCGGCCGGGAAAGGGCGCCGTCAGCCCGCGCCGGCCAGCGCGAGCCACTCGTCTTCGGTAATCACGGCGACGCCGAGATCGCGTGCCTTGGCGAGTTTGGAACCCGCATCGGCGCCGGCCACCACGTAATCGGTCTTCTTCGACACAGAGCCGGCGACCTTCGCCCCCAGCCGCTCGGCCATGGCCTTGGCCTCGTCGCGCGTCATCTTCTCCAGCGCCCCGGTGAACACGACCGTCTTGCCGGCGACCGAGCTGGCCGCCGCCACCGCCTCCATCGGCTCGGGCGTCACTTCCGCCAGCAGGGCGGCGAGTGCCGCCTGGTTGTTCGGCTCCTGGAAGAAATCCACCACCGCCTCGGCCACCACCGCGCCGATGCCCTCGATGCCGACAATCTCGGCCCACGCCTCATTGCCCTTGGGGTGCTCCGCGCCGGGCATGTGGGCGGCGAGCGCCGTCTCGCGCAGCGCCTCAATGGTCGCGAAATGCCGCATCAGCCGCTTGGCATTGGTCTCGCCGACATGGCGGATGCCGAGCGCGTAGAGGAAGCGGTTCACCGGCACGCGCCGGCGGGTCTCGATCGCGGCGAACAGGTTCTTGGTCGAGGTCTCGCCCCAGCCGTCGCGATTCTTCAGCCGCGTCAGCGAGCGGGCGTCGCGGGCCTCCAGCGTGAAGATATCCGCCGGCTGCGCGACCATGCCCCAGTCATAAAAGGCCTGCACCTGCTTCTCGCCCAGCCCTTCAATATCGAAGGCGTCGCGGGCGACGAAATGGCGGATGCGCTCCACCGCCTGCGCCGGGCAGATGAGGCCGCCGGTGCAGCGGCGCACTGCCTCGCCCTCCTCGCGCACGGCGTGCGACCCGCACGCCGGGCACAGGGTCGGGAAGGCATAGGGCCTGGCGTCGGCGGGACGGCGCTCCAGCACCACGTCCACCACTTGCGGGATCACGTCGCCGGCGCGCTGGATCGTCACCCAGTCGCCCTCGCGAATATCGACGCCGCCACGGATCGGCTCGCCCTTGCCGCCAATGCCGCGAATATAGTCCTCATTGTGCAGCGAGGCATTCGCCACCACGACGCCGCCAACGGTGATCGGCGTGAGCTTGGCCACCGGGGTCAGCGCGCCGGTGCGCCCGACCTGGATCTCGATGCGCTCGAGCTTTGTGACCGCCTTTTCAGCGGGAAATTTATGGGCGATGGCCCAGCGTGGGCTGCGCGAGACAAAGCCGAGCCGCTGCTGCAGCGCGAGGCTGTCCACCTTGTAGACCACGCCGTCAATGTCATAGCCGAGGCTCGCCCGCCCCTCGCCGATGCGGCGGTAATGGGCGAGCAGTTCCTCGGCGGACTGGCAGAGCACGGTGAGCGGATTTGTCGGCAGGCCCCAGCGGGCAAAGGCCTCGATCACCCCGAACTGCGTCTGCGCCGGAAGGCCCCCGTCGCTGACCTCGCCCCAGGCATAGGCGAAGAATTTCAGCGGGCGGCTCTTGGTGATCGCCGGGTCGAGCTGGCGCAGGCTCCCGGCCGCCGCGTTGCGCGGATTGGCGAAGAGCGGCTTGCCCGCCGCCTCCTGCCGCGCATTCAGCGCCGCGAATTCGGCATGGCCCATATAGACCTCGCCGCGCACCTCGAAGATATCCGGCACGTCGGCGCCCGACAGGCGCTCCGGGATCTCGCCGATGGTGCGCACGTTGGCCGTGACGTCCTCGCCCTCGAAGCCGTCGCCGCGCGTCGCGGCCTGCACGAAAACGCCCTTCTCATAGCGCAGCGAACAGGACAGGCCGTCGATCTTCGGCTCGGCGGTGATGGCAATCGGCTCGTCCACCGGGAGGCCGAGGAAGCGGCGGATGCGGGCGACGAATTCCTCCACCTCCTCATCGGCGAAGGCATTGCCGAGCGAGAGCATGGGCACGCGGTGGCGCACCTTGGCGAATTTCGCGGACGGCGCGGCGCCGACCTTCTCCGAGAGGCTGTCGATGCCCCTCAGCTCGGGAAACTGCGCCTCGATCGCCTCATAGCGCCGGCGCAGGCCGTCATACTCAGCGTCGGAGACGGTGGGGGCGTCGTCCTGATAATAGCGCCGGTCATGGCCGGCGATCTCCTCGCCAAGCCGGGCATGTTCCTTGGCCGCCGCCTCGGCGGTCAGCGTCGCGACGGGGGGGAGCGTGTCATCCGTGGTCATGCCGGGTTTCTAGCGGATTCGGCGGTGGAGAGCAGCCGGTCCGCCGCCGCCCGCGCCTCGGCCGTGACCTCGGCGCCGGAGAGCATGCGGGCGATTTCTTCGCGGCGGTGCGCGGGGGCGAGCGGGGCGACATGGGTCGCCACCCGGTCATGCTCGGCCACCATTTCCTTGGCGATGCGGAAATGATTGCCGGCGCGCGCGGCGACCTGCGGAGCATGGGTGACGGCGACCACCTGCACCCGCCCGCCGAGCCGGGCAAGCCGCGCGCCGATGGCATCGGCCACCGCGCCGCCCACCCCTGTGTCGATCTCGTCGAACACCAGCGTCGGCGCCGAGCCCTTGTCGGCCAGCACCACCTTGAGCGCGAGCAGGAAGCGGGCGAGCTCGCCGCCCGAGGCGACCTTCATCATCGGGCCGGCCCGCGTGCCCGGATTGGTCTGCACCCAGAACTCGATCCGGTCGTACCCATCGGCCTGACCGTCCACCTCATCGGCCTGACACTCCGTGATGAAACGGGCGCGTTCCAGCTTCAGCGGCGGCAGCTCGGCGTTCACCGCCTCGTCCAGCGCGGCGGCCGCCAGCTGCCGGCGGGCGGAAAGGTCGCGGGCGCTGGCGCGATAGGCGACTTCCGCCTGCGCGGCGGTTTTCTCAAGCGCCTCAAGGCGTTGCGCGCCATGATCGAGCGCGTCGAGCTGATCGGCGAAACGCGTGGCGACGTTCGGCAGATCATCGGCCGTGCAGGCGAATTTGCGCGCGGCGGCGCGCAGCGCGAAGAGCCGCTCCTCGATCCGCTCCAGCTCGCGCGGATCGAAATCCGCCTCCCGCAGCGCCGCTTCGAGATGAAAGTTGGCCATTTCCAAGGCGTTAAGCGCCGCGTCGATCGCCTCGACCGCCGGACGCACCAGCGATTCGACCTCGCCCGCCCGCCGCTCCAGCCGCCGCACCGCCGCCGCGAGGGCGGGGACCGGCGAGTTCGCGCCCCCCACCGCGTCCTGCGCATCGGCAAGGTCGGTCGCGATCTTCTCGAAGCGCATCATCTCCGAGCGGCGCTTGGAAAGCTGCTCCTCCTCGCCGAACTCCACCCCCAGCGTCGTGAGTTCGTCGAGCGAATGGCGGATATAGTCGGCCTCCTTGGCCGCCTCCTCGAGCCGCGCCTTCTCCCCCTCCGCCTCACGCCGCGCCGCGCGCCAGGCACGCCAGAGGCCGCTGACCTCTTCCGCGAGGCCGGTCAACCCGCCAAAAGCGTCGAGCAGCTGGCGGTGCGAGGCGGGATCGACCAAAGCGCGGTCGTCATGCTGGCCGTGGATCTCGACAAGCCGCCGGCCGAGCTGGCGCAGCATCTGCGCGCTCACCGACTGGTCGTTGACGAAAGCGCGTGTGCGCCCGTCGCCATGCTGCACGCGCCGCAACACCAGCGCGCCGTCATCATCGATCCCCGCCTCGGCCAGAACGGCGCGCACGGGATGATCGGGCGGCAGGTCGAATTCGGCGGTCACCTGCCCCTGCGCGGCGCCCTGGCGCACCAGCGAGCCGTCGCCGCGCCCGCCAAGGGCGAGCGTAAAGGCATCCAGCAGAATGGATTTGCCCGCCCCGGTCTCGCCGGTGAGGACGGTGAGGCCCGGCTGGAAACTCAGGTCGAGCCGCTCGATGAGGACGATATCCCTGATCGACAGGGCGGCCAGCATGCGTGACGCTCCAGAACGAATCCGCGCGAGGGACGGGGTCGGCTCTGCCTTCTAGCAGGTCCGCGCGCCGTCCGCATCTGTTCTTCTTCTGTTCGCGACAATCCGCGGAGACACCGAGCGCCCCGCCGGTGATTGTCAGCCCAGCCCGAGACCCTTGAAGGCCTTGGTGATCCAGGAATTCTGGTTGAGCTGCGGGCTCACGCCGCGCGACTGAACCAGCTTGTAAGCGTCCTTGTACCAGGAGCTGTCCGGGAAATTATAGCCGAGCACGGCGGCCGAGGTCTGCGCCTCGCTCACCACGCCGAGCGCCATATAGGCCTCGGTCAGGCGGTACAGGGCTTCCTCGACATGGCGCGTGGTCTGGTAGCGGGTGACGACCACCTTGAAGCGGTTGATCGCGCCGGCATAGTTGCGCTGCTCGAGATAATAGCGCCCGACCATCATCTCCTTGCCGGCGAGCTGGTCGCGCGCGACCTCGAGCTTCTTCTTGGCGGCGACGGCGTATTCGCTGTCGGGATATTTCCGCACGATCTCGTCGAGCGCATCCATGGCGCGCTCGGTGCGCTGCTGGTCGCGGGAAATGTCCGGGATCTGGTCGAAATAGGACGAGGCGACCAGATACTGCGCATAGGCGGCATCGGCCGAGCCGGGGTGCAGCGTCAGGTAGCGCTTGGCGACGCCGATGCACTCGTCATACTGGCCCATCGTGTAGTTGATGTAGGCGATCATCAGCATCGCCTTGCGGGCCCAGTCGGAATAGGGATGCTGGCGGTCGACATCCTCGAAGCGCTTGATCGCCTCGGCATAGTCTTCCTTCTGCATCAGCGTCAGCGCCTCGTTATAGCGCTGCTCGGCCGGCACATCCGGGTAGACCGTCTCTTCCTTGTTGGTGTCGAACAGGCCGGCGCAGCCGCCGAGCGAGGCGCCCACCAGCACCAGCCCCACGAGGCGCACCGCGAAAAGCGCGGAACGCGCCGTTGCCGGGCGGGCGGCGTTTGCGGCGGGCCCGCCGGAACGGACGTGGCTGAGAAGACGCATCACAACTCTCGATCCCAATCTGGTCGCCTGCCGGCAGGGCGCAGATGTGCGCTATAGCCGCTTTCCGTCCGGATTATGGCGAGTGCCCTGCCGGTCGCCGCAGATTGCAGGATGACCGCGTGAGGAACGACTAAAAGTCGCGCGGACCGGCTCACAGCTCCGGCGCGTAGGCCGGCACCGCCACATCGACGAGACCGACATTGCCACGCACGCTGCGGCGGGCCGGCAGCTTGGCTTCGACGATCTCATAGGCCGAACGGTCGGACAGCAGGGCATCGACCACGGCGAAGTTCAGCTTGTGGCCGCCCTTGTAGGAGCGGAAGCGGGCCATCAGGGGCAGGCCGCTAATGGCAAGATCACCCACCGCGTCCATCGCCTTGTGGCGGACGAACTCGTCCGCAAAGCGCAGGCCGGTGGTGTTCAGCACGCCATTCGTGTCGAGGCAGATCGTGTTGTCGAGCGAGGCGCCGAGCGCGTAGCCGGCCTGCCAGAGGCGCTCCACATCGGCGACGAAGCCGAAGGTGCGGGCGGCGGCTAGCTCCTTACGGAACACGTCCGGCGACAGGGTGGCGGCGTAACGCTGGCGGCCAATGGCAGCGTGGGCGAAGTCAATCTCGACCTCGAGCCGGAAGCCCGCATCATAGGGGGAAAGCTCGCCGAAGCCGGTCTCGGTCTCGACGCGGATGGTTTTCAGCACGCGCAGATAGCGGCGGGGCGCGGCGATCTCGACAACACCCACATCGTCGATGGCTGCCACGAATTCGCCCGCACTTCCGTCCAGGATCGGCACTTCAGGCCCGTCGATCTCGACATGGGCATTGTCGATGCCGAGGCCGGCGAAGCAGGCGAGCAGGTGCTCGACGGTGGAGACGGCGGGGCCATTCTCATCGCGCAGCACGGTCGCCAGATCGCTGCCGCGAACGGCCTGACGGGAGGCGCGAACGGACTGGGACGAATCGGTGCGGTGAAAGAGGATGCCGGTATCGGCCGGAGCGGGAGCCAAGCTCAACCGCGCTTCCTTGCCGGAATGCACGCCCACGCCCGAAAGCGTGACCACGTCGCCGATGGTTGTTTGCCGTACAGCGTTCATTCCAGACCCAGCGAGCGGACCACCAGAGGCCATCCGCTCCCCCCAATTCCCAGTGCCAACTTCAATCCGCCATCGGTTCCGGGGCTCGTTTTGCGAATCCACGCCGAGGGCTTGTCGTTGGTGGGCAACATACTGGCGCCCCCGGGGGGTGCCAAATCACGCTTGCTTACCGTCTGTTACCGTCCCGTCGCGCCTGCAGCACATCAGATATTCGTTTACAATCAATGAATTGCGCCCGAGCTACAAACCCGGGCGCTGCATTGCGTCATTGGCTGTGTAACAGGGGCGGTCACCCGCCCCTGTTAGTCAGGAAGCCGGCTCAGCCCTGGCGGCGCAGGAAGGCCGGAATATCGAGGTGATCATCCTCGGAGGCGCGCGCCGCCGGACGGCCATGGGCGTCCATCGGGCGAGCCGCCGGGCGCTTGGCGAACTCGGACGCTTCCGGGCGGCGCTCGGCGAGCGGGCGCGGCTCCGGCTGCGCCGGGGCGCGGCGGACCATCGGGCGCATCTCGGCCGGCGGATCGACCTCTTCCTCGTCCTGATGGCGGCCGAGGCCGACATTGGCGAGGCGCTGAAGCAGCGTCATGCGCTTCTTCTCGGCGTGGTGATGCTCCGTCGGCTCGCCACGAGCGGCGCGGATCTGGTTCTGCGCCGGCATGGGCAGCTCTTCCACGCGCGGCATGCGCGGGCTGCGCATTTCCGGACGTTCCGCCTGCGGCGGGATGAAGGGCTCGTGTGTCTCGTGCTCATAAGCCGCGTCGTTCATCGGCTCGGGCTCCGGCTCGGCATAGAGCTGGGGCTTGGGCGCGAGCGGGCGAATGGTCACGTCATCGATCGCCGCCGGGGCGTGCTGGGCGTAGTCCGGCTCGCCATAGACGTGATCGCTGCCCGAGGACGCCGCGAAGGTCGGCTCGTAGCTGTGATCGGCATAGGCCGCGTGGTCCTCGGTGAGCGCGGACGCGACCGAGCGCAGCGCGGCGTCGCGGCGGGCCTCGACGGCGGCGCGGCCGGCATTGGAGACCTTGCGGCCGCCGAGATCCGAGAGGTTGGCGAAGCTGTGCGGGATCTGCTCGGGAATGACCGCCGGGTCGATCCCGGTGGCCACGACCGACACGCGGATGAGGCCTTCCAGCGTCTCGTCGAAGGTGGCGCCGAGGATGATGTTGGCGTCCGGGTCGACTTCCTCGCGGATGCGGGTCGCCGCCTCGTCCACCTCGAACAGGGTGAGATCCTTGCCGCCGGTGATCGAGATCAGCAGGCCACGGGCGCCGCGCATCGACACTTCGTCCAGCAGCGGGTTGGCGATCGCCGCCTCGGCCGCGTGCAAGGCGCGCTTCTCGCCGGAGGCCTCGCCAGTGCCCATCATCGCCTTGCCCATCTCGCGCATCACGGCGCGAACGTCGGCGAAGTCGAGGTTGATCAGGCCTTCCTTGACCATCAGGTCGGTGATGCAGGCAACGCCCGAATAGAGCACCTGGTCGGCCATCGCGAAGGCGTCGGCGAAGGTGGTCTTCTCATTGGCCACCCGGAACAGGTTCTGGTTCGGGATGACGATGAGGGTGTCGACGCCCTTCTGCAGCTCGTTGATGCCCATCTCGCCGATGCGCATGCGGCGCTGGCCCTCGAAATGGAAGGGCTTGGTCACCACGCCGACGGTGAGGATGCCGAGCTCGCGCGCCGCGCGGGCGATGACCGGTGCCGCGCCCGTGCCCGTGCCACCGCCCATGCCGGCGGTGATGAAGACCATGTGGGCGCCCGCGAGGTGATCGCGGATCTCGTCCAGCGCCTCTTCCGCCGCCGCGCGGCCAACTTCCGGCTGCGAGCCGGCGCCGAGGCCCTCGGTGACCGCCACGCCCATCTGCACGATGCGCTCGGCCTTGGAGAGGGTGAGCGCCTGCGCATCGGTGTTGGCGACGACGAAGTCGACACCCGACAGGCCGGCCGTGATCATGTTGTTGACAGCGTTGCCGCCGGCGCCACCGACGCCGAACACGGTGATGCGGGGACGCAGTTCGCGGATGTCAGGTACCTGCAGATTGATGGTCATGGCTGTTGTCCCCAAACGCCGGCGGGCTCGAATCCCGTCTCGATCTCAGTGGTGCCGGTTCCGCCGGCGCGGATATGATGAAGCACGTCAGAAGGCCTCCCGAAGCCAATGGCCGACGCGCGAGAAGTACCCGTCCGATTCCCCGTGGGAGAGCCGGCGGCGGCGGGCCTCGAAATGCTCGAGCCCCGCAACCTGCGGATAGACGAGAAGTCCGGTGGCGACCGCGAAGGGCGCGCCACGCGCGGCCTCCGGCAGGCGCGAAATACCGAGCGGGCGACCGATGCGCACCTGCCCGCCCATCACGCCGGCCACCATGTCGGCAAGGCCGGTGAGCTGCGCCGCGCCGCCCGTGAGCACGATGCGGCGCCCGGCGCCGGCGGCGTGGCCGGAGGTGACGAGGCGGTCGCGCACCAGCTCGGTGATCTCTTCCACACGCGGGCGGATGATCTTGAGCAGGCGCGACTTCGGAATGGCGCGCGGCAGGTCGTGATGGTCGTCGGCGATCGGCGGGACGGTGAGCATCTCACGATCATCCGCGCCGACGACGGTGACGCCGCCATGCAGGCTCTTCAGGCGCTCGGCATCGGCAAGGCGGGTGGAAAGGCCGCGCGCGACGTCGTTGGTGACGTGCTGGCCGCCCACCGCCACGCCGTCCACATGGACGCAATGGCCGTTCTCGACCACGGCGACGGTGGTGGTGCCGGCGCCGAAATCGATCAGCGTCACGCCGAGTTCGGTCTCGTCATCGGCGAGCGTGGCCAGCGCCGCCGCATAGGGGGCGGCAACCATGGCCTCGACGCCGAGATGGCAGCGCTCGATGCACAGGAGCAGGTTGCGGACCGCCGCCGCTTCGGCGGTGACGACATGCAGATCGACACCGAGGCGCCGGCCGAGCATGCCGCGCGGCTCGCCAATGCCGGACACGCCGTCGATGGCATAGCCGACCGGCAGCGCGTGCAGGATGGTCCGGCCCTCGCCGACGGCGAAGGTGGAGGCGGCGTCGAGCACGCGGCGAATATCGCCCTCGGCGACCGCCGGCTCGGGAAGGTCGACCTCGGCGGCGAAGTGCTCGGAGGCGAGGCGCCCGCCGGCCATGGAGACGACGACGGAGGCGATCTGCGCGCCGGCCATGCGCTCGGCGGCGTCGACCGCGCGGCGAATGGCGTGCTCGGCGCGCTCCATGTCGATCACCGCGCCGCCCTTGATGCCATGCGACGAGGTATGGCCGATGCCGAGCACATCCACCGAATGGGTGCGCCGGCGCAGGCTCGTCGTGGCATCGCGCGGCTTCAGCCGGGCAATCATGCAGACGATCTTGGAGGTGCCGATTTCCAGCACGCCCACCACGCCGCTGCGGCGCGGCGCGAGGGGGCGCATCTTGGGAGCGATCTCGAACGGAGCCCGGGGTCTCACGTGTTGCCGCCCTTCTTGGCCTTCGCCTGCGCCTTCAGCTCCGCCTGACGCGCCTCATAGGCGGCATCGGACAGACGCACCGACACACGGTCGGGCAGGCGCAGATCGATGATGGTGATGTCGCGGCTGAGCAGTTGCTTGTCGCGGTCGAGCACGGCGAGTTCCTGCAAGGCGGTGGCGATGTCCTTTTCCGGCAGGCGCACGTCGATGCCGCTGCGCATCTTCAGCGTCCAGCGCCGGTCGGCGACGCGGATGGCCGCACGCACCTGGTCCCGCACGCCCGGCACGAGGCTGAGCGCCTCGACGATCTCGGTGACGTGCTTTTCCGCGCCGTCGCCGACCACGATGGGCAGGCGGATATAGCGGGCGTCGTCGGAATAGGGGGCGATGACGGTGCCGTCGCGGGCGATGACGTTGATCTTGCCGTCCTTCTGCCAGAGCGCGAAGCCCTCGCGCTCGACCACCTGGATGTCCAGCCGGTCGGGATAGAGCTTCTGCACCGTGGCGCGCTTGATCCAGGCGAGTTCCTCAAGCCGCATCCGCGCGCCCTCGGCGTCGAGGAACAGCAGCGAGGAGGTCGGCTTCACGCCGGCCGTGGCGAGGATGTCGCCGGGGGTGACGTGATTCTGGCCGGAGAGATTCACATTGGCGATTCGGAAGCCGGCGAGGTTGGCGGCCGAATCAGCCATGTCGCGGGCGGTCTCGACCGCTACCGGCATGTGCCCGCCCTGCTGGAGGCCATAGGCGCCGGTCGCGGCGAAGAGCAGCGCCACCAGCCAGGTGCCGGCGCCGCAGCTCAGAGCCCGCGAGGCGGACAGCCCGACGAAGAAGCGGCGCCCGCCGATGATCGTGCGGTCGATGATTCGCACCCGGCCCCGATCGGCGGCGCCGGACGTGGCGGGACGTGCGAAAGCCCGGCCATCACTGCCGTTTCGCCTCGTCTCAACCTTGGCCGCGCTGGTCCGTCCGGCCCCGGCAGGCATCTGCCTGGGGGTCAGCGGTCGAGCGAAGCGTCCTCCACCATCCATCGTACAAGCTCACCGAACGAATGGCCCGCATGGGCTGCCAGTTCGGGCACGAGAGAGGTCTCGGTCATTCCGGGTTGGGTGTTAACCTCCAGACAGAACAAACCGGATTCGTCCCCGGTCCGGTCGTCGTAGCGGAAATCAGCCCTGCTAATGCCCCGACAGCCGAGCGCCTCATGCGCCCTAGCCGCTAGCATCCGTACCTTTTGGTAAATTTTCGGTAAAATCCGGGCCGGAAGAATGTGAACGGATCCGCCCGGAGCGTATTTTGCTTCGTAATCATAGAACCTTACGGCGGATTGAATTTCGATCACATCGAGCGGCTCACCGCCCATAACGGCGCAGGTGAGCTCCAATCCGGGGATGTAAGATTCGGCCAGAAGCAGTTCGCCATGCGGCCAGTCGGGCCGATTCAGTTCCTGCGGCGGGAATTCCTGATCTTCGTTAACGATGAAGACGCCGACCGAGGAGCCCTCCCGCACCGGCTTCAGCACATAGGGGCGCGGCAGCACATGGGCCTTCGCGGCCTCCGCGCGGGTGACCAAGCGCCCATGCGGCACGGGCACGCCATGGGCGGCCAGCACGATCTTGGCCTGCGCCTTGTCCATGGCCAGCGCCGAGGCGAGCACGCCGGAATGGGTGTAGGGGATGCCGAGGATCTCCAGCATGCCCTGAATGGTACCGTCCTCGCCGAACGGGCCGTGCAGGGCGTTAAGCACCACGTCCGGCTTCAGCTCGGTCAGCACCTGCGCGATGTCGCGCCCGACATCGACGCGCGAGACGCGGTAGCCGACGCTCTCGGCGGCCTTGGCGCAGGCCTCACCCGAGCGCAGCGACACCTCGCGCTCCGCCGACCAGCCGCCCAGAAGGACGGCGACGTGCTTGGACATGGTCTTCTCCTCGCGCCGGTAAGGCGTCAGTCTGGGGCGTCAGTCAGGCCGGAACGCCGATGCGCTTGATCTCCCACTCCAGCTCGATGCCGGACTGGGCCTTCACGCGCTGGCGCACTTCCTCGCCGAGGCCTTCAATGTCGGCGGCGGTGGCCCCGCCGGTGTTGATCAGGAAATTGCAGTGCATCTGCGAGACCTCGGCCCCGCCGACGCGCAAGCCCCGACAGCCGGCGGCATCGACGAGTTGCCAGGCCTTGTGGCCCGGCGGGTTCTTGAAGGTCGACCCGCCGGTCTTCTCGCGAATCGGCTGGGAGGCCTCGCGCGCCTGCGTGATCCGGTCCATCTCGGCGAGGATCGTCGCGGGATCACCGGGGCGGCCCTGATAGAGCGCGCTGGTGAAGATGAAATCCGCCGGCGCGCCGGAATGGCGGTAGCTGAAGCCGAAATCGGCATTGGCGAGCACATGGACCTTGCCGGCACGGTCAACCGCCCGCGCCTCGATGAGGCAATCCTTGGTCTCACCACCATGGGCGCCGGCATTCATGCGCAGCGCCCCGCCCAGACCGCCGGGAATGCCCCGGTAGAAGGCGAGCCCGTCAATGCCGGCATCAGCGGCGGCGCGGGCGAGCTTCACATCCGGCACCGCCGTGCCCGCCCGCACGCGGTGGCCGTCCTCGACGGTGATCTCGTTGAAGCCGCGCCCGAGCCGGATGATCACGCCGGCCACGCCGCCATCGCGCACGATGAGGTTCGAGCCGAGGCCGATCACGGTGACGGGGATGTCGGCGGGGAGATTCGCGAGGAAATAAGCGAGATCGGCCTCGTCCGCCGGGGTGAACAGGATTTGCGCCGGGCCGCCGACGCGGAACCAGATCAGCTCCGCCAGCGGCTGATTGGCGATCAGCCGCCCGCGCAGCTCGGGCAGGCGGGCGGAGAGGTCGGCGGTGATGTCGGGGAAGCTCACTTAGCCGGCCCCGCCTCAAGCTGGCCCGGCAGCGCATAGGCCCATTGGGTGATGTTGCCGGCGCCGAGGCAGACCACATAGTCACCGGGCTTCGCCAGGCCCTTCACGATCCCCGCCAGCGCGTCGGGGCCACTCAGCGCGGTCACCGAGCGATGGCCGCGCGCGCGCAGCGCCTCGACGAGGTGATCGCGGTCGATGCCGGGGATCGGCGCCTCGCCCGCCGCATAGACATCGGCGACGATGACGTGGTTGGCGTCGTTGAAGCAGGTGGCGAACTGGTCGAACAGCGATTGCAGCCGCGTGTAGCGGTGGGGCTGGACGATGGCGATGACCTGCCCTTCCGTCGAGGCGCGGGCGGCGCGCAGCACGGCGGCGATCTCGACCGGGTGGTGGCCGTAATCGTCGAAGATGGACACACCGTCCACCTCACCGGTCCGCGTGAAGCGCCGCTTCACCCCGCCAAAGCCGGCCAGCGCGGTGCGGATCTGCGCGTCGCTCGCGCCCAGCTCGCGGGCCACGGCGATGGCGGCGGTGGCGTTGAGCGCATTGTGCCGGCCGGGCATGGGCAGCACGAGGTCGCGCAGCTCATGCACGGTGTGGCCGGTGCGGTCGCGGAAGATCACGGCGAAGCGGCACACGCCGCCGCGCAGGTCGAGATCGACAAGTCGCGCATCCGCTTGAGGATTTTCGCCATAGGTGATGACGCGGCGGTCCTCGACATGGCCGACGAGATCCTGCACCACCGGATGATCGGTGCACATCACCGCGAAGCCGTAGAAGGGCAGGTTGTCGATGAAGCTGCGGAACGCCGCCTGCACCGCCTCGAAGGTCTTGAAGTGGTCGAGATGCTCGGGGTCGATATTGGTGACGATGGCCACCTCGACCGGCAGCTTCAGGAACGTCCCGTCGCTCTCATCGGCCTCCACCACCATCCAGTCACCATCCCCCAGCCGCGCATTGGTGCCGTAGGCGTTGATGATGCCGCCATTGATGACGGTGGGATCGAAGCCGCCCGCGTCGAGCAGGGTGGCGACCAGCGAGGTCGTGGTGGTCTTGCCATGGGTGCCGGCAATGGCGACGCAGCTCTTCAGCCGCATCAGCTCGGCCAGCATCTCCGCGCGGCGCACCACCGGCAGGCGCTTGGCGCGGGCGGCGACCAGCTCGGGATTGTCGCGCTTGATGGCGGAGGAGACGACGAGCACCTCCGCCCCCTCGATATTGCCGGCCGCATGGCCGATCAGCACCTTGATGCCCTTCTCGGTCAGGCGCTTCACATTGGCGCTCTCGGCCACGTCCGAGCCCTGGACGGTGTAGCCGAGATTGTGCAGCACCTCGGCGATGCCGCTCATGCCGATGCCGCCGATGCCGACGAAATGGATGGGGCCGAGTGAGAGCGGGAGCTTCATGCGATCTTCCTTCGGCCCGCCACAACCTGGGGCGCGGGCGCTACGTCAAGGCGGGCAGGAATAGACGAGGCGACCGGCCGCGTCATCCCGACGATGGCGGACCGCCCGGCCACGCCGTCAAACCTTCAGGCCGGCGGTCCGGATGACCAGATCCGCCAGTCGCGCCGTCGCGTCCGCCCGACCCATGACCTGTGCCCGCTGGGCCATGGCGGCGAGCTGTGCCGGGGCACGCATCAGCGAGATCAGCAATTCGGCGAGCGTGTCGGGGGTGAAGCCGCTCTGGCGCGCCAGCACAGCCCCGCCCCCCTTGGTGAGCGCGGTGGCGTTGGCGAGCTGGTCCTGATCAATCGCGCCGGGCAGCGGCACGAGAATGGAGGGCCGGCCGATCACGCAGAGCTCGGCAATGGTCGAGGCGCCAGCGCGGGCAATGACCAGATGCGCGTTGCTCATCCGCGCCGGCAGATCGCGGAAGAACGGAGCGATCTCCGCCCGCACGCCGGTCTTGGCGTAGATCTCGCGCACGAAGCCACTATCCTCCGCCCGCGCCTGCTGGGTGATGCGCACCCGGTCGCGCAGCACCGGAGGAAGCTGGGCGATGGCGTGGGGAACGACGTCGCTCATCACCCGCGCGCCCTGGCTGCCGCCAAAGACCAGGAGATCGAACGGGCCGTTCTCCAGCGGTGCCTCATAGGGAGCCGCCGCGTCGATGACGGCGGGGCGCACCGGATTTCCGGTGTGCCGGGCCTTGGCGGCAAGTTCGGGCTTCGTGCTGAAGATCTCCGGATAGCCGGTGGCGATGGCCGTCACGCGCGGCGCGAGCATGGCATTGGCCCGGCCCAGCACCGCATTGGCCTCGTGGATGATGGTCGGGCGGCCGGCGAAGCGCGCGGCGAGCAAAGGCGGCACGGTCGGATAGCCGCCGAAGCCGACCACCACCGCAGGCTTCAGCTCCTGCATGAGCTGGTAGCCCTTGAGCACCCCGCGCGCCAGGGCAAGCGCCGTGCGCGCCAAAGCAATGGGCGAGCGCCCGCGCACCGTGTCGGCCGGCAGCACATGGAGCTTGCGGGCGGGGAACACATCGGCATAGCGCGCCGCGCGCTCGTCCGTCGCCAGGTCCACGTCGAGACCATAGGCGGTCAGCGCGTCGGCCAGCGCCTCGGCCGGGAAGAGATGCCCGCCCGTGCCGCCGGCCGCCAGCAATACCAGCGGCTTGCGAGTCATTACCGGGCGCGGGGCACGGGGCGTGCGGATGGAATCGTTCATGCCGGGCGTACCGCTGTGCTGCCGAGCCGGGTGCCCAGCCGTTCCAGTTCTGCCAGCGTCGCCGTGCGCGGGCGGCGGCGGGTGAGCGCCAGCAGCATACCCATGCCATAGGCTAGCGACAGCAGCGAGGAACCGCCATAGGAGACGAAGGGCAGCGTCATGCCCTTGGCCGGCATCATGTGGAGATTGACCATCATGTTGATGCAGGACTGCAGGCCGAACAGCATGGTGAGCCCGGCAATGGCGAAGCGCACGAAGGGGTCCTCGTCATTCATCGCCCGCGTCAGCGAGCGCAGCACGATGAAGGCAAAGAGCCCCGCGATCATCATGCAGAGAATGGCGCCGAATTCCTCGCCGGCGACCGCGAAGATGAAGTCCGTATGCCCGTCCGGGAGGATCTTCTTGTAGGTGCCCTCACCCGGCCCCTGGCCGAGCCAGCCGCCATTGAGGAAACTGTCGGTGGCGATGTCGATCTGGTAGGTGTCGCCCGATTCCGGGTCGAGGAAGCGGTCGATGCGCTTGGTCACATGCGGCACCAGCGTGTAGGCGACGAAAAGGCCAAAGGCGCCGACGCCGCCAAGGCCGATCACCCAGATCATCCGCAGTCCCGCCAGGAAGAACAGGCCGCCCCACACCAGCGAGACCAGCATGGTCTGACCGAAGTCGGGCTGCATCACCAGCGGCGTCACCACGATGCCGAGCAGGCCGATGGCGAGGAACTGACCGGGCATTTCCGGGCGCCGCACGCTTTCGGAGAACAGCCAGGCGGCGATGATGACGAAGCTCGGCTTGAGGAATTCCGAAGGCTGCACGGTGATGCTGGCAACATTCAGCCAGCGCCGCGCGCCCTTGACCTCCGGACCGATGACCAGCGTGGCGCAGACGAGGCCGAGAAAGAGGAAGAACAGCACCAGCGACACGCGCCGGATGTTGCGCGGGGAGAGGAACGAGGTGCCCAGCAGCACGATGAGCGCCGGCACCAGGAACATCACCTGCCGGTTCACGAAGTGGAACGGATCGGCGATGCCGAGCCGCGCGGCGACCGGCGGGCTGGCGGCCAGCGCCAGCACGATGCCGATGATCATCAGCGCGGCGAGGGCGCCAAGCAGCAGGCGATCAATGGTCCACCACCATTCGCCCACCACCGTCCGTTCGGCACGCGAGATCATGTAGCTCTACTCCGGAGAAACGCTTCCCGGACTATCGAACGATTAAGGTTGACGCCGGCTTAATGACGCGGCGCCGAGCGGCTTATCCCCGCCGCATCGCCCGGAACGCAAAACCCCGCCCGGCGGAAGCCGGACGGGGTGAGCGGTGGCGCATGGCCGGAAATGTCAGCCGGCGGTCAGTAGGACTTGTACTCGGTGGTGCCCTTGGAGAGGGCGAACTCCTCCTCCGGCGAGAGCACCAGCTTGTGGCGCCCGGCAATGGCGAAATAGACGATGCCGATGGCGAACCAGATCACCACGCCGATCACGCCGGCCCGGTAAACGGGATCGGAAAGCTGGAAGAACAGCGTGACGATGGCGATGGCGATGGTCAGCCCGGCGCCGACGACGCCGAACGGGCTGCGATAGGGCCGCTCGATATGGGCGGCGTTCTTGCGCAACAGGATGAAGGACAGCGCCTGCATCACATATGACAGCATGGCGCCGAACACCGCCATGTTGAGCAGCGTGCCGCCGATGACGCTCGCGCCCTGCTCGGCGCCGACGCTGAACCAGATCACCAGCATCAGCCCGAGCGCCACCACCGCGCCCACCAGCATGGCGAGGTGCGGGGTCTTGCGGGTGCCATGGGTGATCGACATCCAGCGCGGGAAGTAGCCAGCGCGCGAGAGCGAATAGATCTGCCGGCCCTGCGCGTAGATGATGGTGTGGAACGAGGCGATGAGGCCGATCACCGCGACGCAGGCCAGCACCTTGGCGAGACCGTCGCCATAGATGGCGCGGAAGCCGTCCAGCAGCGGCTCGCCCGACTTGCCGAGGGCGAAGGCGCCATTGGCGACCGAAGCGTTCAGCCACAGGATCATGAAGGCCGAGACGATGAGCGTGGTGATGCCGAGGATGATGCCGCGCGGCAGGTCGCGCTTGGGGTCGACCGATTCTTCCGCCGCGAGCGGGAGTTGCTCGATGGCGAGGAACAGCCACACCGCGAAGGGCAGCGAGGCAAGGATGCCGTAGATGCCGAAGGGCAGGAACGGCCCGCCGCCATCCGGCAGCTCGGTGCCCTCAGCGGAGATGTTCAGCGCCCAGCGGGTGAAGTCGATATTGGGCAGCGCGCTGACCCAGAAGGCGACGAGGCAGGCGAGCGCGGCCAGTGTCACTACCAGCGTGACCTTGAAGGACAGCTCGACGCCGACGACGTTCAGCCCAACGAAGACGATGTAACCGAACACCCAGTAGACCGGCTGGAACTCCGGTGGCGTGCCGAAGATCGAGCCGAGATAGGAGCCGATGAAGAACACCACCACGGCGGGAGTGACGACATACTCGACATTCTCGCACAGGCCGGTGATGAAGCCGCCCCACGGCCCCATGGCGGTGCGGGCGAAGGAATAGGCCGCGCCGGTGTGCGGCAGGGCGGAGCTCATCTCGGCGATGGAGAGGGTGAGGCCGAGATACATGATGGCGATGATGATGGCGGCGATGAACAGCCCGCCCCAGCCGCCGGTGGCGAGGCCCAGATTCCAGCCGGAGAAATGGCCGGAGATGACCGCGCCGACGCCAAGCGCCCAGAGCGAGGCGACGCCCGCATAGCGCTTCAGTCCGCGCGCCTCGAAATAGGCGCCGTCGACGGTGGTGTAGCTGACGCCGGCGGAGCCCGCGGCGGGCGCGCTTTCGGCCGAAGGAATGCTCATGACGCTGATCCCCTTCAAGGGGCAGGCGTCCCGTCGGCGCCCCCGCGCCACCCGAGTCCGTCGCCCTGTGTCCCCAACCCCTCCGGCAGAAATGCCGCAGAGACAGGCATGCATGTTTTCAGGGCATCACACGAACGTCAACCCGCGCTTGACGCAGCGCGCGGCCTTTCATCCCCGACCTTCGACGCACTCAGAGCGCCGCGACGAGGGCGCGGAAGGCGTCGCCCCGCACCTCGAAATTGCGGAACTGGTCGAAGCTGGCGCAGGCCGGCGAGAGCAGCACCACCGCGTGGTCGAGCCCGGCGCTCGCGGCATCCCGCGCGGCGCTCGCCACCGCGACCTCGAGCGTGCCACTCATCTCATGGGGAACGCCGTCCCCCAGGGTCGCCGCGAAATCCTCCGCCGCGACGCCGATGAGATAAGCCTTCTTCACGCGGGGAAACAGCGGGGCGAGCGGGGCGATGCCGCCCTCCTTCGGCTTGCCGCCGGCGATCCAGTAAATGTTGTCGAAGGACACCAGCGCGCGCTCGGCCGCATCCGCATTGGTCGCCTTGGAATCGTTGACGAACAGAACGTTGCCGATGGTGCGCACCTGCTCCATGCGGTGCGCGAGACCGGGAAAGCTCTTGATGCCGACCGCGATCACCTCGGGGGCGAGGCCAAGCGCGCGGGCGCTGGCGAAGGCGGCGGCGGCGTTCTGCGCGTTGTGGCTGCCGCGCAGCGAGCCGATGCCGGCGAGCGGCAGGGTGAACACGGTGCGCCCGCCTTCCGCCACCACCAGATCGGTGCCGTCGAGATAGATGCCGTCCTCCAGCTTTTCCAGCACGGAGAGGCGCACCAGACCCTTGCCGCTCGCCGCCACGCGGTCGGCGAAGGCGCGGCACCACGGGTCATCGACGCCGATCACCGCCGTGCCGCCGGCCTCCACCTGCGCCACCAGCCGCTCTTTGACGGCGGCGTAGTGCTCCATCGTGCCGTGCCGGTCGAGATGGTCCGGCGAGAGGTTGAGCAGGATGCCGACCGCCGGGTCGAGGCTGGGGGCGAGGTCGATCTGGTAGGAGGAGCACTCGATCACATAGACCCGCCCCTGCTTGGGCGGCTCCAGACCGAGGATGGCCGGGCCGAAATTGCCGCCGATCTGCACGTCGCGCCCGCCGACCTTCATCAGATGCGCCAGCAGCGCCGTGGTGGTCGACTTGCCATTGGTGCCGGTGATCGCCGCGAAGGGCGCGCGGCGCAGGCCAAGGCGCCGCTCACGGCAGAACAGCTCGATGTCGCCGATGACCTCGACGCCCGCGCCTTGCGCCAGCCTCACGCTCCAATGCGGTTCGGGATGGGTCAGCGGCACGCCGGGCGCCAGCACCAGCGCGGCGATGTCGCTCCAGTCCAGCGCCCGCAGGTCGCCGGTCGGGATGCCCTCCGCCGCCGCCTTCTCCACCGAGGCGGGCGAATCGTCAAAGGCCGTCACCCGCGCCCCACCAGCGATCAGCGCGCGGGCGGTAGCGAGGCCCGAGCCGCCGAGGCCGAACAGCGCCACGGCACGGTCTTTGAACGAAGTCACGGGAATCATGGGACAACCTCGGCTGACGCGCGCCATCGGGACGCGACACCTCGCTAGCGCATTTCCCCGGCTGATGAAATGATCGCGCGCCTGCCGGCGACGCAAAGGATGACGATGAGCAAGCCCGCCTCTCCGCCTGCCCCCTCCCCTGCCCTTCTGCCGCTCGGCTCCACGCTAAAGGTGCTGCGTCCGCACCCCAACATCCTCGCCTTTTATGACGGGCGCATCGCCGGCGCCCGCGCCCATGCCGCCGGGCCGAACTGGCTCGATGACGGGGCCTATGCGCTCGGCGTGTGCGTCTATGCCATCATCGAGGGCAGCGAGGCGCTGCTCTACGACACCCACATCTCGCTCACCCATGCCCGGCTGATGCGGGAGGCGCTGGAGCGCGAGGGCGTGACCTCGATCCGCGTCGTGCTCAGCCACTGGCACGACGACCATGTGGCGGGCAATGAGGTGTTCGCCGATTGCGAGATCATCGCGCTGGACCGTACCGAGGCGGCGCTCACCGCCCACCGCGCGGCGCTGGAGAGCGGCAACCCGCCGATCCGCCCGCTGGTCATGCCCAACCGCATCATCACCGGGCCGACCGAGCTATCGGTCGGCAGCCTGCGCGTGCTCTTGGAGCCGGCGGAGATCCACAGCCATGACGGGCTGATCCTGCTGCTGCCGGACGAGTTCATCATGCTCGCCGGCGACACGCTGGAAGAGCCGATCACCTATGTCGCCGAGCCCGAGCGCCTGCCCGTTCATGTCGAGGAGCTGAAGCGCATCCGCGGCTGGGGCTATCAGCGCATCCTGCCCAATCACGGCGCGCCGGAGGTGATCGCGGCCGGCGGCTACGGCCCCTCGCTGATCGACGCGACGATCCGCTATGTGCAGAAGCTGCTGCGCACCCGCTCGGTCATGTCCTTCGCCGATCAGGATCTCAGCACCTTCATCGCCGAGGACATTGCGGCAGGCCACCTCAGCTATTTCGCGCCCTATGAGGAGGTGCACGCCAATAATGTGAAGAAGGTGCTGGCGCTGCCCAGCTGAGCCCGCGCCCATCGGGGGACACGTCGCCCTCCCCTCATTACGTCATCCCGGACGCCTCCTTCATGTGACGTCATCCCGGACGGCCGGAGGCCGATCCGGGATCGCGCGCGCTCGTTGACGCGGCCTCCCTCCCAGAACGCCGTCATCCCCGTCCCCGGACTTGATCCGGGGATCAGCCCGGGGATCCACGACTTCTGCCGGCGCAACGAGGAAGTCGTGGATGGCCGGGCCAAGCCCGGCCATGACGGTGCGCGGGGGTGATGAGCGCGGCCCGCGATCCCGGCTCTCCGGCTTCGCCTCCGGCCGGGATGACGACGGGATGGGACCGGGATGACGGCCCCTCTACAGCGTCATCCCGGACCGCCGAAGGCCGAGCCGGGATCGCGTGCCGCCAGTCGGTCCCGCAAACGCACCCGCACCAAAACCGCCCCACCGTCCCGCCCGCACCAAAACCCCCGCGCCGCTGTCGCGGCCGGGGCTCTGCGTCAGGCGCCGACTGCCCAAAGAAGGGCGCGCGGGGCACCGGGGCGGACGCCAACGGCGGCCGCCTGCACCTTTGTTTTAAAAGGTGGTGCAAGCCTTCACTCAGCCAACCGACGCGCCGCTCCCGGCGCCCCGCACGCGGTGTTTTGTGGCTTGCTTCGGGAGGCCCCTGGAGGAGTCAGACTTGCTATCCTCCACTGAAGGCGGCGCCCACGCGCTTGAAGGCGCGTAGCATCCCGCCCGTGAACGGCGCTACGCCGCACGGGAACACCCGACTTGGGCCGCGACGCCACCGGGTGCGTTACTCCCGCCGACGCCGCCACCGCCCCCATCCCCCACGCCGGCCGCTCCGGACGCACCCCTCGGTGAGGACAGGTGCGGGTAGGATGACGGAGATTGGGGTGTGTGTCTAGGTTTATTTTCCTAGGCGCTCTCTTGATCGCCGCCCCTGCTCGTCGCCGACCCTCTTTCCGTCATCCCGGACGGCCAAAGGCCGATCCGGGATCGCGTGCCGGCTCGTTCACGCGGCCTCCCTCCCAGAACGCCGTCATCCCCGGGCTTGGCCCGGGGATCCACGACTCGGGCCGGGCGCGGCGGTGGGAAGTCGTGGATGGCCGGATCAAGTCCGGCCATGACGGTGTGCGGGGGGGTGATGATGGCGCTCGATGAGCCCCATCGGCCAGCGATCCCGGCTCTCCGGCTTCGCGGAGCCTGCCCTTGGGCTTGCCGAAGGCAAGACCCGAGGGGCCGGGATGACGAATGGACGCCCGTGTCCCGGACGCTCGGAGCGTCAGCGGAGGGCGAGCCGGGATCGCGCGCCGGCTTGTGGCTCTTCTCAGCGCAGCTTCAGCGTGGAGAGGCCGATCAGCGCCAGAACGACGGCGATGATCCAGAAGCGGATGACGATCTGCGGCTCGGTCCAGCCCTTCTGCTCGAAGTGATGGTGGATCGGCGCCATCTTGAATACGCGCTTGCCGGTGAGCTTGAACGACGCCACCTGCACGATCACCGACACCGCTTCCAGCACGAACAGCCCGCCAATCACCGCCAGCACGATCTCATGCTTGGTGGCGACCGCGATTGTGCCGAGGAGGCCGCCCAGCGCCAGCGAGCCGGTGTCGCCCATGAAGATCTGCGCCGGCGGGGCGTTGAACCACAGGAAGCCGATGCCGGCCCCGATCAAGGCCCCGCAGATCACCGCCAGTTCGCCGACGCCGGCGACATAGTGGATCTGCAGATAATCAGCGAACAGCACGTTGCCCGACAGATAGGAGATCAGCCCGAAGCTGCCCGCCGCCACCATGACGGGAACGATGGCGAGGCCGTCGAGCCCGTCCGTCAGGTTCACCGCATTGCCGGCGGCGACGATGACGAAGGCGCCGAACACCACGAAGAACCAGCTCAGATCGACCAGCAGATCCTTGAAGAACGGGAAGGCCAGCGAGGAGGAGAGCGGCTCGCGGCCGATATGCATGATGACCACCGCGGCGATGCCGCCGATCAGGCCCTCAATGGCGAGGCGCGCCTTGCCGGAGAGGCCGTTATGGGTCTGCTTGGTGACCTTGAGATAGTCGTCATAGAAGCCGATCAGCCCGAAGCCGAGCGTGACGAACAGCACCACCCAGACATAGGGGTTGGACAGGTTGCCCCAGAGCACGGTCGCGACCATCAGCCCGGAGAAGATCATCAGCCCGCCCATGGTGGGCGTGCCCTTCTTGGTGAGCAGGTGCGACTGCGGCCCATCGGTGCGGATCGGCTGGCCCTTGCCCTGCTTCAAACGCAGCAGCGCGATGATCGCCGGGCCGAACATGAAGACGAAGAGCAGCGCGGTGATGATCGCCCCGCCGGTGCGGAAGGTGATGTAGCGAAAGACGTTCAGAGCCGGGAGGCTCTCCTGGAACTGGGCCAGCCATTGCAGCATCGGGTATCAACCTTCCGAAAGGGACGCGGGCCGGCACGGCGTGGTCACGGCGCGCCAGCGGGCGGGGCCATGCCCGCTGCCGGCAGAAAGTGCAAGAGGGCCCGCGACGGGAAGCGCGGCATCACCCGCGCCTCCCAACACCCGGACACCGCTCATTCCGGCGTATCCGCTGCCAGCAGCTCCGCGCTCGGCTTGAAACGCTCGGCCAGCGCCCGGGCGAGCACGCCCATGCGGCTGCCATTGGAACCCTTGACCGTGACCACATCGTCGGCGCGCAGCCGCTCGGCGACCTGCGGCAGGAGCGCGGCGGCGTCCGGCGCCCAGGCGCCGCGGCGGTTGTCTGGCAACGCCTCCCACAGGGAGCGCATCAGCGGTCCGGCGCAGAAGACGAGGTCGATCCCGGCGGTGGCGGGCGCGAGTTCGGCATGCATCGCCTCGCCCTGCGGGCCGAGCTCCAGCATGTCGCCGAGCACGGCGATGCGCCGCCCGCGTCCGCTCACCGGCATGCCGGCGAGCACGGCGAGCGCGGCGCGCATCGAGGCGGGATTGGCGTTGTAGCTCTCGTCGATCAACGTCGCGAGCCCACCCTTGACGGCGAGCCGCGTGCGCACGCCGCGCCCCGGCGGCGGGCCGAAACTGGCGAGCGCCATGGCGGCGAGCGCGAGATCGGCGCCGGCGAGCTTGGCCGCCGCCAGCACCGCCAGCATGTTCTGGATGATGTGCCGGCCGGGCAGGCCCACCTTGAAGCTGACGGTCTCGCCGAGAATATCGGCAGTGGCGGTCGAGCCATGCGGCTGGAGCGCGTGGGAGACGAGGCGCGCCTGCGCATCCGCCGATTCGCCGAAGCCGATGATGGTGGCGATGCCGGCTGCCTGTGCCGCCGCCGCCAGCCGGTCGAAATGCGGGTTGTCGCGGTTGAGCACCACCGCCCCGCCTGGCTCGACGCCGAGGAAGATCTCCGCCTTGGCGTCGGCGATGGCCTCGATGCTCGGGAACTGGGCGATATGCACCGGCTCGATGGTGGTGATGACCGCCACATGCGGGCGCACCATCCGGGTGAGCGGGGTGATCTCGCCGGCATGGTTCATGCCGAGCTCGAACACGCCATAGGCGCTGCCCGCCGGCAGGCGCGCCAGTGAGAGCGGCACGCCCCAGTGATTATTGTAGGAGGCCGCCGAGGCATGGGTCGGCCCGTCCGCTCCGAGGGCGAGCAGCAGCGCCTCCTTGGTCGTGGTCTTGCCGACCGAGCCGGTGACGCCGACGATGCGGGCGGCGCTGCGCGCGCGTGCCGCGCGACCGGCCGCTTCCAGCGCGCCGAGCACATCGTCCACCGCCAGCAGCGCCGCGCCCTCGGGCATCTCGGCGACGCGGGCGCGCTCGACGACGCAGAGGCTCGCCCTGGCATCGGCGGCCTTGCCGACATAGGCATGGCCGTCGCTATTGTCACCGCGAATGGCGAAGAACACGTCGCCCGGCTGGAGCGTGCGGGTGTCGATGGACACGCCACCGATCGCCGGGCCCGCGGCGCCCGCCAGCGTGCCGCCGGTGGCATCGGCCAGCGCCTGCGGCGTCCAGAGCGGCTCGGAGGCGGCCATGGCGATCACTCCTCGATGAATCCCGCCGCGACGTCGCGGTCGGAGAAGGGCAGCACGCGGTCGCCGATGATTTGGCCGGTTTCGTGACCCTTGCCGGCGATCAGCACGACATCCCCCGTCCCGGCCATGGCGATGGCGGCACGGATCGCCTCCGCCCGGTCGCCGATCTCGCGGGCGCCGGGGGCGGCGGCGAGCACGGCGGCGCGGATGCTGGCGGGGTCCTCGCTGCGCGGATTGTCATCGGTGACAATGGCCACATCCGCCTTCTCAGCCGCAATGGCGCCCATCAGCGGGCGCTTGCCCGTGTCGCGGTCACCACCGCAGCCGAACACGACGATAAGCCGGCCGGTGGCGTAGGGGCGCAGCGCGTCGAGCGCGTTGGCGAGCGCGTCGGGCTTGTGGGCGTAATCGACGAAGACACCGGCGCCCTTATGCGTGCCGACCAGTTCCAGCCGGCCGGGAACGCCCTCTAGCGTCTCCAGCGCGTCCAATGTCGCCGCGCGCGGACCGCCGGTGAGCAAGACGAGGCCGGCGGCGATCAGCGCGTTGGAGGCCTGGAAGGCGCCGACCAGCGGCAGCTTCAGCGTGCGGCGCTCGCCCTCCATTTCGATGTCGAGACGCTGGCCGAGCCCCTCATCCTGCCGCGCCAGCAGGGTGATGCCGGCCCCGGCATTGCCGATGCCGAGCACGTTCAGCTCATGCTCGGCGGCCACCTGCGCGACATGGCTTCCCTCGGTGGTATCGACCCAGATCGCCGCCCCGCCGCCGCGCGGGAGGAGCGCCCGGAACAGCCGCATCTTGGCCTCGAGATAGGCCTCCATGCTCGGGTGATAATCGAGATGGTCGCGCGACAGATTGGTGAAGGCCCCGGCAGTGAGGCGCACGCCGTCCAGCCGGTGCTGGTCGAGCCCGTGCGAGGAGGCCTCAAGGCACAGATGCGTCACGCCCTCCTGCGCCAGCTGGTGGAGCGTGCGATGCAGGGCGATGGGGTCGGGCGTCGTCAGCGACCCATAGACCGCGCCGGAGGGCGCGACGACGCCGAGCGTGCCCAGACTCGCGCTGGCATGGCCAAGCCGCGCCCAGATCTGACGGGTGAAGGCGGCGACGGATGTTTTCCCCGACGTGCCGGTGACCGCGACGATGGTGGCGGGTTGCTTGGGGAAAGCCCGCGCCGCCGCCAGCGCCACCGCGCGGCGGGCGTTGCCGACGCGGACATAGGAAATCGCCGGATCGAGCCCCGGCGCCTCGCTCTCGCCGACCACCGCGACGGCGCCGCGCGCCACCGCGTCACGCGCATAGGCCATACCGTCGGTCTTGGCTCCGGCGAGCGCGAAGAACACGTCGCCGGCGCGCGCCGTGCGGCTGTCGAGCACCGGCTCGGCGACATCGAGCGCGTGGTTGGCGGCGCTGTAATCGGCGTCGTCGCCGATCAGCTCACCCAGGGTGAGGCGGCGCGCGCAGTCGGCGGTGGGGCGGATCCGGTCGGGCATTCCCGTCGTCCTGTTGTCCAGCCTTGTCCGGCATAGCCGATTCCGCGCGCGCTGACGCTGCGGAAATCGGCGGTGCCGCTACTGGGCCTGCGCCAGCGTGTAGTTGGTCAGCAGGCTTTCCGCCGTCGGCACGTCGGTGCGCGGCATGATGCCGAGCATCGGGCCGATGCGGGAAATGATCTTGCCGGTGGTCGGCGCCGCGTTCCAGCCGGAGGTGGCGAAGCCATAGGTGCCTTCCACCGCCTGCGGTTCGTCGAGCATGACGAGGACGAGATAGTGCGGGTCGTCCATCGGGAACACGCCGGTGAAGGTGGTCAGCAGCTTGGTCTTGGAGTAGCGGCCATTGATGACTTTCTCCGCCGTGCCGGTCTTGCCGCCGGCGAACATGCCGGGCACGTTCACCTTCTTGGCCGAACCCTTCTCCGCGTTGAGCCGCAGCAGGTAGCGCATCTTGGCGCTGGTCTCGGGCTTGATGATGCGGGTGCCGAGCGCCTGCGCCTCTTCGGGCGTGCGCTTGAGGAAGGTCGGCGGGATCAGCATGCCGCCATTGACCATGGCGTTCACCGCCATCACCGCCTGGAGCGGCGCGACCGCAAGGCCGTGGCCGAAGGAAATGGTGGCGGTGTTCAGCTCGCCCCACCGCTTGGGCACGATCGGCGCGGCGCTTTCCGGCAGCTCGGTGCGCAGCCGGTCGAGCTGGCCGGCCTTCTTGAGGAACGCCTTGTGCGCGTCGACGCCGAGCGCCAGCGCCATCTTCGCCGTGCCAATATTGGACGAGACGAGGAAGACTTCCGGCAGCGTCAGCACGCGGTTTTCCGCGTGATAGTCATTGATGCGGAACTTGCCGAACTGCAGCGCGCCGCGCGCGTCCAGCGTCGAGTTGACGTTGAAGCGCCCGCTGTCCAGCGCCATGGCGAAGGTCAGCGCCTTGAAGGTCGAGCCCATCTCGAACACGCCGGTGGTCAGGCGGTTCAGGTTCTTCGGATCGAGCGAGCGGGCGGGGTCGTTGGCGTCGAAATCGGGCAGCGACACCATGGCGATGATCTCGCCGGTGCGCACATCCACCACCGTGCCGGCGGCGGCGATGGCCTTGAACTTCTCCTTGGCGGTGGACAGCTCGTCGCGCAGCACATGCTGGACGCGCAGGTCCATGGCGAGTTCGACCGGCTCCTGCTGGCGGTCGGAGGCGAAGCCGGCGAGGTGCAGGTCGGCAAGGCCGCGCGTGTCGATCCACTTCTCGACGCCGGCAATGCCCTGATTGTCGATATTGGTCGAGCCGAGCACATGCGCGCCCAGCGTGCCGCCGGGATAGACGCGGCGGTTCTCGGTCATGAAGCCGATACCGGGCAGGCCGAGATTGTGAATCTCGCGCTGCTGCTGCGGGGTGATCTCGCGCTTCAGCCAGACGAAGCCGCGATTGGAGGCCAGCCGCTGGCGGAGTTCATCGGCGTTGATGTCCGGCAGCACGGCGGTGAGCGCCTCCACCGCCTCGTCGACGTCGATCAGCCGGCGCGGCTCGCCGAACAGCGAGGAGGATTTCACGTCAGTGGCGAGCACGAGACCGTTGCGGTCGAGCACATCCGGCCGGGCCGAGGCCACCGCGTCGGAGGCGACGCCGCGCCGCGCCAGCGTGCCCTCGGGCGCCGAGGCGAACATGGCGAGGCGGCCGGCAATGCCGAGATAGACGCCGGAAAACACCAGCATGCACAGGATGATGCGGGCGCGCGCCACGGCGTGCGGCTCGGGCCGGCCACGGCCGGCGGCCATGCGGGCGGTGGCGATCAGACCGCGCAACAGCGTCGCCGGCAGCCGCAGCACAGCCCTCGGCAGCGCCTTGAGGCGAGCGGACAGGGAGGAGAGGAACGCAGCCATCAGGGCAACCTCCGGGAACTACTGGCCGACCGCGGCGGGCGGCAGGAGCGGACGCGCCGCGGCGGGATTGAGCGAACCGGCAAGCGAGCCCTGCGGTCCGGCAAAGCCGGGCCGCGACGGCGCCATATTGCCGGCGGCCGGCATGGCCGAGAGCGGCAGCGGCTGGCCGTTGCCGGTCGGTTCGGGCAGCGGCGCATCATCCGGCAGGCGGGCGACCGGGGTCGGCTTGGTGCGCGCCGCGCCGGGCGCCGGGGTCTTGGCCGCCGGCGGGGCCGGGTTGGGATTGGGGCCGTCCACCAGCGCCTCGATCATGCCGCCCAGCGCATCGGTGTTCTGCTCGGGCTTGGCCGGCAGGCTGGCGAGGCGGTCCATGTGATCGACATCGAGCGGGCGCATGTCGAGATGGTTCTCGGCCAGCGCCTGAATGCGGTCGGGCGCGGTGCGGCGGGCCCATTCGGCGTTGAGCAACGCGATGCGGTCGCGCTCGGCACGGATCTCGTCGCGCAGCTGGGCGATCTTCTGCGCCTCGGACGCGGCCGAATATTTGACGTGATAGACCGCGCCGGCCGCGGCGAGCAGGGCGATGAGCGAGACGGCATTGAGTACGCGGAACATGTCTCGACCTCAGCGGCGGCTTTTGGCGTCCGGGGTGGGCGGCAGGAGCGAGGCGAGATCGCCCGGCGCATGGGCGGGCGCCTCGGTGCGCTCGCCAGCCCGCAGCTTGGCGGAGCGCGCGCGCGGATTCACCGCCAGCTCCGCCTCGCCCGCCTCCACCGCGCCGCGCGCCACCAGCCGGAAGCTGGTCGGCGCGCTCACCGCGAGCGGCAGGTGGCGCGAGCCGGCATTGGCCTTGGCCCGGTTGGCGAGGAAGGTCTTCACGATGCGGTCTTCCAGCGAGTGGAAGGTGACGACCACCAGCCGCCCACCGGGCTTCAGCACCCGCTCGGCGGCGGTGAGCGCACGGGCGAGTTCGCCCAGCTCGTCATTCACCGCGATGCGCAGCGCCTGGAAGGTGCGCGTCGCCGGGTGCGGCTCATGGGGCTTGGCCCACACCACCTTGGCGACGATGTCGGCGAGTTGCAGCGTGCGGGTGATCGGCTCGACCTGCCGCGCGGCAAGGATGGCGCGGGCGACGGCGCGCGAATGGCGCTCCTCGCCGAAGCGGTAGATGAGATTGGCGAGATCGGTCTCGGAAAGCGTCGCCACGAGATCGGCGGCCGAGGGCCCCTCCTTCGACATGCGCATGTCGAGCGGCCCGTCGCGGCGGAAGGAAAAGCCGCGCTCGCCCTCGTCGATCTGCATGGAGGAGACGCCGATATCGAGCACCACGCCGTCGATCCGGCCGGTGAGATCCAGCCGTTCGGCCACCTCTTCCAGCTCGCTGAAACGCTCATGCACCAGGGTGAGCCGGCCGGCGCTCGCCTCGACCATGGCCTGCCCGCCGGCAATGGCGGTCGGGTCGCGGTCGATGGCGATGACGCGGCAATCGGCGGCGGCGAGAATGGCGCGGGTGTAGCCGCCGGCGCCAAAGGTGCCGTCGACATAGACGCCGCCATCCTCAGGCGCGAGATGGGTGACGACTTCCGCGAGCAGGACCGGCAGATGGCGGGCCGGTCCGCCGGCAGCGTCCGTCTCCGAACCGCCGCGACCCGCCATCATGCCCCCTCGGCGCGTGTGACACGCGCCGCCCCCTGAGACCCCAGCTCTTCCTTCAGCGCGCGCACCTTCGCCTTGGCCTCGGCCAGATGCGCCCGGAAGCGGCTGGGCTCCCAGATTCGAAACGAATCGCCGAGACCGACCAGCACGGCCTCGGTCGCGATCTGCGCGTGCGTCTTCAAGGTCTCGCTCAGCACCACCCGGCCCTCCGGATCGAGACGCAGCGTCTCGATCGATCCATAGAGCGCCGTGGCCAGCTCCTCGCGGGCCTCCGAATAGGGCGGATAGCGCTCGATCAGACTGTCGATCCCCGCCATCAGCCGCCCGCCGCCGGCCTGAAGGGCCGGCAGGTCGAGCGCGGGATGGCAATAGACATGCTCCAGCCCGTCGCGCGCGATCAGCGCCCGGAAGGGCGCGGGGATCGACATCCGGCCCTTGGAATCGAGCCGCATCGGATAGGTCGATACGAAACGATCCATCGGCTCCGGAAACTCCCGCGCCAGTCCACGCCTGCGCACACCACCCGGCAGTCGCACACAGCCTCGCGACGGGCGTCTTGAGGGCACCGCCGGCCGGGCTGACATGGAACTGCAACGGGATGATTTGGGATACCATGGGCTATGATGGGCGTCAATGGAACGGCCTTGGCGGAGACCTCCCAGGGCGCCATTGCCCAGGGTGATTCCCGCCGTGACCGGGGATTGCCGATTAACGCTCCATGAACCTTAAGAATCTGTTGAATCGGGCGCGCCGCGCGCTTAGCTCGCGTCATGACCGACGCTGCCGCCACCTTCCCCGCCGATTCCCCGCTTGCCGCCGAGGTGCTGCCCTCGCCGAACCATGGCGAGCGCGTGGGCGCGGGAGTAGGCTTGGCGCGGCCGGACATCCTGCTGCTGCACTACACCGGCATGGAATCGACCGCGCAGGCGGTGGACTGGCTGCGCAGCCCCGAGCGGCAGGTCTCGGCTCACTATGTCGTGTTCGAGGATGGCCGCATCGCTCAGCTCGTGCCGGAGGCGCGGCGGGCCTGGCATGCCGGGGTGAGCAGCTGGGGCGGGGCGCGCGACATCAATTCGCGCTCCATCGGCATCGAGATCGCCAATCCCGGCCATGATTTCGGCTACCCGCCCTTCCCCGCCATCCAGATCGAGGCGGTGACGGCGCTGTGCAAGGATATCCTCACCCGCCACCCCATCCCGCCCGACCGGGTGCTCGCCCATTCCGACGTCGCCCCGGCGCGCAAGAATGATCCCGGCGAAAAATTCCCGTGGGAGGTGCTGCACCGCTTCGGCGTCGGTCATCTGGTGGAGGAGACGCCGCCCGTCGATGGGCGCTTCTTCATGCGCGGCGAGCACGGCCAGCCGATCGAGGCGCTGCAGGCGATGCTGGCGCTCTATGGCTATGAGGTGCCGGTGAGCGGCACCTATTGCGAGCAGACGGAAGCGGTGGTGCGGGCCTTCCAGCGGCATTTCCGCCGCTCGCGGGTCGACGGCATCGCCGATGTCTCGACGCTGCAGACGCTGTACCGGCTCTGCATGTCCCGCCCCGAAACCGGCGCGAGCGACGCCTGAAATTTCGCCATGACTGAATGGGCGGCAATGCGCGACAGGAAGTTGCGCCCGAGGAGCCGTGCCCGCAACGAAAGGCCCTAAACGCCCAGGTTGCGCCGCAATAGGTGCGCACGCACCGCGACTCTTAGCGGACCGTTCATGTCTAGGGCGAGACATGGGCTGGCCGAGCCTCATTCGGGTCAGATTGTCGGGGCTTTTCGCCGGCCTCGTCATCATCCTGAAAAGGCAAAAACCCGGTAATGCTGATCTCGCGTCTCGTCTGTGCTTCGCTCATGGCTTCCTTCATCAGCCTGGGCGGCGCAACTTTCGCTCATGCCAAGTCGAACAACGATCGTTCGTCCTCGCTTGAGAGCCTACATTCGGAAACATCTGTGACGGGAGCGGATAGACTGGTCGCACTGGTCGACCGCGAGGCGAAGGCGAACGGCATTCCCGTCGCGCTGGCCCGCGCCGTGGTGCGCATCGAGAGCAACTGGAACGTGCGGACGACGGGACGCGCCGGTGAGGTCGGGCTCATGCAGATCAAGCACCAGACCGCGCGCGGCGTCGGCTACACCGGCACGCGGGCCGCGCTCTACGAGCCCGCCACCAATATCAAGTTCGGCATGCGCTACCTGGCCGGCGCCTATCGGCTGGCGGGTGGCGATACCTGCGGCACGGTCATGCGCTACCAGGGCGGCCATGGCGCCACCCGCATGTCCTCCGCCGCGCGGGCCTATTGCGGCAAGGCCCGCACCATCATGGCGGCCAATTAATCCGGGCGGACATCCTGCGAGCTTCGCGTGCAGGGCGGGCGGACGACAGGTTGTGCGTAGCGCCGCCCGCCCCGCGCGTGATCAGTTGCCCGGCGCCGCCGCGCTGAGGAAACGCCCGGCCCGCTCGATCACCTGCCGATGCACCTCGGCGCGGTCCGCCCCCACCGGATCGGCGCAGATCGGGTCCTCGCCCTCGGCCTTGAGCAGTTCCGGCGCCGCCGGCTTGCACAGCGCCAGGAAGCTGTAATGGTCGGCCGGCGCGATGGTCTCATGCACGAAATGCGGGATCCGCGCGGCGAAGTTGCCGCCGGTCGGGCCGACCTCTACCGCCTCCCAGACGGGATCGCCGAGGCTGATCACCTCGACCGGCACGGTGATGCCCTTGAGGCTCTCGGGCGTGTAGACCTTGGCCATGGCCGGATCGACCGCCACCACCTTTGAGAGGCGGGGATCGCGCAGATCCTGCTCGAACGGCTCCTTCGGCAGCTCGTTAAAGGCGACGCCGCCCTTGGAGAAGAACAGACAGTCCTTCTTGCCCTCGGCCGGCACGGCGCAGTAACGGGCGAAGGCGTCGCGGTCTGGCCGGGCGCCCGCCAGCGTCATCGCCGTCACCCCGCCAAGCGAGAAGCCGAGCACCGAGATGCGGCTGGTGTCGATATGCGGGCCGAGCTCCGGCTCGGCGAGCAGGCCGTCGAGCAACGCCCGCACATCCTGCGCCCGCTCCCAGTGCCGCACGCTGCGGCGGGGTGAACTGTCGCCCGAGGTGCTGCCGGGATGATTGACGCCGGCGACGATGAAGCCCTGCGCGGTCAGCCCGTTGGCCAGCCAGGACAGGCCGTCGATATTGCCGCCCGACCCGTGCGAGATCAGCACCAAAGGCAGCTTTCCGGCCGGATAGGGCGCGCCCATATAGGCCGGCGCGCCGATGAAGATGGCATTGTCGCCGACCGGCGCACGGTAGGTGCGCCCCTGCGTCGGGTACCAGACCGAGGCCTTGAGCGGCGCCCCGCGCAGCGGCGCGGGGATGTCGATCCGCTCATGGCCGGGGATCGGCGCGGCGGGGCTCGCAACGGAACCCGCCTCCTGCGCCGCCGCCGGAAGGCCGGAGATCGGCGCGAGAAGCAGGGCAAGCGCGAGGACCGGCAAGCCGGGGGCAAGGCGCGGGCGGTGCGGCAAGGAATGGCCGGCGCGAGGATGGGCAGTGGGCGTGGTCATGGGCGTGGTCATGGGGAGGTCTCCGTGGCGGGATGCCGGGGCCCACAGCAGCGAAAATCGCCCCGCGGCGAGACCTGAAACCGGATAGAGGTCGACAGGAACCGGCTTGAGGACGGAAGAGGAGGGCAGAGGTCGCTCCCTCCCCTCACCCGGCCTGCCCACTCCCCCGCCACCGAGCCCGCCATGCCCGACGCCGCCCTCGCCGCCATGCCCGCCTTCCCCGTTTCGGTCTTCGCCGCGGCGCTGCTGCTGTATCTGCTGCTGCGGCTCGTGCTGCGCGGCGAGGGCAATGGCTGGCAGCGCGCGCTGGTGGGGCTCGCGGCGATGCAGTCGCTCATCGTCGCCGGCACGCAGCATTACGGCATCGAGGCGCTGCGCCCGGTCCAGCCGGTGACGGCGACGCTGGTGCCGGCCGCCGCCTATCTCGCGTTTCTCGCCAGCGCGGTGCGGCCGATCGATCCGGCGCGGGACTGGGTGCATCTCGGCGGGCCGGTGTTCACCGCCTTCTGCCTTGCCTTCGCGCCGGCGACGCTCGACGCGGTGATCGTCCTCGTCTTCCTCGCCTATGGCGGGGTGATGCTGCTCGCCTTGCGCGGCGGCGAGGATGCGCTGCCGCGCATCCGGCTGGAGAGCGGCGGCCCCTCGCTCACCGCCTGGCGTCTGCTGGCGCTCTTGCTGATCGGCTCGGCGCTCAGCGACCTCGCCATTACGCTGGCCGATCTCGCCGGTGCCATGGCCTGGCGCGGCGCCATTGTCAGCCTGACCTCCTCGCTGCTCATGCTGGCGCTGGGCCTCGCCGGACTGGAGCGCGCCGGCGACGAGCCCCAGGGCGAGGCGGCCGAGGACGACGCCAGGCCGGAAACGCCCGCCGCCGATGCCGCGACGCTGGAGGCTGACCGCGCGCTGGTCGCCCGGGCGCGCGCGGTGCTGACCGCCCAGAAGCTCGCCGCCGACCCGGACCTTACGCTGGCCCGTCTCGCCCGCCGGCTCGGCGTGCCGGCCAAGGCGCTGTCGGCGGCGGTGAACCGGGCCGAGGGGCACAATGTCAGCCAGTTCGTCAATGCGGTCCGCGTCGAGGCGGCCTGCGCCGACCTCGCCACCGGCGCCCCGGTGACGCAGGCCATGCTGGATGCCGGCTTCCGCACCAAATCCAACTTCAACCGCGAATTTCGCCGCCTCACCGGCCTCAGCCCGACCGAATGGCGGGCGAAAGGCGCGCCGCCTGCCACGGGAGAGACGCCGCCGCGCCCTTGACGGCGCCCGCCGCCTCCCCCATTGCTGCCCCGCCAGCCGGCCGGACGGCCGCGTCATCGCAAGATGCCGAGGAAAGTCCGGGCTCCACGGAGACACGGTGCCGGATAACGTCCGGCGGGGGCGACCCCAGGGAAAGTGCCACAGAAATCAGACCGCCACGGGTTCGCCCGCGGCAAGGGTGAAACGGTGCGGTAAGAGCGCACCGCGCGTCCGGCAACGGAGGCGGCAGGGCAAACCCCACCGGGAGCAAAGTCGTATAGGGGTGGCGCGAGGTTCGCCTCAGGTCCCGTCTTCGGACAGCCGCCCGGGTTGACTGCTCGAGGCGCCAGGCAACTGGCGTCCCAGAGGAATGGCCGTCGCGCGGGAGCAATCCCGCCTTACAGAACCCGGCTTACAGGCCGGCTGGCACCCATTCTCCCCCGCAAGGGCTTCAAGCCCTGCCCTTCCGGCACATGGCCGGGCGGCGCCGGCTTTGCTATGCCTTCCGGCAACCAAGGGGACATCGCATGATCCGCATCATTCTCGCAGGCGCCACCGGCTGGGTCGGCCGCGCCCTCGTGCCCGCCATCACCAAGGCTGCCGATCTCGAACTCGTGGCCGCCATCTCGCGCAACCATGCCGGCACCGATCTCGGCGTCGCGCTGGACGGCAAGCCCTCCGGCGTGCCGGTCTTCGCCCGCATCGAGGAGGCGCTCGCCACCCCGGCCGATGTGCTGATCGACTACACCAAGCCCAATGTGGTGAAGGCGCATGCGCTCGCCGCGCTGAAAAGCGGGCTGCATGTCGTCATCGGCACGTCGGGCCTCGGCGCGGCCGATTATGCCGAACTCGACACGGAAGCCAGCGCGCGCGGGCGCGGCGTGCTCGCCGCCGGCAATTTCTCGGTGACGGCGACGCTGCTGAAGCGCTTCACGCTGGAAGCCGCCAAATATGTCGCCGATGTCGAACTCATCGACTACGCCTCCGCCGGAAAGCCGGACGCCCCTTCCGGCACCGGCCGCGAACTGGCCGAGGCGCTGGCCGGCGTGCGGCAGGCGGCCACCAGCCGCCCGGTTTCCGAGGTGGTCGGCGTGCCGGAGACGCGCGGCGGCGCCTTTGGCGAGGGCGCGACGGAAGTGCGGGTGCACGCACTGCGCCTGCCCTCCTTCGTGCTCGGCGTGGAGGCGATCTTCGGCGCGCCGGATGAGCGCCTCACCATTCGCCACGATGCCGGTTCCTCGGCCGCGCCCTATGTCGCCGGCACGCTGCTCGCCACGCGCAAGGTCAGCGGCTGGACCGGGGTGCGGCGCGGCCTCGACACGCTGCTGGACTGAGCGCCGCTTCGCCGGACTCAGTCCGTACCGCCCTCGCCCTCCGGGCCGGGGATCGGGCTGGCGAAGCGCCGCTCATTGGTGAAGGAGCGCACATTGCTCGATGCGGCCGTGCCGGTCGAGCCGGTCGGCGTGGTGTCGAGCCCCAGCCATTTGGCCAGCGGAATGCCCGCCGGCGGCAGCGGCACGCCGGGCGGCCGCGTCGTGCCCGGCGCGGGTTTGGGCGCCGCGGCGGGTTTTGGCGCAGGCGCGGGGTAGCTTTGCGCCGGGTAACCCTGCGCGGGGTAGCCCTGTGCGGGGTAGGTTTGTGCGGGTTGGGTCGGGTAGCCCTGCGCCGGATAGGCCGACGGCGCCGGCTGGGCGGGATAGCCCCCCGTCGGATAGCCCCCGGTGGGATACCCCCCCGCCGGGTAGCCCTGCGGCGGATAGGCCGGCTGAGCGGGATAGGCTTGCTGACTGGGATAAGCTTGCTGGCTCGGATAACCCGCCGCCGGACGCGCGGCGGGCGGCGGCGTGGTCGGCGCGCGGTAATTCGGATCGACGCCGTGCCCGTAAGCCCCGCCGGAACCGGGCTGCGGCGTCAGCGGCATCGGCTCGCCCGGCGCGGCGAGCGGCGCCGGCGCCGCGGCCGGCAGGCGGGCGGGCTGGACTGGCGCGCCCAGTCGCGCAGGGCCGGGCGCAAGGTTGGCGGGGGCAGCATTTGCCGGCGCGCGGGCCACGGGAGCGGGATAGGCCGCCCCCGGGTAAGACGCGGCCGGATAGGACGAGGCCGGATAGGACGAGCCTTGCGCGGCGGCGGGCGCGCTGCCTGGGCCGAAATCCTCCTGCGTCCCCGCCTCGGCTTCGCCGGAATCGACCATGGGCCCGAGCGGGCGAGCCATGGGCGGCGCCTTGAACACCGGCAGATTCGGCGGGCGCGGCGGCGCGACATTCGGGTTGCACGAGGTGCGCCCGGCGCGGCGCATCAGGTCCACATGGATGTGGTCGTAATGATAGATGTTGTAGCCCGGCCCGAGCGTGGTGGTGAAACGCCGGCAGCCGGTCGCCTGCACGGTGCGCAGAAAACCCTGCTCGTCCGGGCGGCCCTTCCAGCCGGTCTTGACCAGGATGATGCGCCCGTCGGCCAGTTCGAAGCCGCCAATGTCCAGCGCATTGCCGAAGGCATGTTCGGAGATCTTGCCCGCCGGCCCGCCATTCATGTTGCGGCAGGAATAGGAGGACATCTGCTTCACCTTGGCCACGGGCTGGCCGAACCAGGCCATGGCGGCGGGCTGTATGTCCTCGGCCATCCAGCGGTCGACGGCCGATGTCATCGGGCAGGCCAGCGTCGCCTTGGGCGCCACCTCGACCGTGCCCTGATTGAGCGCCATCACCCGGAAGGGGTGGTCCATGCCGCAAGTGCCGGCCCCGTCGATCTCGCGCATCGGCACGATGTAGGCGGAGGGCTTGACCTCGCCCCCCGCCAGGCACCGTTCCTCAGCGTCCGAGCGCCAGGGTTCGCGCCGATCGAACAGCCCGAACTTGCAACCGGAAAGCCCCAGAAGGACGAGCGGGGCTACGAGAAACCAGGATACGCCGCGCGTCATGGGCGCAAGCTAGGCCGAACTTGGTTGACAGCCGGTTAAGCAAGACCAAGCACAAACAAAAACGGCCGGAGGAGATCCCCCGGCCGTTATTTCGATTTTTTAACTAACCCCTCAATGGCCGAGGTTCTTGACGATGTCCTCGACCATCTTCTTGGCGTCGGCGAAGAGCATCATGGTGTTGTCGCGGAAGAACAGCTCGTTCTCGACGCCCGCATAGCCGGCCGCCATGCCGCGCTTGATGAACAGCACGGTCTTGGCCTTTTCCACGTCCAGGATCGGCATGCCGTAGATCGCCGAGGTCGGGTCGGTCTTCGCCGCCGGGTTGGTCACGTCGTTGGCGCCGATGACGAAGGCCACATCCGCCTGCGCGAACTCCGAGTTGATGTCCTCGAGCTCGAACACCTCGTCATAGGGCACGTTGGCCTCGGCCAGCAGCACGTTCATGTGCCCGGGCATGCGGCCCGCCACCGGGTGGATGGCGTACTTCACCTCGACGCCCTCGTCCTTCAGCCGGTCCGCCATCTCGCGCAGCGCGTGCTGCGCCTGCGCGACCGCCATGCCGTAGCCGGGCACGATGATGACCTTGGCCGCGTTCTTCATGATGAAGGCCGCGTCCTCCGCCGAGCCCTGCTTGACCGGCCGCGTCTCGACCGCGCCCGCCGGGCCTGCCGCGGCGTCGCCGCCGAAGCCGCCGAGGATCACCGAGACGAAGCTGCGGTTCATGCCCTTGCACATGATGTAGGACAGGATCGCGCCGGAGGAGCCGACCAGCGCGCCGGTGATGATCAGCGCCGTGTTGCCAAGCGTGAAGCCGATGCCCGCCGCCGCCCAGCCGGAGTAGGAGTTCAGCATCGAGACGACGACCGGCATGTCCGCCCCGCCGATCGGGATGATCAGGAGGCCGCCGAAGATCAGGCTGGCGATGACGATCAGCCAGAACACGGTGTGGCTCTCGGTCACGGTGAGCACGCCGATCAGCACCACGATCAGCGCGGCCAGCGCGATGTTGATGAAGTGGCGCGCCGGCAGCAGGATCGGCTTGCCGCTCATATTGCCGTTGAGCTTGGCGAAGGCGATCACCGAACCGGTAAAGGTGATGGCGCCGATGGCGACGCCGAGGCTCATCTCGATCAGCGCCTGGGCGTGGATCTCGCCGGGCAGGCCGATGTTGAAGGCTTCCGGCGCGTAGAGCGCGGCCGCCGCCACCATCACCGCGGCCAGGCCCACCAGCGAGTGGAAGGCCGCGACCAGCTGCGGCATCTGCGTCATGGCGATGTTCTTGGCGATATAGGCGCCGGCGCCGCCGCCAATGGCGAGGCCGCCGATCACCAGCGCCCAGCCGCCCAGACCCGCCGGCGGCGAGGCCGCGAGCGTCGTCAGGATGGCGATGGTCATGCCGACCATGCCGAACAGATTGCCCTGGCGCGAGGTGGCGGGGCTGGAGAGCCCGCGCAGCGCCATGATGAACAGGACGCCCGAGACGAGGTAGAGCAGCGCGACGATATTGGCGTTCATCGGGGCGCCCTCACTTCTTCTTCGAGTACATGGCGAGCATGCGGCTGGTCACCAGGAACCCGCCGAAGATGTTCACCGCCGCCAGAATGAGGCCGAGGAAGCCGAAGCCCCGCGCCCAGCCCGTGCCTTCCGCCACCGTGTCCACGCCGACCGCCAGGAGCGCGCCGACCACGATCACCGAGGAGATGGCGTTGGTCACGCTCATCAGCGGCGTGTGCAGCGCGGGCGTCACCGACCACACCACGTAATAGCCGACGAACACCGCCAGCACGAAGATGGCGAGGCGGAACACGAAGGGGTCGATCGCCCCGCCCGACAAGGCGTGCGCCGCGTTCCCCGCGATCTCCGCATAATGCTGGGCCGCCGCGTCCGCATAGGCCTGCGCCGCCTCCGCCGCCTGCCGCGCCACTTCCGCGGCGGTGCGCGCGCCCTCCACCGCGTTCTGGGCGATCGGATCGCCCGCTACCGGATTGGCCATGTCCTAATCCCCTGAAGCCTCGACGCCGGGTCGCTGCATCTGCCGCGCCGCGACCGGCCTGTCCCCTGAAGGTGCCGGGCGCAACCGCCCGGATGTTGGTCGTATGGGCGCAAAGCGCCTGGAAGGTCCGGCGTGTTGGCCGCCCATTCCACCCGGCCCTGTCCGGCCATCCCCACCCCTCCGGCCGTCATCCCCGGGCTTGACCCGGGGATCCATGACCGGGCGCACCATCCTGCGGCGGCGCCCCGTCGGGCCGGCTGGATCCCCGGGTCAAGCCCGGGGATGACAAGGTGGTGGAGGGCGGACGATCCCGGCGCGGCCTGCGGCCCTCCGGGATGACGGCGGAAGGACGGCCTCAGGCCGCGCTCGCGGCCGCCTCGGCCGGCTTGAAGTTCGGGTGCACGATGGCCCCGTCCTTGGTCAGCAGCGTCGCCTTCACCAGCTCGTCGTCCCACTTCACGGCAAGGGCCTTCGACCCCTTGTCGATCAGCGTCTCGACGAAGGCGTAGAGGTTCTTGGCGTAGAGCTGCGAGGCGGTCGCCGCGAGGCGCCCGGGCACGTTGAGATGGCCGACGATCTTGACGCCATTGTCGGTCGTCACGACTTCGCCCGGCACCGCGCCGACCACATTGCCGCCGCGCTCCACCGCGAGGTCGACGATCACCGAGCCCGCCTTCATCGCCGCGACCATCTCGGCCGACACCAGCTTGGGGGCCGGACGGCCGGGGATCAGCGCCGTGGTGATGACGATGTCCTGCTTGGCGATGTGGCTCGCCGTCAGCGCCGCTTGCTTCGCCTGATACTCCGCCGACATCTGCTTGGCGTAGCCGCCCGCCGTCTCGGCCTGCTTGAACTCCTCGTCCTCGACCGCGATGAACTTCGCCCCGAGAGACTCGACCTGTTCCTTCGCCGCCGGGCGCACATCGGTCGCCGACACCACCGCGCCGAGGCGCCGGGCGGTGGCGATCGCCTGAAGGCCCGCGACCCCCGCGCCCATGACGAAGACGCGCGCCGCCGGCACCGTGCCGGCCGCCGTCATCATCATCGGGAAGGCCCGGCCGAACTCGGCGGAGGCGTCGATCACCGCGCGGTAGCCGGCAAGGTTCGCCTGCGAGGACAGCACGTCCATCACCTGCGCGCGGGTAATGCGCGGCATCAGCTCCATGGCGAACAGGCTGGCGCCCGTCGCCGCGATCTCGGCAAGAGCCGCCTCGTTGCCATAGGGGTCGGCGATGGCGATCACCAGCGCGCCGGGCTTCACGCCCTTGAGCGCCGCCGCCTCCGGCCGGCGCACCGCCAGCACGACATCCGCGCCGGCCACCGCCGCCGCATTATCCGCCGCAATGCTCGCCCCGGCGCCGGAAAACTCCGCATCGCTCACGCCCGAAGCGAGCCCCGCCCCCGACGCAACCACAACCTCCGCCCCCAGACCCACAAACCGCTTCACCGTCTCCAAAGACGCCGAAACCCGTGGCTCTGTCGCGGCCGTTTCCTTCAACACGGAAAGGCGCATATCTTCCTCCTCCCGAAGGCCGTTTCGTCGGCTGTTATTCGCTTGTCGACCGCACCGGCGTTGGCGGCACCGGGCATGAGGTGGCCCCCGGCGGTCTCTCGCGGAAGCCGCCGCCGCCCGGTCGCCAGCGGCGCACACGGGAAGCCGGTCGGCCTCACCCCGAATTGGTATACAGAATTCCGAATGCCAGCAAGATGATTCCGTCAGCCCGTCGCGAAGATGGTTGACGACCTCGGCCTCGCATGGGAACCACAGGCCGTGCGCGCCATCGGCGCGCCGCCACGGGTGCCAGAGCACCCGCCTCCTTCGGCCCCGGGGCGCCAGGTCGTCCCGCCGGAGGCTTCACGCGATCCGACACGAGGCAAAGGTGCCAGAGCGCCTGCGATGCACGTCCAGTAAGGGCGGAAGTCACCGACAGGTCAAGCGCGCCGCCTCGCTGTCCCCGCGAAGAATTGAACGCCGCGTCGCGGTAGAGACACGTTGCAGTGCAAGATAACACGCCAGAGACAGCGGCGGTGTTTTGGTCCATATGAAGGCGTGCCGGCGACCAGCGGCGCACGCCACGACGGAGGATGACATGGTGATCAGGCGGGAACGCGCGACGAAGATCGTGGCGACCCTTGGACCCGCTTCTTCGAGCCCGGAGATGATCAAGGCCCTTTACATGGCCGGCGTCGACGTCTTCCGGCTCAATTTCAGCCACGGCACGCAGGAGAACCACGGCCGTGTGCTCGGGGCCGTACGTGCGCTGGAAGCCGAGGTCGGCCGTCCCATCGGCGTGCTCGCGGATCTGCAGGGCCCGAAACTTCGCCTCGGCAAGTTTGTCGACGGCGCCATCACCCTCACCGCCGGCACCACGATCCGCTTCGACGCCGACCCGACGCCGGGCGACGAGAAGCGCGTGCCGATCCCCCATCCCGAGATTCTCGAAGTCCTGCACGAAGGTTCGACCGTGCTGCTCGACGACGGCAAGGTCCGGGTGCGCGTGGTCAAGAAGGGCAATGGCTTCATCGAGGCCCAGGTGATCGCCGGCAATCGGCTGTCCAACAATAAGGGCTTCAACGTTCCCGACGTCGTGCTGCCGGTCTCGGCGCTGACCGACAAGGACCGCTCCGACCTGTTCTTCGCCCTCGACCTCGGCGTCGAGTGGATCGCGCTGTCCTTCGTGCAGCGCCCGGAGGATGTGATCGAGGCCAAGGAACTGATCCAGGGCCGCGCCCAGATCAACCTGAAGCTTGAGAAGCCGCAGGCGGTCGAGCACCTCACCCGCATCACCGAGCTGTCGGACAGCATCATGGTGGCGCGCGGCGATCTCGGCGTCGAGCTCTCGCTGCCGGAAATCCCGGCGCTGCAGAAGCGCGTCATCCGCGAATCGCGCCGCCTCGGCAAGCCGGTGATCGTCGCCACGCAGATGCTGGAATCGATGATCTCCGCCCCGGTGCCGACCCGCGCCGAGGTGTCCGACGTCGCCACCGCCGTCTATGATGGCGCCGACGCGGTGATGCTCTCCGCCGAAAGCGCCGCCGGCCAGTACCCGGTCGAGGCGGTCGCGATGATGGACCAGATCATCAAGAACGTGGAGCGCGACCCCGGCTACCGCGCCATCATCGAATCGCAGCGCCCGGAGGCCGGCACCACGGTCGCCGACGCGGTGACGCACGCGGCCTATCAGGCGGCGATGTCGGTCGATGCGGCGGCCATCGTCACCTACACGCTCTCCGGCACCACCACGCTGCACGCCGCGCGCGAGCGGCCGCGCGTGCCGATCGTCGGCATTGCCAGCCAGCTCTCCACCGCCCGCCGGCTGGTGCTGTCCTATGGCGTGCATGTCGTCCATGCGCCGGAGGAGATCCACACCTTCGGCGAGATGGCGACCAAGGCGACGCAGGTCACGCTGGAGCACGGCTTCGCCAAGGAGAATGACCGCATCGCCATCACGGCGGGCGTGCCCTTCGCGACGCCGGGCACCACCAACGTGATGCGCCTCGTCACCATCGACAAGGTGATGCTGGCCCGCCTGCCCGGCAACAAGCCGGCGGAAGCGGCCAAGCCCCGCGCGGCCGCCCGCGAGAATCGCGGCGGCGCCGTCACCCGCTCCAAGCCTGTCGCCAAGGGCGGCAAGGGTGCGGGCGGCGCCGGCAAGCCCGGCGAGCGTCGCGGCGGCAATGGCGGCGCGCGCCGTCCGGCCTGAGGCTGACCTCCCCGACCAACAGAAAGGCCCTCCGCATGGAGGGCCTTTTTGTTTCAGAGCTCGGTCTTGGGAGATGGCAGGCAGGTCGCGCCCGCGCCCAGCGGCCGCTGCATCAGCACCGAATCGAGCCAGCGGCCGAATTTGAAGCCGACATCGCGGAACACCCCGACCGGCGCGAAGCCGTGGCGGCTGTGCAGGGCGATGGAGCCGGCATTGGCGCTGTCGCCGATCACCGCCACCATCTGCCGCCACGGCCCGGCCTCGCAGCGGGCGATCAGCGCGCCCATCAGCGCCGTGCCGATGCCCTGCCCGCCATGGCCCGGCGCGACATAGACGGAGTCCTCAAGCGTGTGGCGATAGGCGGGGCGGGGCCGGTAAAGCGTGGCGTAGCAATAGCCGACGACACCCTCGCCCGTTTCCGCCACCAGATAGGGCAGGCCATGGGCGAGGATGGCGGCGCGGCGGGTGTTCATCTCGTCGAGGGTCGGCGGCACCTCCTCGAAGGAGGCGGTGCCGGTCAGCACATGATGGGCGTAGATCGCCTGCACGGCGGCCATGTCAGCGTCAGTCGCCGCGCGCACGTGGACCCCGAGCGAACTCACCCCAGCTGGCCTATTGAAGCGCGGCGGTCGCGGCCGGCGTGCCGAGAGACGCCGCAGCCGGCGCACTGGCGGGCGCGGGGCTGCTCGCCGGGGCTGCCGCGAGGGCGCGACCGGAATAGGGATCGGCCAGCGCCGCGTCGGGCTGGCTGACCGGGATCTTGCGCGAGGTGAAGGCGGCGAGCTTTTCCGGGCCGGAGGAGCGCAGAATATCGCGGAAGCTGCGGTGCATACCGCCATCGACATAGGCCGGCGCGGGCGGAATGGCCGCCGCGAGCGCCGCCGCCTCGGCATCCTCCGCCGCCTGGCGCTGCTTCACCGCCTCGGCCACCTCGACGCTGCCGGGCACCGCCGGGCAGGGGCCGAGCGGATTCAGCGTCGCATCGAACGGCGTCGGGCCGTCATTGAAGCGGTAGCGCCCGGCGCAGGCGGTCACCGTCGGCGGGCGGCGGGTGACGTTGAAATACTCCACGCCCTCCTGAAGGTTGCGCCAGAAAGCGAGGTTCGGGTCGCGCCGATGCGCGGCGAAATTGGCTGGCGTCATGCGGAAGGGCAGCGCCTGAACCTGGAAGCTCTGCTGCCCGCCCTTCAGCGCCTCGCGGGCGATGGCGTAGATTTCCGTCACGCCATTGTCGGTCATGGCGTAGCAGCCGGCCGAGGTGCAGGCGCCGTGCACCATCAACGCGCTGCCGGTGTAGCCGAGCGCGGATTCCAGCTGGTTCGGGTAGCCGAGATTGAAGGAGAGATAATATTGCGAGCGCGGGTTGAGCTGCGCCGGCGTGACCTCATAGAACCCCTCCGGCGCCTGCCGGTCGCCCTCGCGGGTCTTCGGGCCGAGCTTCCCGGACCAGCGGCACATCGGGTAAGTCTTCAGGAGCGCGTATTGGCCGGTGCGGGTGCGCTTCCACACCTCGAGCTCGCTCTCCTGCTTGTAGATGCGGATCATGATCGGGTCTTCGGGCGTCATGCCCTTCTTGGTCATGTCCGCCACGATGGCCGGGCTCAGCGGCACCGAGCCGCGATCATCCGAATCCATGGACGCGCAGCCACCCAGGGCCGCGGCAAGGCCGAGAACAAGCAAAAGGCCCAGCCGGGCCATCAGTCTGGTCGAACGCACACTCAAGCTCCCGACGGCGATCCGCTGTGCGCGGGGCCTGCCCGGCGTCACCTGCGGAACACCGATGCCGGCCGTCATCCCGCCCATCATGGTTTGCCATTCATGAAGAAAGTGGCACCACGGCGACCTCCCCTACCCGCCAAAGCTTGCGCGGCAAGGATCCGCACCGTCTTGCGCGGGCCCGCTCACGCCATCGTGACCCGCGCGGGGCCTATTGGCTGGGGGTCGGGTAGGTCGTGGCACCCGGCACCAGCCGCACCGGCTCGCCCACGGTCGAGGTCGCCGGCGTCGTGCGGGTGGAGGACGGCGTGACGCCCGGCAGGGTCGGCGGGGTGGCGAAAGGCGTGTTCTGGCTGGGCGACTGCACCGGGCGGGCCGGGGCGCGGTCGATCACCGTGCCGGCCGGCACCTGGCCGGGCGTCACCTTCGGCGTGGTGCTCGGCGCGAGCTGGTTCGAGACGGCCGGTCCCGGCACCTGCGGATAGCCTTCCACCGGATCGACGAGGTTGCCCTGCGGATAGGCGCCGGGCGCGCCGGGCTGATAGACCGGCTGGGCCTGCGGCACGGCCGTGCCATAGCGGCGCGTGCTGCGGGCGCGCGAGGTCTCCGCCGGCGCGGTGGTCTGCTGCGGCTCGCCGCCCATCCAGCCACCGAGCACGGTGCCGTCGCCCTGAAGGCCGGAGGGATAGGACATCGGCCCGCCGATCTGGCCGAGGCCCGCCGGCTCGCCCATCGGCTTGCCATAAGGCTGCCAGGCCTGCGGCAGGAAATAGCCGTTGATCGAATAGCGGTACATGACGCGCAGCAGATCCTGCTCGCTGGCGCCGACCTGACACAGGCGCAGGCGCATGGAGAGGATGCCGCGGTCGCGCCAGATCACATAGAGCGGCACCTGCGACTGGATGCGCTGCCAGGCATAGATGCACAGCTCGCCATTGCCGGCATTGCCGATGGCGTAGTTGAACGGCCCGTAGCGGTTCTGCACGAAATAGTTGGAGACATGCATGGCGACGCCGGGCACGCGCTCCAGCATCTCGTCATCCAGCAATTCGTCGTTCAGATAATCGTCCTGCTTGAGATTTTCCCAGCCGGTGCGGCCCTTCACCGGGCCGAAGAACACGACATGGATCGCGTTCTGGCCGGGCGTGCGGGCCTGCGTCTCCAGCACGATCTCCTGCTCGACCGCGTTGAGATAGTCCGTCTCCAGCACGGTGACGACGCGCGGCGTCGAGCCCGGCTCGGGGAGGATCAACGCCTCGGCCACGGGCACTTCAACGGTCGCGGTGGCGACCTGCGGATTCTGGCCGACCAGCGGGTACGGGGCGCACCCCGCCATGGCAAGGGCGACGGACACCGCAAGACACCCGAGGCGAGCTATGCGCCTGTTCCGTCCAATCATGAGCCCTTCAAGCGCTTGAGCCGTCGCCGTGACGACACCCCCCACTCCGCCCGCTTTCCAACGAATCGACGCGAGACGCCCCCGAATCACATGCGTCGGCGGACTTTATCCTGCCCGTCCCTCCGGTGGAATCGAGCACGGACAAAGCGGACGGGCCCTTGGATAGATTTCCTCAACCTCTGGAGCGTAAGACACAGTCGGTAGTGTGCGGCCCCGCACGGCTGGAACCGAGGCTAAAGACACGATGCGCAAGGCATGGGTTGCCGGCCTGTGGGCTATTTCTTCGCTGATCGTGGTGTTTCTCATCACCCTGCCGATCAGCCTCCAGGCTCATCTCATCGCCGGCTGCATCGTTGTGCTGGCCATGATCCTCTTGAAGACCTTCGGCCCGCCGGTCGGCGTCTTCCGCATGATCGCGCTGGCGCTCGGCACCGCCATCGTGCTGCGCTACGTCTATTGGCGGACGACCTCGACGCTGCCGCCGATCTCGCAGATCGAGGACTTCATCCCCGGCTTCATGCTCTACATCGCCGAGATGTACAGCGTGTTCATGCTGTTCCTCAGCCTGTTCGTCGTGTCCTCACCCATGCCCTCGCGGGTCTCGCCGGCCATTCCGCCGGGCGAGGAGCCGACCGTCGATGTCTTCATTCCCACCTATAATGAAGACCCGCACCTGCTTGCCTCCACCGTCTCGGCCGCGCTGAGCCTCGACTACCCCGCCGACAAGTTCACCGTCTGGCTGCTGGATGATGGCGGCACCGACCAGAAGTGCCAGCAGGACGACATCACCAAGGCCACCGAGGCGCAGCAGCGCCGGGCGGAACTCACCGCCATGTGCGAGGGCCTCGGCTGCCGCTACCTGACGCGCGCGCGCAACGAGCACGCCAAGGCCGGCAACCTGAACAACGGCCTCCAGCACTCCACCGGCGACCTCGTCGTGGTGTTCGACGCCGACCACGCGCCCACGCGCGACTTCCTGAAGGAGACGGTCGGCTTCTTCCTGCAGGACGAGAACCTGTTCCTCGTCCAGACCCCGCACTTCTTCATCAATCCCGACCCGCTGGAGCGCAATCTCGACACGTTCGAGCACATGCCGTCCGAGAACGAGATGTTCTACGGCATCATCCAGCGCGGCCTCGACAAATGGGACGCGGCGTTCTTCTGCGGCTCGGCGGCGGTCATCAACCGGCGGGCGCTGGCCGAGACCAACGGCTTCCAGGGCATCACCATCACCGAGGACGCCGAGACCGCGCTCGAGCTGCACTCGCGCGGCTGGCACTCGATCTATGTCGACCGCCCGCTCATCGCCGGCCTCCAGCCGGAGACCTTCGCCAGCTTCATCGGCCAGCGCTCGCGCTGGGCGCAGGGCATGATGCAGATCCTGCGGTTCCACTTCCCGCCCGGCAAGCGCGGCCTCTCGCTGCCGCAGCGCCTCTGCTACATGTCCAGCACGCTGTTCTGGCTGTTTTCCTACCCGCGGCTGATGTTCCTCATCTCGCCGCTGTTCTATTTGTTCTTCTCGCTGGAAATCTTCAACGCCTCGGGCGCCGAGTTCTTCGCCTACACCACCACCTATATGCTGGTGAACCTGCTGATGCAGAACTACCTCTATGGCCGCTACCGCTGGCCATGGATTTCCGAGCTGTACGAATACATCCAGTCGATCTACCTGTTCCCGGCGCTGATCTCGGTGATCGCCAACCCGCACAAGCCGACCTTCAACGTCACCGCCAAGGGCGAGACACTGGAAGAGGGCCATGTGTCGGAGATCGGCCGGCCATTCTTCATCGTCTACGGCATCCTGATCGTCGGGCTGCTGGTCACCATCTGGCGGCTGGTCACCGAGCCGTTCAACGCCGATGTCATCATCGTCGTTGGCGCGTGGAACGTGCTCAACATCATCATCGCCGGCTGCGCGCTCGGCGTGGTGTCGGAGCGGCGCAACCGGCGCCGCACCCACCGCGTCGACCTGATGCGGCGCTGCGAACTCGTCATCGACGGCGTGTCCTATGGGGCGATGATCGACGACGGCTCGCTCGGCGGCGCGCGCGTGCGGCCGAACCCGAACGTCACCCTGCCGGAGCTGGACCGCGGCCATGCGGCGGTGCTGCGCTTCAAGCCCATCGCCTCCAACATCGCCATCGACACGATGCCGGTCACCATCCGCAACGTCGAACGTGATTCGGACGGCACGCTGATCGGCACCGAATTCGCCCCCACCGAGCCGATGCATCACCGGCTGATCGCCGACCTGATCTTCGCAAATTCCGACCAGTGGAAGAAATTCCAGGAGTCCCGGCGCCGCAATCCGGGGGTTCTGCGCGGTACTATCAATTTCCTTCGAATTTCGATCTTTCATACCGGCCGCGGCCTGTCCTATCTGGTTCACCTGCACAAGCTGTGGCGGGAGCGGCGCCAGCGTCCGGTGCTCGCCCCGGCCAAACGCGGATAATGACCATGCGCGCTCTCCACCCGATCGCGGCGCTCGGCTTCCTGGCCGCCCTCGCCGGTGCCGCAGCCGCGCAGCAGAGCGGCGCCGCCGGTCAGGGCACGGGCTTCTCGATGACGCCGCCGGTCTCCGGCTACAGCGCGCCCGCGACCCCCGCCTCGCCCGGTGGCGTGCCGATGGCCCCGCCCGCCGGCAACCGCGCGCCCGGCGCCGGTAACCTGCCCGGCGGCACGCCGCGCGGCCTCGCCGAGCAGGACGGCCCCGCCGCGCCGGCGCAGGGCGAGCGTCTGCCGACCACCGGTCTCGGCGTTCCCGGCGAGGCCGGCGCCCCCGCGCCGACCGCCGCCCCCTTCCAGATGCGGCCGGGCCAGCCCGCGCCCGCCGCCCCGCGCGTCGCCACCCCTGCCGTGCCGGCGGCGCCGCCCAGGCCCGACCGTTTCATCATCCCGCAGCAGCGCATGATCTTCGCCGGCGAGGCCGCGGCCCGCGCCTGGACCATCAACCTCACGCAGGAAGAGGCCAGCCGGCAGGCGACCTTCCTGCTCAGCTACATCAACGCCGTCGTGGTGATGCCGGAGACCTCGCGCATCCGGGTGACCATCAACGGCCAGGCGATCATCGAGACGCCCATCGCCTCCTCGCAGGAGCCCTCGCGCTTCTCGGTCGCGGTGCAGCGCGGCACGCTGCGCGCCGGCGCCAACCTCATCCGCATCGACGTGATCCAGCGCCACCGCACCGACTGCGCGGTGAACGCCACCTATGAGCTGTGGACCGAGATCAATGGCGAGGGCACCGGCCTGTCCTTCGCCGGCGGGCGCCCGCCGCTCACCGGCGGGCTCGACGACCTGCCGGCGGTCGGCTTCGATTCCAAGGGCGTGACCAACATCCGTGTCGTGACCCCCGGCCCGATCGAAGGCGGCGGCTCCACCCGCGTGCTGCGCGTCGTGCAGGGCCTGTCGGTGCGCGGCCAGTTCCCCAACCCCGCCGTCACCATCGCCGAGGGCGCGCAGGGCCCCACCCCGCCCGGCGGCCTCACCGTGGTGATCGGCACTGCCGCCGAGCTGCCGCGCCTCATGGCGAACGCGCCGGGCGATGCCCGCCAGCGGCCCATCACCACCTTCCTGGAGGATGACCGGCTCGGCGCGCCGACGCTGGTGATCTCCGGCCCGACCCCGGCCGATGTCGACCGCGCCATCGAGCGGCTGAACGACATCACCATCCCGCAGACCGACGCCATCAACACGCTGACGCGCTGGGCGCCGAGCGCGCCGCTGTTCAACGGCGCGCGCACGGTGCGGCTCGCCGATCTTGGCGTCAGCACGCAGGAATTCTCCGGCCGCCGCTACCGGGCCGAGTTCCAGATCGCCCTGCCGCCGGACTTCTTCGCCGAGGCCTATGGCAACGCCAATCTCTATCTCGACGCCGCCTTCACAGCCGCGGTGCGGCCGGGCAGCCATGTCGACATCTATGTGAATCAGCAGATCGCCTCGACCCTGCCGATCACCGCGCGCGGCGGCGGGCTGTTCCAGCATGAGCCGATCTTCATCCCGCTGCGCAATTTCCGCCCGGGCATCAACCGGCTCTGGCTGGAAGTGGTGCTCGACACCGAATCCGACGCGCGCTGCCTGCCGGGCGCGACCCTGCCGGCCGACAACCGCTTCGTGCTGTTCGACAGCTCCGAATTCTCCATGGAGAACTTCGCCCGGATCGGCCGCATGCCGGACCTCGCCGCCTTCGCCGGCGACGCCTTCCCCTATGATCTCGACGGCAGCCCGATCGCCGTGGTGCTGGCGCGGCAGGACGCCTTCACCCTCTCCGCCGCCTCGACGCTGATGGCTCGCCTTGCCCAGTCCAATGGCGCGCCGCTGCCGATCGACGCCGCCCCCGCCTCGGTGACGCTGGGCGAGCGCAACGCCATCTTTGTCGGTGGCATCGACCAGATCTCCGCCAGCGTGCTCGACCAGGTGAGCATCGCCGAATCCGTGCGCGCCAACTGGGTGGTCTCGGCCGGCGACGATGGCGGCACCGCCAATTCCACGGACAGCGCCAATTACGACAACGTGCTGGAGCGCTTCCGCAACCGGCAGGCCGGGGAGGCCGCGCCGGTGCCATCGACCCCGCCCCCGCCCGCCGCGCAGACCACGCCCGAGGTCTATGAGCGCTGGCGCGAGAGCGTGCAGGGGCGCGGCGGCTTCTACGCCATCATCGACGGCTTCGAGGGCTGGCTGCAGCGCACCTTCTCCATCGGCTTCAACTCGCTGCGCATCCAGGAAGGCCAGCGCACGCGCTGGGAGCCGCCGCCGCGCACCTCCGTGCTGATGGCGCAGGGCAACAGCACCAATGGCCGCTCGGCCTGGACGCTGGTGACGGGACGCACCTCCGAGGCGCTGGCCGCCAATATGGTGCGCTTCACCGCCGATCCCGTCTGGAACCGCATCGGCGGGCAGGCGGTCGCCTTCCAGTCCGCCAATGGCGAGGTGGAACGGCGCGACGTGACGAGCTACCGCTTCATCGTCACCCAGCCGCTGACCTTTGGTAATTTCCGCATGATCGCGGCCAACTGGCTCTCGACCAACATCATGCCCTATGCGCTGATGCTGCTCGTGGCCGGCACCGTGCTCGGCATCGCCACTGCCTTCCTGCTGCGACGACTGGGACGCCCGACATGATGAAATACCTCGTAGCCGGCATCCTCTTGCTTGCCTGCGGGGTGTTTCCAGTAAAGGCCCAGAACATCCAGATACCGATCGACGCCTGGAACGCCTACATGAAGGCGTTCGTCGACGATTCCGGGCGGGTCGTGGACACCGCCAATGGCGGCATCAGCCATAGCGAAGGCCAGGGTTACGGAATGTTGCTGGCCTATTTGGCTGGTGACAGAAGTAACTTTGAGCGCATATGGAGTTTCACGCGTACCGAGTTGCTGATTCGCGACGACGGACTCGCTGCATGGCGCTGGGATCCTGCTTCAAAGCCGCATGTGACCGACGTCAACGCCGCGAGCGACGGCGATCTGTTAATAGCCTATGCACTGGCTCGGGCGGGCAGGACTTGGGGATACCAGCCTTATATCGACAGCGCACAGAAGATCGCCCGCGCCATCGGGCGCAAGCTGGTCGTGCGCGACGGCAGCCGGTCGATTCTTCTTCCCGGTGCCACCGGCTTCAGTTCAAAGGACCGGCCGGACGGCCCTATACTGAATCTATCCTATTGGATCTTCGAAGCTTTTCCGGTGATGAAGCAACTCGCGCCGGAAACCGACTGGGACGCGCTGTCGCGCTCCGGCATCGAGCTTCTGCGCATCGCGCAGCTTGGTCCCGCGCGCCTGCCGCCCGACTGGATATCCGCCCCGACGAATGCGCCGGTCACCGTGGCCGAGGGGTTTCCCCCGGTCTTCGGTTACAATTCGTTAAGGATATCTCTTTACCTGTTGCGGGCAGGGATTGCGGACGCAGAGCTTCAGGATTCGTTCCGGAGGAGTTGGCTGACCGAGAACGGGGGAAGCCCCGCGGTGGTCGACATTCCCACCGGGCGCGTGGTCACGCGGCTGACCGAACCGGGCTATCGCATGCTCGGCGCGGTTCTGGCCTGTGCCCTCGCGGCGACCCCGATCCCCGACGATCTGCGGCGGTTTGAGCCTACGCTCTACTACCCGTCGACTTTGTTTCTTTTGGGCTGGGCCTTGGTCGCGGAGAAGTATCCGAGATGTCTCTAAAGCGAGCTGCTCTGCTGATCATGCTGGGAGGCGCCGTCCTCCCCGCGATCGCTCAGCAGATCGAGCTCCCGACAGGCTCCGGATCCACCACCAACCGCCCCAAGGTCGACGAGACCGCCCTGCGCTACTTCGCCTCCCAGGGTGATACGCGCCGCCTCGAAGCCGAAATCGCCCGCCTGCGCGCGCTCTACCCGGACTGGTCCCCGCCCGGCGACCTGTTCGGGCCGCAGTCCGATGTCGAGCTCGAGCGCATGTGGAAGATGTATGCCGAGGGCAAGTACAGCGATGTGCGCAGCGCCATCGCCGCCAAGCAGGCCGCGGATTCGTCCTGGGAGCCGCCGGCGGACCTGATCGCCCGGCTCAACGAGGCCGAGACCCGCCAGCGCCTGATCAACGCCTCAGACGGCCAGCAGTGGAACACCGTGCTGCGGCTCGCCACCGACCAGCCGGGCATCCTGACCTGCACCAATGTCGACATTCTCTGGCGCGTGGCCGAAGCCTTCGCCAAGACCAATCAGGTGCCGCGCGCGCTCGACGCCTACACCTATGTGCTGACCAACTGCAACGACGCCAATGAACGGCTGGCGACGATGCAGAAGGCCATCCCGCTGCTGACGGACGATCAGATCGCCAATCTGATGAAGCTCGAGCGCAAGGATGCCGAGGGCAAGCCGGAATTCGACGTGCTGCGCGACGATCTCATTCGCCGCCGCATGGGCGCCGCCGCCGAGAACCCGGAATATTCGGTCCCCGAGGCTGACATCAAGCGGCTCGAAGTGCTCGCCAAGCAGAATGACCAGCCGGGCGACCCGCTGCTGCTGGGCTGGTATCTGTTCCGCCATGACGAGGCCAGGCGCGCGCTCGACTGGTTCAAGCTCGCGCTCGACCGCAAGGGCGGCCCGAAGTCGGCGGAAGGCTATGTGCTGGCGCTGAACTTCCTCGGCCGCGCGCTGGAAGCCGAGCCGATCGCCTTCGAGTGGCGCGATTCCGCCCCGGAGAACAACAAGGCCTATCTCGACGTCGTCATCAGCCTGCTGACGGCCGACCCGCCGCCGGTGCTGGACGAGATCGTGCTGGCGCGCTTCAGCCCTGTCGTCATGCGCGACAAGTACGTGCCGGGCGCACAGGCGCTGGGCTGGTACGCCTACAATACCGGGCAGATCGTCACCGCCCAGTCCTGGTTCGAGACCGCGCTGAACTGGGATCCGAACGACGAGCCGTCCGCCTATGGCCTGGCGCTCACCTTCTGGCGCCTCGGCGACCGGGCTCGCCTCGCGGCCATCGTGCAGGCCTGGGGTGCCCGCTCCGAGCGCATCGTCGCGCTGGTCGATCCCAATGTCCGCGCCCGGCTCGAGGCCCGCAACGCCCAGACCTCGCATCTGCGCATCACCGATCCGCTGGTGGCCGCCGCCGCCCGCATGACCCCGACCCCGACGCTCACCCCGCCGCCGATCGGCCAGCCGACCATCGGCGCGGGCCGGACCTATGCGCCGGGCGCGGTGAACTACCCGACGGCGCCGAGCGCGACCACCGCCATGTCCTATGCCGGGCAGGCCTTCCAGCCGATCCCGCAGCAATTCCAGGGGGCTTCCGGCGCGGTGCGCACCCCCGGCACGGCGCAGTTCCAGCCGATCCCGCAGCAGGGTGAAAGCTATGCCGGCCAGCCCGGCACCGGCTTCGCGCCCATCCCCGCCGTCACCGCCGATCAGGGCTATGCCAGCGAGCCCGTGCCCACCCCGCCGCGCCGGCGCAACCTCGCCCAGTCGACCGCCCGCTCGGGCAATGCGGCGGCGGGCGGCGGCTCGGGCGGAGCGGCCGGCGAGGCGCTGGCGCGCGCCTGGCAGCTCATGGAGCTGAACCGGCCGATGGAGGCGATCCCCTCCTTCGACTACGCCATCAAATACGGCACGGGCCGCGTCGCCGAAGATGCCGCCTATGGCAAGTCGCTGGCCTATATCCGCAAGGGCATGACCAATCAGGCGCAGGCCGCCGCGCTCGAAGCGCCGCAGAACCCGCGCCGCTCGCTCCAGCTCACCGGCGACCTGCTGGCCCAGAGGGCGCTCGAATTCTACCGCGACGGGCGCTATGTCGAGGCGATCATCGCGCTCGACGAGCGCGCCCGGCTCGGCCCGGAGCAGCAGGATCTGATGATGCTGCGGGCGTGGAGCTACTACCACATCCGCGACTTCCAGTCGGCCAACCGCCTCTTCAAGGCCCTCTCGCTGCAGGGCAACAAGGAAGCGATGAGCGGCGTGCTCGCCGTCGACGCCGCCACGCGCAAAACCCGCGACGCCTACTGACCCGCGACGCCTGCTGACCGGCGACGCCGACGGAGGCCGTCGCCGGCGGCGGGGAAAACTGGCGGAAGAGAGTGGGAGTCGAACCCACCAAGGACCGTCTCGCGGCCCCTACCGGATTTGAAGTCCGGCCCCATCACCGGATGGGACGCTCTTCCATCGCCCGCCTGTCGCGGGAAGTTCACTCTCGCCGATCGCGCCGAACAGGTCCAGCCGGTGCGGGTTGATGCGGCGCTGGTCGCCCCGGCGCAGCGTCACGCCATGGCGGTCGAAAAACTCCAGAATCTGGATAGCCACCTTGCGGCCGGCCGGCGCCGCGTCGCGCTCGACCCGGTCGCGAAAGGTGCTGGCGCCGAACTGCCGGTCGGGTGAGGCCGCGGCGAGTTCGGCGGCCATGCCGACCAGTTCGGCGACGCTAGCGCGCAGGAAGAAATGATCGTGCGCCACCTCGTCCACCCGGCCGAGCCGGGCCAGCAGCTTCATCAGCCGGCGAATATCGGCTTCCGCCTCGCCCAGCAGCCCGGCGAGATCACGCACGCGCGGCGGGCGGAAGCGCTCGGCGCCGCCGAGCCTGGGGGCGATGGCCTCCCAGACAATTTCATCGGCTTCCGTAAGTCGGACCTCATGGCCGGCAAGGCGCACCCAGGCGCCCTCCAGCACCAACCCGCCTTCCTCGGCGAGCCGACGCAGCGCCTCGGTAAAGGCGGGCTTGGGCAGGCGCGGGGTGAGGGAAAGCCGCAGCTTCTCCGCCCCCATGCCGGCCAGATCGGGATTGGCGGCGTGGAAACCGGCGAGCGTCTCCAGCATCGCCTCGCGGTACAGCGCCCAGCGCCGCACGGAGAGGACGATGCGCGCGCCGGGCGACCCGAACAGGATGAGCCCGAGCGCCGCCGCCAGATGCTCGGTCGCGCCGATCTCCAGCGCCCGGTCGCGGACGAAGCCGTCGAGATCGAGATGATAGGGATCGAGATCGAGCAGCCGCGCCAGCACCGTCGGCGCGTCGCCGGCTTCCAGCGCCGCGAGCTGCGCCAGCCGCTCCGGCGTCCGCCGCTTGCGGGCCGGGGCGCGCAGATCGAGGAAGCGTCCGCCGCCGATGGTCCGCTGGGCCGAGGTGTCGCGAATGACATAGCGGTCGCCCACCGCCGCCGCGATCGGCCGGTCGAGCACGAGCTGCGCCCACCCCTCCCCGCCGGGCGCGATCGCCTCGTCCGACAGCGGCACCAGCCGCGCGCCGACCTCGACCGAGGCATGGTGCAGCCGCACCGGGAACCACGCGCCGAGCGGCTTCGGCTCACCCGCGAGGACGGTGACGCTCGCGTCGATCCGCACGGTGGGGGCGTGCAGCGCGGGGTCGAGCACCATGTCGCCGCGATGGATGGCGTCATGGGTGATGCCCTCGCCGGCGAGATTGAGCGCGCAGCGGTCCCCGGCGCGGCCCTCCTCCGCCCGGCGGTTCTGCGCATGGATGGAGCGCACGCGCGCCGTGAGGCCGGAGGGGCTGACGCTCACACTGTCGCCCAGCCGCACGGCACCGGAGAGCACCGTGCCCGTCACCACCGTGCCGGCGCCCGCCAGGGTGAAGCAGCGATCCACGGCGAGGCGAAACCGCCCCTCCCCCGCGCGTCCGTGAAAAGCGGCGGCCATGGCGACGAGGCGGCCGCGCAGATCGTCCACCCCCTCGCCGGTGACCGACGAGACCGGCAGGATCTCCGCCCCCTCAAGGCCCGTGCCCTCGATCAAAGCGGCGATCTCGGCGCTCACCTGCGCCCGGCGATCCGCGTCGGCGAGGTCCGCCTTGGTCAGCGCGACGACCCCCCGGCGGATGCCGAGCAGGTCGATCAGCGCCAGATGCTCGCGGGTCTGCGGCATTACCCCGTCATCGGCGGCGACGATCAGCAGCGCCGCGTCGATGCCGCTCGCCCCGGCGAGCATGGTGTGGATGAACTTTTCATGGCCGGGCACGTCGATGAAGCCGAGCGTGCCGGCCTCGGTCGGCAGATAGGCGAAGCCGAGGTCGATGGAGATGCCCCGCGCCTTCTCCTCCTTCAGCCGGTCGGTATCGACCCCGGTGAGCGCGCCCACCAGCGCGGTCTTGCCATGGTCGATATGCCCGGCCGTGCCGATGATCATGGCGCCGCCCCCAGCGCGTCGAGGCTGGCGAGAAATCCCGCCTCATCCTCCAGGCAGCGCAGATCGAGGAGCAAAGCGCCCTCATTGACGCGCCCGATGACCGGCACCGGCAAACCGCGCAGCCGCGTGGCGAGGCCGTTGAGCGCCCCGCCAGAGGCGTCCCCGGCCGGGCGGATGGCGAGCGCGGCGCTGGCCAGCGTTTCCAGCGGCAGCGCGCCGGAACCGATCTGACTGGTGCAGTCCGCCACCTCGACCGTGAAGCCCGGCCCGAGCCGCGCCGCCACCGGCGCGGTGAGCCGTTCGGCCACGGCGCGCAGTTCGTCGCGCGTGCGGGCGAGCAGGCGCAGCGTCGGCAGGCGGGCGGCGAGCCGGTCCGGATCGCGGTAGAGCTTCAGCGTCGCTTCCAGCGCGGCCAGCCGGATCTTGTCCACCCGCAGCGCCCGCTTCATCGGGTTGCGGTTCACTTTCGCGATCAGATCCTTGCGCCCGACGATGAAGCCGGTCTGCGGCCCGCCAAGCAGCTTGTCGCCGGAGAAGGTCACGAGGTCCGCGCCCTCCGCCACCGCCTCGCGCACGGTCGGCTCATGGGCGAGGCCGATGCGGGCGAGATCGACCAGCGTGCCGGAGCCGAGATCGTTCACCAGCGGCACGCCGCGCGCCCCGGCAATGCTCGCCAGCTCGCGCGCGCTCACCTCCTTGGTGAACCCTTCGATCCGGTAATTCGAGGTGTGGACCTTCAGCACCAGCCCGGTCTCGGGGGTGAGCGCGCCCTCATAATCGCGCGCATGGGTGCGGTTGGTGGTGCCGACCTCGATGAGCCTCACCCCGGCGCGGGCCATGATGTCCGGCATGCGGAAGGCGCCGCCGATCTCGATCAGCTCGCCGCGCGAGACGATGGCTTCCTTGCCGAGCCCGAGCGTGTTGAGCACCAGCAGCACGGCGGCGGCGTTGTTGTTGACGACGGTGGCGTCCTCCGCCCCCGTCAGCTCGATCAGCAGATCGCGCACATGGTCGTCGCGCTCGCCGCGCGTGCCGGTCGACAGGTCGAATTCCAGCGCGACGGCGCTGCGCATGGCGGCGGTGGCCGCCGCCACCGCCTCTTCCGCCAGCAGCGCCCGGCCGAGATTGGTGTGCAGCACCGTGCCGGTGAGGTTGAACAGCGGGGCGAGCGAGGCCCGCGCCGCGCCTTCCAGCGCGCTGGTGGCGGCGAGCGCCACATGGTCCGGGGTGGGCAGGCTCGCCAGCTTCCCGGCGAGGAGGCGGGCGCGCACCTCGTCCAGCGCGCCGCGCACCGCCTGCGTCACCGGCAGGCGGCCGAAGCGGGCGATGGCGAGCTGGCCGGAGGGCGTCTTCAGCACCGCATCGACGGCGGGCAGGTCGCGCAGGGAGGGACGGATGGGCGTATCCATGGCCGCCCCCTCAATAGCCGAGCAGGAACGGGTTGAACGCCGCCCGCCGGTACGGCCCCTCGCGCATCATCATGTCGAGCCCGAGCGAGCCGATATCGTCGGCCACCGGCTCGATGGTCATGTCCTTGTTCTGGTAGAGCACCTTCACATAGGTGCGGCACTCGTCGCAGGTCTCGGCCTTGATGGTCTCCGGCCCGCCCTCGATGCCCTGATAGCCAATGCCCTTGGTCGAGCCGCAGGCGCAGCAGCGGATGCGCACATAGTTCCACAGCGTCGCGCAGAGCGAACAGGCGCAGTAGCGGTTGCCATGGGCGTTCGGCCACTCGACGATGAGCGAGGCGACGGGCGGCCCGCCGCAGGCCGGGCACACGCCATCGCCCACCGGCACCAGCGCCTTGGCATCGAGCGTCGCGGCGAGACGCGCGGCATGCACCTGCAGCGCGGCGGCGACATAGACATGCTCGGCCAGCGTCTCCACCGGCATGTCATGGGCGAGCACGTCCCGCACCATCTGCGCGCGCAGCGCCCCGTCGGCGAGGCGCACGCGGGTGAGCGCCGCCTCGGCCTCCTCCGGCATCCGCACCTTGGCGGCAGCGTCGAACAGCGCGTCGAGCGTGGCGTCCAGCGTGTCGTCGAGCTTCACGCCCACGCGGTCGATCGGCGGCATCTCGAAGCTGCGGGCGCGCTCCAGCGCCTGCGGATCGGGCGCGGCGACGGGCGGCAGGGTCGGCACAATCGCGTGCTGGCCATCGACGATACCCGCCACGAAATTGAGAAACGGCGCCATCGGGCTCACCGCCGCATAGCTGCGCAGCCGCACAGCGCGGGCGGCGAACAGCGTCGCGGGATCGGGCAGCACGGCGAAGGGCGGGGTGGTGACCCCGCCAATCATCGAGGGGTCGGGCTGAAGGTCTTCCGGCATCATGTCCTCACGAACCGCACGGGCCACGTGTTGATGTGGGGCGTCGCGGGCTCGCGCCAACGCCCCGCTGCGGAACCGCGCGTGGAACGAAGCGCGGCATTGATTGATCGTCATCCCCGCCAAGCGCGGAGCGCGCAGAGCCGGGATCGGCATTGTTCGCGGCACGCGATCCCGGATCGACCTTCGGCCGTCCGGGATGACGGTTGCCCCCCGCTTACTCGGCGGGCGTCGCCGGTGGCTTGCCGGGACGGCTCACCAGTTCGCGCAGCCATTTGCGATGATGGCGCCAGGCCCAGCCGCCGGTGACCTCGCCGCGCGTCATCGCGCCGATCGTCCCCTTCACCCAGATCGCCGCATAGACGTGGATGATCCAGACGCAGATGATGACCACCGCCGCCATGGCGTGGACGAGGATCGCCCAGCGCTTTTGCGGGATGGTGGTGAGGTCATAGAAATACTGGTCCCACATCACGATGCCCGAGCCGATGAGCACGATGATGAGGCCGGACATCGCCCAGAACACGCCCTTCTGGCCGGCATTGTACTTGCCGACCTCCGGCATCTTCTCCTCGCGCCCGGCGAGCAGGTCGGCGGAATGCGCCACCCAGTCGACATCCTCGCGCGCCGGCAGGTTGGCGCGCCAGAAGCGGATGAACAGCAGGGCAAAGGAGACGAACAGCACCACGCCGATCCACGGGTGCAGCGTGCGCGTCCACTGCCCGCCGCCGAACAGATTGGTGAGGAAGAACAGCTTCGGCGTGAACAGCGCGAGGCCGGACAGCGCCAGCAGCACCAGGCTGATGGCGGTGATCCAGTGGTTGATGCGCGCGCCCACCGTGTAGCGCTTCACCTGCACGGGGTGGCCGGGCCGGACGGCATCGCCCGGCTCGACATCATCGGGGACATGCTGATGCGGGATCGCGGCCATCACACCCTCCCCTCGGGACGGGACGCCTCGTTGGGCGGCGGCGCGGTGCCGGCCAGCAGCTTCTCGGCGTTTTCCTCATCCTCCTCGGCCACCTTGTTCGGGCCGGCGACCATGTAGTGGAGGAAGCCCGCCGCGGCGGCAAAGCCCATCACGGCGAGACCGACATATTTGGTCACGCCCTTCCAGGTCTCGACGATCGGCGAGATGCGCGGATTGTCCGGCAGCCCGGCATAGAGCGAGGGCTGGTCGGCGTGCTGGAGCACATACATGACATGCGTGCCGCCGACGCCCGGCGGGTCGTAGAGGCCGGCATTCTCATAGCCGCGGGACTTCAGGTCGGTGATGCGGTGTGCGGCCCAGTCCTTCATCTCGTCCTTGGTGCCGAAGACGATGGCCTGGGTCGGGCACGCCTTCTGGCAGGCCGGGCCCTGGCCCACCGCCACGCGGTCCGAGCACAGCGTGCACTTGTAGGCGGTGTGATCGACCTTGGAGATGCGCGGGATGTTGAACGGGCAGCCCTTGATGCAATAGCCGCAGCCGATGCAGTTCTCGTGCTGGAAGTCCACGATGCCGTTGGAATACTGCACGATGGCGCCCGGCGAGGGGCAGGCCTTCAGGCAGCCGGGATCCTCGCAATGCATGCAGCCATCCTTGCGGATGAGCCATTCGAGGTTCTCGGTCTCCGGGTTCACCCATTCGGTGAAGCGCATCAGGGTGAAGGTGTTCGGCGTCAAATCCATCGGGTTGTCATAGACGCCGTGGTTGAAGCCGATCTCCTCGGTCAGGTTGTTCCATTCCAGGCACGCGGCCTGGCAGGCCTTGCAGCCGATGCATTTGGACACATCGATCAGCTTGGCGACCTCGGTCAGCCGCTGCGCGGGCGGCGTGACCTCGGAGGCCGAGCGGCGAAGAATGTCCTTCTCGCCGAACCTGGCGCTGGCGGCATCGGGGGCGGTCGACGGGTTGGGAATTGGGGGAAACATCTGCGCCGCCTCCCTACGCCACCGGCCCGGTGGACGCTTCGATATTGACCATGAAGGCCTTGAACTCGGGCGTCTCGATATTGGCGTCGCCCACGAAGGGGGTCAGCACATTGGCCGGGAAACCCTTGCGCGCCGCGCCGACGAAGCCCCAGTGAATGGGGATGCCGACCACGTGGACGGTCTTGCCGTCGATGGCCATCGGCCTGATGCGCTTGGTGACGACCGCCTTGGCGAGGATCTCGCCGCGCTTCGACCACACCCGGACCCAGCCACCCTTGGTGATGCCCTTCTCCCGCGCCAGTTCCTCGGAAAGCTCGACGAACTGCTCGGGCTGGAGCACCGCGTTCACGTGGTTGTTCTTGGTCCAGTAGTGGAAGTGCTCGGTGAGCCGGTAGCTGGTCGCCGCATAGGGGAAACCGGGGTCTCCCACATCGGCGAACTGCGCCCAGTCATCCTTGAACACGCGCGCCACCGGGTTGCCGCGCACCTTGGGCGCGATCACGTTGGCGACCGGGCTCTCGAACGGCTCGTAATGCACCGGGAACGGCCCATCCCGCATCATCTTGCGCGCGAACAGGCGTCCGACGCCCTCCGCGTTCATGATGAAGGGCCCCACATCCTGCGGCTTAGCGGTGGGGGCGATATCCGGCACGTCGTAGCCGGACCATTTCGCCCCGTCCCATTCGATCAGCTTGCGTGAGGGATCCCACGGCTTGCCGTCGCGGTCGCAGGAGGCGCGGTTGTAGATGATGCGCCGATTGGCCGGCCAGGCGAACGACCATTTCAGATAGGCGCCGGTATTGTCCGGGTCGGAATTGTCCCGGCGCGCCATCATGTTGCCGGCCTCGGTCCAGCAGCCGGAATAGATCCAGCAGCCCGCCGCGGTCGAGCCGTCGTCGCGCAGCACGCCGAAGCCGGAGACCTGCTTGCCCGCTTCCAGCACCTTCTTGGTCGAGTCGTTCGGATCGAACACGTCGGAGATGACGTAGCCGTTCATCTCCTTGGCGAGTTCCTCCGGCGCCGGCTCGCCCGGATCCTTGTAGGGCCAGTACAGGTTGAGGATCGGGTCGGGGAACGCCCCGCCCTCCTTGCGGTACATGTCCTTCAGCCGCAGATGGATCTGCGCCATGATCCAGGCATCGGTGCGCGCCTCGCCGGGGGGCGAGCCGCCCGGCCAGTGCCATTGCAGCCAGCGGCCGGAATTGACCAGCGAGCCCTCATCCTCCGCGAAGCAGGTGGTGGGGAGCTGGAGCACCTCGGTCTGGATGCTGGCCGGGTCGGTCTTGTTGTAGACGCCGTGATCTTCCCAGAAGCGCGCCGTCTCGGTCTGCAGCGGGTCCATGACCACGAGCAGCTTGAGCTTGGAGAGCGCCTGCGAGAGCTTGGCCCGGTTGGGGAAGGCCTGGAGCGGGTTGAAGCCCTGGCAGATGTAGATGTTCATCTTGCCGTTCTTCATCAGCTCGAAGGCGCGCAATATGTCGTAGAAGGCGACATCGAGCTTGGGCAGGTAGTTATAGGCCCAGTCGTTCTGCGCCGTCGCCGCCGGGCCGTACATGGCCTTCATGAAGCTGACGAAGAACTTCCGGTAGTTCTGCCAGTAGCTCATCTGGTTCGGCCGCAGCGGCTTGAAGCCGCGCGTCGACATGTAGGTCGCGATATCCGGCTCCTTCTCCGTCGGCAGGTTCAGATAGCCGGGCAGCATGTTGGACATGAGCCCGATATCGGTCAGCCCCTGGATGTTGGAGTGGCCGCGCAGCGCGTTCATGCCGCCGCCACGGATGCCGATATTGCCGAGGATGAGCTGCAGCATCGCCATGGTGCGGATGTTCTGCGAGCCCTTGGAGTGCTGCGTCCAGCCGAGCGCGTACATCGACGTCATCGCCTTGGTGGGCGAGGACGTCTCGGCGATCATCTGCGCGACCTTGAGGAACTTGTCCTTGGGCGTGCCGCAGATGCGCTCGACCAGCTCGGGCGTGTAGGTCGCGACATGCGCCTTCAGGAGGTTCCAGACGCAGCGCGGGTGCTGCAGCGTCTCGTCCACCACGGCGAAGCCGTCCGGCCCGATTTCGTACTCCCAGCTGTCCTTCACATAGTCGCGCTTCTCCGGGTCGTAGCCGGTGAACAGCCCGTCCTGATAGGTGAAGCCCTCCTTCACGATGAAGGACGCGTTGGTGAAGGCCTTGGTGTACTCCCACTGCACCTTGTCGGTCTGCATGCAGTGATTGATCACGCCGAGCAGGAAGGCGATGTCGGTGCCCTGCCGGATGGGCGCGTAGAAATCCGCCACCGCGGCGGAGCGGGTGAAGCGCGGATCGACGACGATCAGCTTCGCGCCACGTGTGGCCTTCGCCTCCGTGACCCATTTGAAGCCGCAGGGATGGGCTTCAGCGGCATTGCCGCCCATGATGACGACGAGGTCCGTGTTCCGAATGTCGGTCCACGAATTGGTCATTGCGCCACGGCCAAATGTTGGGGCGAGACTCGCCACCGTCGGGCCGTGTCAGACGCGCGCCTGATTGTCGAAAACCAGCATCCCCGTGCTTCGCACCACCTTATAGGTGGCGAAAGCGGTCTCGTTGGTGGTGGCGGAGGCCGCCAGCATACCGGTCGTGGTCCAGCGGTTGACGGTCACGCCGTCCTTGTTGGTGGCGACGAAATTGGCGTCGCGATCGTCCTTCATGGCGCGGGCGATCTTGTCGAGCGCCGCCTCCCAGGAGATCGGCTCGAACTTGTCCGAGCCCGCCTTGCGGATCATCGGCTGGGTGAGCCGCGTCTCGGATTTCACGATGTCGCGCAGCGCCGCGCCTTTGGGGCAGAGCGTGCCGCGATTGGTCGGGTGGTCGGCGTCGCCCTCGATATGGACGATGTCGGCCTTCTCACCCTTTCGCAGGTCGCCCTTGGAATAGATGATGATGCCGCAGGCGACCGAGCAATAGGTGCAGGTGTTGCGGGTCTCGGTGGTGTTGGCGAGATGGAACGGCTTGATATAGGCCGCCACCGCCGCTTCTGCCTCGCTGAAGCCGAAGGCTCCCAGCGTCGTACCCGCGATCCCCGCTCCCGACGTTTTCAAGAACGTCCGGCGCGAGAGCTCCATATTCATGGCGACCCTCCCGAGTTACCTTCCTATCCCCATCGGCCGATAGGGTAATCCAATCGTCAGGCTAGTTTCGAGCGGCTCCAATGTCAAACATTGGAGGGGCCGACCTTGGTAGGAAAAGCCGTTGTGTTTCAGTAGGTTCGTGGCATACCAGCACCGTCGGCGTGGCTTTTGGCAATGATGCGCCGCACCATCGCACAGGCTATCAATCCGGCGGATTGACGCGGCGAACCGACCGGCGCAGCATCGCGCCGTGTTCGCCTTGAAGGCTCCCGCGTGGCGGGGCGCACTGAAAATCCTGATCGGCCTTGTCCTTGCTTCCCTTGCGTCACTCACGACGGGAGCGAGCGCGCTCGCCGCGTCCCTGCCCGTGCCCGGAAGCGCGGCGCCGGCCCTCACCCTGCCGAGCCTCGACGGACCGCCGCTGAGCCTTGCTGCGCTGCACGGCCGGCCGGTGGTGGTTCACTTCTTTGCGACCTGGTGCGAGCCGTGCCGGGAGGAACTTTCCGGCCTGTCCCGCCTCGCCGCGCAGCTCGATCCGGCGACCGGACCCGTGATTCTGGCGGTCGATGTCGGCGAGGTGCCGGTGCGCGTGCGCCGCTTTCTCGACCGGCAGTTCAAGGGCGCGGGCCTCGGCTTCCCCGTGCTGATCGACGAGGACCGCGCGCTGAGCCGCGCCTTCGGCGTCACCGTCCTGCCGGCCACCCTGCTGCTCGACCCCGCCCATATCATCCGCCGCACCGCCGAGGGCCCCATCGACTGGGACCACCCGGACGCCCGCGCGGCGCTGGACCGCCTTTCCACCTCAACAGCCACGCCGGATGCGGCGGCGCTGCCTCCTCTCACCGACCGGGAGCCCCCTCATGACCAGCCGTCGTGATTTCCTGAAAGCCGGCGCCGCGCTCGCCGCCGCGACCACGCTTCCCGCCCACGCCTTCGCTCAAAGCGCCGCGACCGCGGGCGCCGCGGCGGGCGCCGCGACCTTCGCCCCCTCGCCCGGCAAATGGCGGCAGTTCGAGGTGGTGACGACGCTCGACGTCGCCCCGCTCGACGGCAAGAGTGGGCCGGCCCAGGCCTGGGTGCCGCTGCCCTCCTACAGCGCCGCCGACTGGTTCAAGCCCGGCGAGAACCGCTGGACCACCAACGCGGCGAGTGCCACCGTGGTGAAGGATCCCCATTACGGCAGCGACATGCTGCACCTCGTCTGGGCCGCGGGCGAGACCGCGCCCAAGGTCGAGATCATCTCCACCTTCGCCACCCGCGACCGCGCCACCGACCTCTCCAAGCCCGGCACCGTCGCCGCCCTCACGCCGGAGGAGCGCTCGCTTTTCCTCAAGGCGACCGACCTCATCCCCACCGACGGCATCGTCAAGACGACCGCCGACAAGATCACCGCCGGCAAGACGAGCGACCTTGAGAAGTCCCGCGCCATCTATGAATGGGTGGTCGAGAACACCTACCGCAACGCCGCCACGCGCGGCTGCGGCACGGGCGACATCGCCGCGCTGCTGACCAGCGGCAATCTCGGCGGCAAATGCGCCGATCTCAACGCTCTGTTCGTCGGCCTCAACCGCGCCGCCGGCATTCCCGCGCGCGACATCTATGGCATCCGCGTCGCCCCCTCCGCCTTCGGTTACAAGAGCCTCGGCGCCAATTCGCCGACCATCTCCAAGGCGCAGCATTGCCGCGCCGAGGTGTGGCTGGACGGCTTCGGCTGGGTCGCCACCGATCCGGCGGATGTGCGCAAGGTCGTGCTGGAGGAACCGCCGGGCAAGAACGCCATGGACGACGCCAAGGTGGTCGCCGCCCGCAAGGCGCTGTTCGGCTCGTGGGAGGGAAACTGGCTCGCCTATAATGACGGCCACGACATCGCCCTGCCCGGCTCCTCCGGCCCCAAGCTCGGCTTCCTCATGTACCCGCAGGCGGAAGTCGCGAGCCTGCGCCAGGACTGCCTCGACCCGGACGCCTTCCGCTACACCATCAAGGCCAGCGAGATCTCGGCGTGATGCCGAGCATCGTCATCCCGGCCGAAGCGCAGCGAAGAGCCGGGACCGCTCGCCAATTTCATGCGATCCCGGATCGGCTTTCAGCCGTCCGGGATGACGCCTTGCAGAGGTAGACGACATGCTCGACAAGCCGACCGACACCCCCGCCCCGTTCCGCCTCACCAGCCTCGCCCATGGCGGGGGCTGTGGCTGCAAGCTGGCGCCGTCGGTGCTGCGCGAATTGCTGGCCGAACAGCCGGCGGCGGGGGCGTTCACCCAGCTCCTCGTCGGCACCGAGACCGGCGACGACGCGGCGGTGTGGCAGCTGGATGACGAGACCTGCCTCATCGCCACCACCGACTTCTTCATGCCGATGGTGGACGATCCCTTCACCTTCGGCCGCATCGCCGCGACCAACGCGATTTCCGATGTCTACGCTATGGGCGGCAAGCCGCTGCTGGCGCTGGCGATCCTCGGCATGCCGCTCGGCAAGCTCGATCCCGCGCTGGTGCGCGAGATCCTCAAGGGCGGCGCCTCCATCGCCACCGAGGCGGGCATCCCCATCGCCGGCGGGCATTCCATCGATTCCCCCGAGCCGATCTATGGCCTCGCCGTCATCGGCACCGCCCACCCCTCTCACATCCGCCGCAACAGCACGGCGAAGGCTGGGGACGCGCTGATCCTGACCAAGCCGCTCGGCGTCGGCATCTATTCGGCCGCCTTCAAGAAGGAGGCGCTGTCGCCGGCCGCCTATGCCGAGATGGTCGGCGCGATGACGCAGCTCAACAAGGTCGGCACGGCGCTCGGCCGGGACAGCGATGTTCACGCCGTCACCGATGTCACCGGCTTCGGTATTCTCGGCCATGGGCTGGAAGTGGCGCGCGGCGCCGGGCTGCGGCTGGAGATCGAGGCGGCCGCCCTGCCCTTCCTCGATGAGGCCCCCGCGCTGGCGCAGGCCGGCTTCGTCACCGGCGCCTCGCACCGCAACTGGGCGAGCTATGGCGAGGGCGTGACGCTCCCCGCCGGCCTGCCAGAGTCGCAGCGCCATCTGCTCACCGATCCGCAAACCGCTGGTGGCCTGCTCGTCGCCTGCGCGCCCGACGCCGCCCCGCGCCTTCTCGCCCAGATCCGGGCGGAAGGTTTTTCCCGCGCGGCGATCATCGGGCAGGCGAGTGCGGGCGAGCCCGGCATCACCGTGCGCTAAAGCGTTCAGCCGATCCGTTCGCTGAGGAAATCGACGAAGGCGCGGATGCGGGCGGCGAGATAATCGTGCCCCACGAACACCGCATGCAGCAGCTCGATGTCGCCGCCGTTGAACTCTTCCAGCACCGGCACCAGCCGCCCCGCCGCGATGTCCGCCTCCGCCACATAGCGGGCGATGCGGGCAAGGCCGAGGCCGTCCAGCGCGAGGCGGCGCACCATGGCGCCGCTATTGCCCTCGAGATTGCCGGTGACGGTGAGCGCGTAGCTCTCCCCGCTCGACGGGTCGCGGAACGGCCAGTCATCCATCGAGCGGCGGAAATTGAAGCGCAGGCAATTATGCGTGGCGAGATCGGCCGGGGTGCGCGGCGTGCCGTGCCGCGCCAGATAGGACGGCGCGGCGACGATGACGCGCCGGCTCTCCAATATCTTGCGCGCCATCAGCGTGGAATCGCGCATTGGCCCGGCACGCAGGGCGATGTCGGCGCGCTCGGTCACCAGATCGATCACCTCGTCGGTGAGGGACAGGTCAAGCTGCACCTGCGGGTAGCGTCCGAGAAATTCCGGCACCAGCGGCACGAGGCACTGCTCGCCGAAGCCGACCGTAGCGCTGACCCTAAGCCGCCCGCGCGGGGTGGCGGCGGCACCGGCGGCGACGACGCGCTCCGCCTCGTCGATCTCGCCGAGAATGCGCCGCGCCCGCGCCGCATAGGCCTCGCCTTCCGGGGTCAGCGTCACCACGCGGGTGGAGCGCACCAGCAGGCGCGTGCCGAGCCGCTCCTCCAGCCGCGTCACCAGCTTGCTGACGGCGGAAGGCGAAAGGCCGAGCCGGCGCCCGGCGGCGGAGAAGCTGCCGCGCTCGACCACCTCGACCAGCACCTGCATCTCGCCCGCGCGGTTATCCATTCGCCCGCCTGTCGCACTCATGAATTCAATTCACAGCCCTTCGTCCGACATCGCGGCTTATCGCGCAAGTGGCTGGCCCGCATATTGCCGCCAACCCCTTGCACGCGCCGCATCCGTCTGCGGCGCCGGAGACCCCCGATGCCTCTTGCCCTGTTCGCCCTCACCATCGCCGCCTATGCGATCGGCACCACCGAATTCGTCATTGTCGGCCTGCTGCCCACCGTCGCCGCCGATCTCGCCATCGACCTGCCGCGTGCCGGGCTGATCGTCAGCGTCTATGCGCTCGGCGTCACCTTCGGCGCGCCCATCCTCACCGCGCTGACCGGCCGCGTGGCGCGCAAGCCCCTGCTGCTCGGGCTGATGGCGCTGTTCGTCATCGGCAATTCGGCGGCAGCGCTGAGCCCGGGCTACGAGACGCTGCTTGTCGCCCGCGTCGTCTCGGCCTTCGCCCATGGCGTGTTCTTCTCGGTCGGCGCCACCATCGCCGCCGATCTCGTGCCGGCCGACCGGCGGGCCTCGGCCATCGCGCTGATGTTCATGGGCCTCACCGTCGCCATCGTCACCGGCGTGCCGCTCGGCACCTTCATCGGCCAGAACTTTGGCTGGCGCGCCACCTTCTGGGCGGTCGCCGGGCTCGGCGTTGTCGCCTTCCTCGCCATCGCGGCGCTGCTGCCGAGCACCCTGTCGCGCGCCGAACCCGCCCGGCTGATCGAACAGTTGCGCGTACTGGGTTCCGGTCGGCTGCTCATCGTCTACGGCATGACGGCGCTCGGCTATGGCGGCACCTTCGTCGCCTTCACCTATCTCGCCGTCATCCTCGAGCACATCACCGGCTTTTCCAGTGCCAGCGTCAGCCTGATCCTGGTGCTCTACGGCCTCGCCATTGCGGCGGGCAATCTCGTCGGCGGGCGCATTGCCGACCGTGACCCGGTGAAAGCGCTCACCGTACTGTTTCTCGCGCAGGCCGGCGTGCTGGCGCTGTTCTCGCTCACCGCCGTCTCGCCCTGGCTGGCGCTGCCGACGCTGGCGGCGCTCGGCTTCCTGTCCTTCGCCAATGTGCCGGGCCTGCAGATCTATGTGGTCGAGCTCGCCCGCCGCTACCGGCCCGGCGCCGTGGATGTCGCCTCCGCGCTCAACATCGCCGCGTTCAATCTCGGCATCGCCGTCGGCGCCTGGGTGGGTGGGCGCGTCGTCGCCTCCCCGCTCGGCCTTGGCGCGACGCCCTGGGTCGGCGCGCTGCTGGTGGCCGGCGCGCTCCTCCTCACCCTGTGGAGCGGCGCGCTCGACCGCCGCGCCCGCCCGGCGGCCTGCCCCGCCTGAGGTCCGTCGGCCCTCGCGGCACACTGTGTGAGAACCGATAACGGACCGGAGCGACCGCCGGTCCGTGCTGTTTCTGATTTGCTTCGCCGCCAAATCATGCTGTCTGGCCAAGGGCCGGACGGCAATTTGAGGTGGAGGAACGCTTGCGCGTCAGCAAGGCGAAGGTGGCCGAACATCACGGTTCGATCCTGCAATCGGCGTCGCGCCTGTTTCGCGCGCGCGGCATCGACGCGGTCGGCGTCGCCGAGATCATGCAGGCAAGCGGGCTGACCCATGGCGCCTTTTACGGCCATTTCCGCTCCAAGGCCGAGCTTGCCGGCGCCGCCTGCCGCACCGCCTTCACCCAGACGCTGGCGAAATGGGAGAGCGCGCCGAGCCTCTCGGTCATCTTTGACCGCTATCTGAGCGGCGCTCACCGTGACACGCCGGGCGAGGGCTGCGCGCTCTCCGCCCTCGGCGCCGAGATCGCCCGGCACGACACCGACATCCAGAAGGATTTCGCCGCCGGCCTCAAGGCCTGCATCGCGCAGGTCGAGGCCCGGCTGGAGGGCGGCGATCCCGCCGAACGCCGCGCCCGCGCCATTGCCACCGTCTCGGCCATGGTCGGCGCGGTCTCGCTCGCCCGCGCGGTGAAGGAGGCGGACGCCCCGCTTTCCGACGAGATCCTCGCGAGCGTGCGCGCGGCCCTGCGCGAGACTGCCGGGGCCTGAGCCGCCGCACCACCGTTGAACGACGTATTGCCGCCCGCACCGGCCTGCCGCCAATCTGCCGGCGCGCGGCCCTTCATCACGACTCCTGCCGCCACGACAACCCACCCTTTGAGACGCAATGGCCCCGCCGCTTGCGCGCGCGGCGGCGTGCGCGTTCACGCGAGGAGAAGACCATGTTGCACGGCGATGTTTCCAGCAGCAAAGACACCGTCGGCGTGGCCGTCGTGAACTACAAGATGCCCCGCCTGCACACCAAGGCCGAGGTGCTCGCCAATGCCCGCAAGATCGCCGACATGCTGGTCGGCATGAAGATCGGCCTGCCGGGCATGGATCTGGTGATCTTCCCGGAATATTCGACCCACGGAATCATGTATGATTCCAAGGAGATGTACGAGACCGCCGCCACCGTGCCGGGCGAGGAGACCGAGATCTTCGCCGAGGCCTGCCGCAAGGCGAAGGTGTGGGGCGTGTTCTCGCTCACCGGCGAGCGTCATGAGGAACACCCGCACAAGGCGCCCTACAACACGCTCATCCTGATGAACGACAAGGGTGAGATCGTGCAGAAGTACCGCAAGATCATGCCCTGGGTGCCGATCGAGGGCTGGTATCCCGGCAACTGCACCTATGTCTCGGAAGGCCCCAAGGGCCTGAAAATCTCGCTCATCATCTGCGACGACGGCAATTACCCGGAAATCTGGCGCGACTGCGCGATGAAGGGCGCCGAGCTGATCGTGCGCTGCCAAGGCTACATGTACCCGGCCAAGGAGCAGCAGATCCTGATGTCCAAGGCGATGGCCTTCGCCAACAACACCTATGTCGCGGTCGCCAACGCCGCCGGCTTCGACGGCGTCTATTCGTATTTCGGCCACTCGGCCATTGTCGGCTTCGACGGGCGCACGCTCGGCGAATGCGGCGAGGAGGAGTACGGCATCCAGTACGCCGCGCTCTCCACCTCGCTGATCCGCGACGCGCGCAAGAACATGCAGTCGGAGAACCACCTCTTCAAGCTGGTCCATCGCGGCTATACCGGCATGATCAATTCCGGCGACGGCGACAAGGGCGTCGCCGACTGCCCCTACGACTTCTACAAGAAGTGGGTCGCCGACCCCGAGGGCACGCGCGAGATGGTGGAATCCTTCACGCGCCCGATGGTCGGCACCGAGGAATGCCCGATCGACGGCATCCCCAACCCCGACACCGCGCATCGGTGAGGGCTGGAGGGGGCTCCCACCCCGACACAACGTCATGGCCGGGCTTGTCCCGGCCATCCACGTCTTGGCCCGGTGCGGCGGGCAGACTGCTGAAAGCTGTGCGCCAAAGTCATGGATGCCCGGCCAAAGGCCGGGCATGACGGCTGTGTGAGGATGGCGGGCGGCGTTTCAGCTCCCTCTCCCCGGCGGGGAGAGGGTTGGGGTGAGGGGCCTTCAACGCTCCGCAGCCGTGCCGACCCTCACCGACCCGCTGCGCGGGCCACCTCTCCCCAATGGGGAGAGGGAAGAATTCGCGGCGCCACATGGCTAGCCATCCCTCAGCCATTCCACAAAACCACGTCATGGCCGGGCTTGTCCCGGCCATCCACGTCTTCTGAGGGACGTCTTGGGGCCGGGCGCGCGAGTGACAGAACCGCGGGCCGCGCGCCAAAGTCATGGATGCCCGGCCCAAGGCCGGGCATGACGGCTGTGCGAGGTGAACGGCGTCGTTGCGACTCCCTACCGCCGAGCGAGGCGGAAATAGAGGTCGGCGAGGCGCGCGGGCAGATCTTCGATGCGGTGGATCGGCAGCACATGCGCCTTGCCGAAGATCGCCGCCGCGCTCTCCGCCCCGGAGGGCCATTCACGCCCGGCGCCCCCGCCCCCACTCACCCCCGCGGGCGCCAGCGTCACGCCGAAACTGTCGATGCCGCGCGCGCGCAGCGACAGCACCGCCCGGCGGGCATCGGCGGCGAGGTCGGCGGAGCTCGCGTCGATGTCGGACGGCTCGCCATCAGTGAGCACCAGCACCAGCTTGCGGAAGCTGGGCACGCGCGCGATCTCCGCCCCGGCATGGCGCAGCGCGGCGCCGAGCCTTGTGGACAGGCCCGAACCGAGACCGGCGAGCCGGGCAAAGCCTTCCGCCTCCCACGGCTCGTGAAAGCCCTTCACGGGATGCACCCGCACCTCGCCGCGCCCGTTTGAGGCGAAGCCCATCAGCGCGAAGCGGTCGCCGAGCCCCGCCAGCGCCTCGGCCAGCAAAGCGACGGCGAGCTTTTCCACGTCGAGCACGCTGAGCCCGCCGGCGAGGCGATCACGCGTGGACTGCGAGATGTCGATCAGCACCAGCACGGCAAGATCGCGCCGGGCCAGCACGGACGAGCGGAACACCCGCAGCTCCGGCACCTCCCCCGCCCGGCGGGCGATGGCCTCGGCGATCACCGCGTCGATGTCGAGTTCGTGCCCCTCGCTCTGGCGCGTCAGCCGGCTCGGGCGACCGAGCTTCGCCGCCATGACCAGCCGGGCGATGCGGGCGCGCAGCGGCGCGGCCTCGTCCAGCGCCCGGCGCAGGGCCCGCGTGTCGCCCTCGACCGGCGGCATGGCCTTCACCGTCACCCAGTCCGGCCGCTCGATGCCGGCCTGCGCGTCCCATTCCGGATAGGTGGCGAGCGTGACGCCCTCCGCCGCCGCGCTCACCGGCCGCGCCCGCCCAGCCGAGGGCGAGGGCGGCGCGTCGGGCTTGCCATCCTCGCCCTCCCGCCGCTCGATCCGCGCGGCCTCGACCATCATCTCGACCTCGGCCGTCACCTGCGGATCGACCTGCGAAAAATCCCACAGCCCCAGCCCGTCATCGCGATAGGCCGGCTCGACCACATGGCCGCGCGCGTCGAAGCGCAGGCGGCGCTGGCCGATATCATTGGCGAGCCGCGTGCCGATCTCGCGGCTGATGGCGGGATCGTCCAGCCGGCCCGCGGCATCGCCAAACAGCGCCTGCGCCTTCTCCACCAGCGCGTCGGGATCGCGATAGGCCGGATCGAACAGCCCGCGCGCCGCCCGCGCCAGCAGCGCGTGAACCGTCGGCCCATCCTCGGCGCTCGCCCGGTGATAGGGCGCCCAGAGCCGGCGCAGGCCCGGATAGAGCCGCAGCGCCAGATGCTCGATGCGCGCGTCCTCAATGAGCGTCGCCAGCGCGATCTGGATCGGCTTGTCCTTGCCCACGGCAAAGCGCGGATTGCCGAAGAACAGATGCGCCCCGGCATGCACCGCGCTGGCGAGATAGAGATGGCGCGCGCCCTCGGCGTCGAGCGCCGGCCACGCGGCGGGTAGGCGCAGCACGGAGCCGGCGATGTTCACCCGCTGCGCCGCGCCGGGCGGCGGCGGTGGCAGGGCCTGAAGCTGCGGCGCCCCACCCCAAAGCGCCAAGAGCACGCGGCGCAGCTGGCCGTCCATATCCTCAAGCCCCAGCGCCGCGCCAAGCCGGGCGACGAGGCCGAGCGCCAGCGGGTCCTCCAGCGCGAAGAAGGCCCGCCGACGCGCCGCGCTGCGGCCGGCCGCCTTCAGCCCCGTCTCGACGAAATGCCGGAAGGCCGCGCCCTGCCCCGGCCGCCACACCTGCTCGGCCCGCGCCGCGAACGGCGCGACCTCATCGGGCGCGCCTTCCGCGAGCCGCGCGAAAGCGGCCCAGAAATCCGCCGCCTCGCCTGCCGGCCGCAGCCGCGCGCACGCCTCCAGCGTCGCTTCCGCCGCCCGCCCGCCGGCCAGCCGGCAGACCCGCATCGCGCCCTCGGCAGCGGCGAGAAGGGTGGACGGACCAAGGCCACCCCCCTCGCCAAGGCGCGCATAGGCCAGCAGCGCCCCGGCCCCGGCATTGGCGGTGAGCAGCGCCAGCGCCCCCTCGGACCATACCTCGCCCGCCGGATCACCATGGCGGGCGGCAAAGCGCGCCGCCGCCGCATCCAGCGAGACGCGCAAGGTCTCGCGCCCGGCGAGCAGGGTCGCGAGGCGCCCGGCGGCCGGCCCGCGCGCCGTCAGCGTCACGGCAGACATGCGGAAATCGCCGCGCGCAGCGCCGCGCGCACATCCGCATCATCGGTGATGGGCAGCACGATCGCCGCGTTCACCGCCGCCTCCAGCGGCACGCCGGCGCAAGCGAGCCGCCCGGCATGGATCAGCATGCGGGTGGAGGCACCCTCATCCAGCCCCTGCCCGCGCAGCCGGCGCGAGGCGGCGGCGATGGCCACCAGCACCTGCGCCAGCCCCTCGTCCACCCCCGCCTCGCGGGCGACGATCTCGACCTCCAGCGGCGCTGAGGGATAGTCGAAGTCGATGGCGATGAAGCGCTGCTTGGTGGACTCCTTCAAATCCTTCACCGCGCTCTGGTAGCCGGGGTTGTAGGAGATCACGAGCTGGAAATCGGCATGGGCGGCGATCAGCTCGCCGCGCTTTTCCAGCGGCAGCACGCGCCGCGCATCGGTCAGCGGGTGGATGACGACGGTGGTGTCCTGCCGCGCCTCGACGATCTCGTCGAGATAGCACAGCCCGCCATGGCGCACCGCCAGCGTCAGCGGCCCGTCCTGCCAGACCGTGCCTTCGGGATTGAGCAGGAAGCGCCCGGCAAGATCGGCCGCCGTCATGTCCTCATGCGCGGCGACGGTGACCAGCGGGCGGGCGAGCCGCCAGGCCATGTACTCGACAAAGCGCGTCTTGCCGCAACCGGTCGGGCCTTTCAGCATCACCGGCAGGCGATGGGCGAAGGCGGCCTCGAAGATGGCGATCTCGTCCGCCATCGGCCGGTAATAGGGCTCGGCGGCGAGACGGAACAGCGCGAGGGGATGGACGGCGGCATCGGTCGGCATGAAGGTCTCCGCGGCAGGAACGGATGGCGCCCTGTCAAAGGGCTCACCTCCCGCTTCGCCTTGGTCCTTGCCGCCGGCAGCAAGGGATTAGACGGGCCCGCTCACCCCCGCGCAAGGGGGTGAATGGCTTATTGCGCCGCCTGCAACGCCCGGCGGAATCGCAGCCGGGCGAGGGTGAAGAACGCCCCGCCGATCACGACCAGCGCCAGGATCTGCGGCCAGATGATGGACATCCCCGCCCCGCGATAGAGGATCGCCTGCGACAGCGCGACGAAATGGGTCGAGGGCGAGAGCTGCATCACATATTGCAGCACCTCCGGCATGCTCTCCATCGGCGTGGTCGAGCCCGACAGCAGGTTCATCATGATGAGCACCGGCATGACGATCAGGCCGAACTGGCCCATCGAGGTCGAGACCGTGGCGATGAGGATGCCGAGCGAGGTCACCGAGAACTGGTAGACCAGCATGGAGGCCACGAAGAGCGTGACCGAGCCGCCAATCGGCACGCCGAGCAGCTGCTGCACCACGAAGATCAGCGACAGCGTCGCCGCCACCACGATGACGAGGCCGTTGGCCCAGACCTTGGCCAGCATGATCTCGGTCGGCGTCACCGGCATCACCAAGAGGTGCTCCAGCGTGCCGTGCTCGCGCTCGCGGATCAGCGCCGCCCCGCACAGGATCACCGCCAGCATGGTCACGTTGTTGATGACCTGCATCACCGCGTTGAACCATTCGGATTTCAGGTTCGGGTTGAACTTGGCGCGGGTGACGACGCTGACCGGCGCCGTGCCGGTGGAGGAGGGATAGGCCGCCGCCACCTCCTGCAACAGGATGCTCTGGATATAGGTCGCGCCATTGCCGGCCTGCGACATGGCGGTGGCGTCGATGTCGAGCTGCACCACCGGGTCGCGCCCGGCGATCACGTCATGCTCGAATTTCGGGGGGATGCTGACCACGAAGACGAAACGTCCCTCATCCATGGCCCGGTCGACCTCGCTGGCCTCGATCAGCACCGGCTCCTTGAAGAAGGGCTTCAGCAGCGCGTCGCGCATCCGGCGCGAGAGCGCGGTGTGGTCCTCGTCCACCACCGCCACGGCGGCGTTCTCCACCTCGAACTTGGCGCCGGACGCCACCGTGTAGATGGCGATGGTGAAGGTGTAGACGATCAGCGCCGCCAGCACCGGATCGGCCTTGAGGCTGTACAGCTCCTTGATGCCGAGCCGCCAGATGCGCTTGAGCGAGGCGATCATGCTCAGGCTCCCTGCTTGCGCAACGCGGCCATCGCCGCGCCGATATAGGCCAGCGCCAGCAGCCCGGTCACCGCGATGTCCCACCACAGATCGCTGAAGCCCAGCCCCTTGGTGAAGGTGCCGGCGCTCACCTGCTCATACCAGGAGGCGGGGAAGGCGAGGCCCATATAGCGCCCCGCTCCCGAGAGCGAGGACACCGGCACCAAGAGGCCGGAGAAATTCACCGCCGGGATGATGGCGATGATCGCGGTGGCGAACACCGCCGCCACCTGGCTCGACACAAAGCTCGAGACCAAGAGGCCGAAGCCGGTGGTGGCGCAGACATAAATGAGCGAGCCGAGCGCCAGCGTCGGCAGCGAGCCCTTCACCGGCACGTCGAACACCAGCTGCGCGGCGATCACCAGCGTGATGAAGCTCAAGAAGGCGACGCCGACATAGGGCAGTTGCTTGCCGAGCAGGAACTCCACCTTGGTCACCGGCGTCGACTGGAAATTGGCGATGGAGCCGCTCTCCTTCTCCTTCACCACGCCGAGCGCGGTGGTGATGGCGGGGATCAGCACCAGCATCAGCATGATGACGCTCGGCACCATGGCGTTCACGCTCTTGAACGACTGATTGTAGCGGTAGCGCGGCTCGACCGAGATCGGGTAGAGCGAGGTCTCGGTCCCCTGCGTGCGCATCTGCGCGTCCGAAAGGTAGCTCTGGCTGATGCCCTGCACATAGCCGCGCGTGGTTTCGGCGCGGAACGGCATGGCCCCGTCCACCCACACGCCCACTTCCGGCGCGCGCTCGCGCAGCAGGTCGCGGCCGAAATCCGGCGGCACCTCGATGGCGAGCTTCAGTTCGCCATTGGCGAGGCGCCGGTCGAGCTCGTCGGACGAGGCGATGGGCGCGTGGCGCTCGAAATAGCGCGAGCCCTCGAAGCTCTCCAGCAATTGCCGGCTCTGCGCGCTCTGGTCCTGGTCCAGCACCGCATAGGGCAGGTTCTCGACATCAAAGGAGATGCCGTAGCCGAAGGTGAAGAGCAGCAACAGCGGCCCGAGCAGCGCGAAGGCGAGGCGTGCCGGGTCGCGCATCAGTTCCAGCGCCTCGCGCCAGGCATAGGCCCAGAGCCGACCGGGATCGAAGCGGCGCGAGCGGGTGACATGGGCGGGCCGGGTGGCCAGCTCCACCGCCCCCTCCTCGCGGCCCATGCCGGCCTCTTCCAGCACGGCGATGAACACTTCTTCCAGGCTGTCCATGCCCCGCGCGTGCTTCAGCTCCTGCGGCGTGCCGACCGCCAGCACCCGCCCGGCATGCATCAGCGAGATGCGGTCGCAGCGCTCGGCCTCGTTCATGAAATGGGTGGAGAGAAAGATCGTCACGCCATCCTCGCGCGCGAGCTTGATCAGCTCGCGCCAGAAGCCGTCGCGCGCCACCGGATCGACGCCCGAGGTCGGCTCGTCGAGGATGAGGATTTCCGGCCGGTGGATCAGCGCCACGGCGAGCTGCAGGCGCTGGCGGATGCCGAGCGGCAGGCTGTCCGGCCGCACATCGCCGACATCGGCGAGATCGAAGCGCGCCTCCATCTCGGCAATGCGGGCCGGCCCGTCGGGGATCTCGAACAGACGCGCGTGCAAATCGAGATTCTGCCGCACGGTGAGTTCGGCATAGAGCGAGAAGGCCTGCGACATGTAGCCGACGCGCTTGCGGGTCGCCATGTCGCCGCCCGCCATCGGCGCGCCGAACAGCTTGGCCTCGCCCTCGCTCGCCGGCAGCAGGCCGGTGAGCATCTTCATCGTGGTGCTCTTGCCGCAGCCATTCGAGCCGAGAAAGCCGAAGATCTCGCCCTTCTCGATGCGGAAATTCACATGGTCCACCGCGACGAAATCACCGAAGCGGCGGGTAAGCCCGGTCGCCTCGATGGCGGGCGGGCCCTCGCTCGGCCAAGGCGGCAGATCGGGCATGCCGCCGGCCTGCGCGCGCTCTTCTTCCGGCAGCAAAGCGATGAAGGCGGCTTCCAGCGTCGCCGCACCCGCCTTCTCGCGGATCTGCGCCGGGCTGCCGGTGGCCAGCACCTTACCGGCGTTCATCGCCGCCAGCCAGTCGAAGCGCTCGGCCTCCTCCATATAGGCGGTGGCGACGAGGACGCTCATGGACAGGCGGCGCGCCCGCAGCCGGTCGATCAGCTCCCAGAACTGCCGGCGCGACAGCGGATCAACGCCGGTGGTCGGCTCGTCGAGAATAACAAGGTCGGGATCGTGGATCAGCGCCGCGCAGATACCGAGCTTCTGCTTCATGCCGCCGGAGAGCTTGCCCGCCGGGCGGTCGGCGAACTTTGCCAGCCCCGTCGCGGCGATGAGTTCGGCGATGCGCTCGGCCCGCTCCTGCGCTCCTTGCCCGAACAGCCGGCCGAAGAAATCGAGATTTTCCGCCACCGACAGCGTCGGGTAGAGGTTGCGCCCCAGCCCCTGCGGCATGAAGGCGATGCGCGCGCCGGCCTGCCGGCGCCAGGAGGCCAGCGTCATGTCGCCGCCCAGCACCTCCAGCGTGCCGCTTTGCAGCCGCGTCACCCCGGCGGCGAGCGAGAGCAGGGTGGATTTGCCGACGCCGTCCGGGCCGATCAGCCCGGCCATGCAGCCGGCGGGAATGGCAAGGTCCACCCCGTCCAGCGCATGCGTCGTGCCATAGAGATGGGTGACGCCGCGAAGCGTCAGCACAGCGCCCGCTGGCGCGCTCTCCCCGGCGGTCATTGCGGCAGCTTGATGTTGAGCCAGTCGGGCCAGGTGGCGTCAGGGGCGGTGCGCACATAGGCGACGCCGCGCACCCCGGTCTTCACCCGGTCCTCATATTGCCGGAGCAGGTCCGAGGCGAGCCGCAGCTTGACCCGGAACATCAGCTTTTCGCGCTCGTCGGAAGTCTCCACCGTCTTCGGCGTGAACTGCGCGCCGGAGGCGACGAAGCTCACCGTGGCGGGGATGACGTAATCGGGCGCGGGATCGAGCACGATGCGCGCCTCGCTGCCCATGCCGAGCCGCCCGGCGACACGCGCCGGCAGGAACACGGTCATGTAGACATCGCCGAGATCGAGCAGGGTGACAATGGGCGCGCCCGCCGCCACCACCTCGCCGGTGCGCACCAGCTTGTACTCCACCCGCCCGCGCCGGGGCGCCTTGAGCACGGCATCGTCGAGCTGCGACTGGATGCGCGCCACCTCGGCCCGTGCCGTGTCGGCGCTCGCGTCAGCCTCGGCGAGCGAGGCTTCCGCCGCCTTCTGCGCGGCAATGGCGACATTGAGCTGGCTCTGGCGTGTATCGGCCGACTGGATGGTGCCGAACCCGCTCTGCTTCAGCTTGGCGGCGCGCTCATATTCCTGCTCGGCCAGCACGCGCTCGGCCTCGCGCTGGGTGATGGAGGCCTCGGCTTCGGCGATGGCCTTCTCGGCGCGGCGCACATCGGCCTGCGCGCCGGTGAGCTGGGCGTTGAGTTCGGTCGTGTCCATGCGGGCGATCTCAACGCCCTGATCCACGGTCTGGCCTTCCTCGACCAGCACCTGCGCCACCCGCCCGGCGAATTTCGAGGCGATCAGCACCTGCTCGGATTCGAGCCGGCCATTGGTCTTGAAGAACTCGGCCGGCAGGGCCCGCCCGTTGAAACGGTCGACCAGCGATTGCAGGCGCGCTTTCAGCCCGCTCTCCTGCGCCGCGGCGGGCGTGGCGGGGACCAGCAGGGCCAGCAACGCCCCCGCCAGAATGAATGCAAGCGCGCGGTTACGCCCGCGTGACGGCCGAACGGACATCAGACCTCCCTTAAGGACTTAAGGGGCGGCGCCCACCCGCATGGAAGCGCCGCCGTCAATCCGCCACCCCTGGCCAGACCCTTCGCGCGCCTCGGCCCACGTCAGGTGAAATCGAGCACCATGCGGCCATCGACCTTGCCGGCCTTCAGCGCATCGAAGATATCATTGATGCTCTCCAGTGGCGCCTTATGAATCTCGGCCTTCACCTTGCCCTCGGCGGCGAAGGCGACGGATTCGGCGAGATCGCGCCGCGTGCCGACGATGGAGCCGCGCACGGTGATGCGCTTCAGCACCACATCGAAGATCGGCGTGGCGAAATGGCCGGGCGGCAGGCCGACCAGGCTCACCGTGCCCTTGCGCCGCACATAGCTCAGCGCCTGATTGAAAGCCGGCGGCGAGACCGCCGTGACCAGCACGCCATGGGCGCCGCCGCCGGTGACCTTGAGGATTTCCGCCACCGCGTCGGGCGACGAGGCGTCGACCGCCAGATCGGCGCCGGCCTCGCGGGCGAGCGCCAGCTTTTCCGGGGCGATGTCGAGCGCCACCACATGCAGGCCCATCGCCTTGGCGTATTGGATGCCGATATGGCCGAGCCCGCCGACGCCGGAGATCGCCACCCATTCGCCGGGCTTGGCCTCGGTTTCCTTCAGCCCCTTATAGGTGGTGACGCCAGCGCACAGGATCGGCGCCATGGCGGCGAAATCGACGCCCTCGGGCAGGCGCGCCACGAAGGGCGCGGCGGCGATGACATACTCCGCGAAGCCGCCATCGCAGCTATAGCCGGTATTGTGCTGGTGCTCGCACAGCGTCTCCCAGCCGGTCTCGCAATACTCGCAGCACATGCAGGCATCGTGCAGCCAGGCGACGCCGACCGGATCACCCTCCTTCAGCCCGGTGACGCCCGGCCCGAGCGCGGCGACATAGCCGGCCGCCTCATGGCCGGGGATAAAGGGCGGGGACGGCTTCACCGGCCAGTCGCCATCGGCGGCGTGCAGGTCGGTATGGCAGACGCCGCAGGCGACCACCTTCACCAGCACCTCGCCGGGACCGGGAACCGGTACGGGAACGTCCTCGATGGTGAGCGGCTTGCCGAATGCGCGGACCACCGCCGCCTTCATCATATTCGCCATGGCGTCGACCTCTGTATGCCCCGCGGCGCACTGTAGCCGGCGCGACAAGGTCGTCCTTGACCCGTGTCAATTCCGCGCCGCGCCAGCCGTGCATGATGGGGCGGTCCACAGGATCATTCGCCGGCTACACATCAGGTGCGGGGTACTGCGCATGGTGGAAGGCCGTTGTCGCGCATTAAGCTCCTCGCGGGCGCAGCGAAGGAATGGCCATGACAGGCGAGACCATTGCGGGCCGGATGCTGGCCATGGTGCTGCACGCCCATGGCGCCCCGCTCCGTCTGGAGGAGCGCGCGCTGCCCCAGCCGGGGCCGGGCGAAATCCGTGTGCGGGTGGAGGCCTGCGCCGTCTGCCGCACCGATCTCCACGTCGTCGACGGCGAATTGCCGCCGGGGCCACTGCCCATCGTGCCCGGCCATGAGATCGTCGGCATTGTCGAGGCGCTGGGCGAGGGCGTGACGACGCCGGGGATCGGCCGGCGCGTCGGCATCCCCTGGCTCGGCCATAGCTGCGGCACCTGCCCCTATTGCATGTGCCATCGCGAAAACCTCTGCGACGACCCGCTGTTCACCGGCTACACCCGCGACGGGGGCTTCGCCACCCATGTGGTCGCCGACGCCGCCTATTGCTTCCCGCTCGACGGCTTCGACGATCCCGTGGCGGCCGCGCCGCTGATGTGCGCCGGGCTGATCGGCTGGCGCACGCTGAAGCTCGCCGGCGAGGCCCGCCGCGTCGGCATTTACGGCTTCGGCGCCGCCGCCCATCTCATCGCGCAGGTCTGCCGCTTTCAGGGGCGCGAGGTCTATGCCTTCACCCGTGCTGGCGACAGCGCGGCGCAGGGGCTCGCCCTCTCCCTCGGCGCGGTGTGGGCGGGAGCGTCGGAGGAGGCGCCGCCGGTGCCGCTCGACGCCGCCCTGATCTTCGCCCCCGTCGGCGCGCTGGTGCCGGCCGCGCTGCGCGCCGTGCGCAAGGGCGGGCGCGTGGTGTGCGGCGGGATCCATATGAGCGACATCCCGTCCTTCCCCTATTCCATCCTGTGGGAAGAGCGACAGTTACTCTCCATCGCCAATCTCACGCGCGAGGACGCCACCGAGTTCCTCGCCCTCGCCCCGGTGGCCGGGGTGCGGGCAACCACGGTGACCTACCCGCTGGCCCGCGCCAACGAGGCGCTGGCCGATCTGCGCGCCGGCCGCTTCCAGGGGGCGGCGGTGCTGCTTCCCGGCCTGTCCACACCGGCCTCACCGGCCTGACTGGTCACCACACTGCACTGACACTCCACCTGACTGCACTGACGCTCCACGATCCTGAACCGCCCTTTAGGAGACCGACACGATGACCCATGAGCCTGCACCCGCCCCGGCTCCGCTGAGTGCCGACCTCGTCGACCGCATGAACGCCTGGTGGCGCGCCGCCAATTACCTCTCGGTCGGCCAGATCTACCTGCTCGGCAACCCGCTGCTGCGGGAAAAGCTGACATTGGAGCATGTTAAGCCGCGCCTGCTGGGCCATTGGGGCACCACGCCGGGGCTCAATTTCATCTATGTCCACCTCAACCGCATCATCCGCGAGAGAGGTAACAATATACTGTTCATCGCCGGCCCCGGCCATGGCGCGCCGGGCGTGGTCGCCTCGACCTATCTGGAGGGCACCTACAGCGAACTCTACCCCGACATCTCCCAGGACGAGGAGGGATTGTGCAGGTTTTTCAGGCAGTTCTCCTTCCCCGGCGGCATTCCCAGCCACGCCGCGCCGGAGACGCCGGGCTCCATCCATGAGGGCGGCGAGCTCGGCTATTCGCTAAGCCACGCCTATGGCGCCGTGCTCGACAACCCCGATCTCGTGGTCGCCTGCGTGGTCGGCGATGGCGAGGCGGAAACCGGGCCGCTCGCCACCTCCTGGCATGGCAACAAGTTCCTGAACCCGGTGGGTGACGGTGCGGTACTACCGATCCTGCACCTCAACGGCTACAAGATCGCCAACCCCACCGTGCTCGCCCGCATCCCGCATGAGGAATTGCGGGCGCTGATGGTCGGCTATGGCCATGAGCCGATCTTCGTCGAGGGCGACGACCCCGCCACCATGCACCAGCTCATGGCGGCGGCGATGGACGAGGCCTTCGCCAGGATCGCCGAGATCCAGAAAGCCGCGCGCGAGCAAGGGGTTAGCGAGCGTCCGCGCTGGCCGATGATCGTCCTGCGCAGCCCCAAGGGCTGGAGCGGGCCGAAGCTCGTCGACGGCAAGAAGGCGGAGGGCACCTGGCGCTCGCATCAGGTGCCGTTCTCCGACATGTCGACGCCGGAGCATCTGACCCTGCTGGAAGACTGGCTGAAGAGCTACCGGCCGGAGGAACTGTTCGATGATACCGGCAAACTCCTGCCGGAGATCGCCGCCACCGCGCCCGCGGGCGAAAAGCGCATGAGCGCCAACCCGCACGCCAATGGCGGCGTGCTACGCCGCCCGCTGCGCCTGCCGGACTACACGGATTACGCCGTGAAGGTGCCGTCACCCGGCGCGGTGGAGCTGGAATCCACAGCGATCATGGGCACTTACCTGCGCGACGTGATGAAGGCTAACCTTGCCACCCGCAATTTCCGCGTCTTCGGCCCGGACGAGACGGCGTCGAACCGGCTGCAGGCGCTGTTCCAGGTGACCAACCGCGCCTGGAACGCCGAGACCATCCCCGGCGACGACCGTCTGGCGCTCGATGGGCGCGTCACCGAGATCCTGTCGGAGCATATGTGCCAGGGCTGGCTGGAAGGGTATCTTCTTACCGGACGCCACGGCCTGTTTTCCTGCTACGAGGCCTTCATCCACATCATCGACTCGATGTTCAACCAGCACGCCAAGTGGTTGAAAACAGCCAGCGAAGTGGAGTGGCGCCGCCCCATCGCCTCGCTCAATTACCTTCTCACCTCGCATGTCTGGCGGCAGGACCATAATGGCTTCAGCCATCAGGACCCCGGCTTCATCGACCATGTGGTGAACAAGAAGGCGGAGATCGTGCGCGTCTATCTCCCGCCGGACGCCAATACCCTGCTCTGCGTCACCGAGCATTGCCTGAAGAGCTGGAACCGGGTGAACGTCATCGTCGCCGGCAAGCAGCCCGCGCCGCAATGGCTCGACATGGATGCGGCGATCAACCATTGCTCGACCGGCATCGGCATCTGGGAATGGGCGAGCAATGACCGGGGCGGCGAGCCGGATGTCGTGCTGGCCTGCGCCGGCGATGTCCCGACGCTGGAGACGCTGGCCGCCGTGGACCTGCTGCGCGGCTATTTCCCCGACCTCAAGGTGCGCGTCGTCAACGTCGTCGACCTGATGACGCTGCAGCCGAAATCCGAGCACCCGCATGGGCTTTCCGACGCGGAGTTCGACGCGCTGTTCACCACCGACAAGCCGGTGATCTTCGCCTATCACGGCTATCCCTGGCTCATCCACCGCCTCGCCTATCGCCGCACCAACCACGACAACATGCATGTGCGCGGCTATATCGAGGAGGGCTCGACCACGACGCCCTTCGACATGGTGGTGCGCAACAAGCTCGACCGATTCCACCTCGTGGACGACGTGATCGACCGGGTGCCCAAGCTCGCCCGCGACGCCTATGTGCAGCAGGCGATCCGCGACAAGCTGGCCGAGCACGCCCGCTACATCCGCGCCCACGGTATCGACCTGCCGGAAGTGCGCGACTGGCGCTGGCCGACGGGTAAGTGAGGCATCGCCCCTCATAATGTCATGGCCGGGCTTGGCCCGGCCATCCACGCTTTTGACGAGAACGACTTCCGACGCGATCCCGGATCGGCCTGCGGCCGTCCGGGATGACGTCTTTCGCCTAAACCCGCTCGATCAGCGCCATCGCGGCGGCGGGGTTCTTCGGCTTGAAGCCGCTGATGACAAAGAGGAAAACGTCGCGCGGCGTTGTCTCCGCCGCCGGCGCGAGCAGTTGGTTGGCGAGCGGCCCCGGCGTCTCGCCCTGCGCCCACGCCTTGGCGATACCGGCCCAATGATCGAGCGCGGTATTTTTATACCCCTGCGCCTCGTCCTCCTGCGTCCCCATGATCCGCGCATAGACGAAGGGCGCCGTCACATCAGCGATGGAGGGAAATTCCGAATCCCCGGCGACGATGACCGCGACGCCATAGGCCCGCGCCATCTCCACGAACTCGGCATTCTTGAAGCTGTCATGGCGCACCTCCACCGCGTGGCGGAGGTCGCGGCCCTCGACGCTTTTCGGCAAGAGCTTGAGAAAGCCCTCGAAATCGGCCGGGTCGAACTTCTTCGTCGCCATGAACTGCCAGTTGATCGGCCCCAGCTTGTGCTTCAGCTCGGTCACGCCGCTGGACAGGAACCGCTCGACGGACTCGCCGGCCTCGCTGAGCACCCGGCGATTGGTGGTGAAGCGCGGGCCCTTCAGCGTGAAGACGAAATCCTCGGGGGTTTCATCATACCACTTCGCGAAGCTCGCCGGCTTCTGCGAGCCATAATAGGTGCCGTTGATCTCAATGGCGGTGAGCTTGGACGCGGCATATTCCAGCTCGCGCTTCTGCGTCAGGCCCTCGGGATAGAACGCCCCGCGCCACGGCTCGAAGGTCCAGCCGCCAACGCCAATGCGGATACGGCCGGTCTCGCTCTTGCTCATGTCGCCTCGCGCGTCGAGAAGGGCCGGCAGGATAGGCACCCCCTCCCGCCCAGAGCAACCCGTTACGGGACACCTCACTCGATCGGCAGGCCCTGCGCGTGCTTCACCTGGCTCAGCGCGAAGCTGGATTCGATCGAGGCGACACCGTCGAGCCGCGTCAGCGTGCGCTTGAGGAAGGCCTCATAGGCCGGCAAGTCCTTGACCACGATGCGCAAAAGGTAATCGCGCTGGCCGGTCATCAGATAGCACTCGACGATCTCCGGCCAGCGGGCAATGGCCTTCTCGAAGCGGTCGAGCTCATCCTCGCGCTGGCGCTCCAGCTTGATGGAGGCGAAGACGCTGATCGGCAGGCCGATCTTGTCCTGATCGACCACCGCCACATAGCGCTTGATGACGCCGGCCGCCTCGAGGTTGCGCACCCGCCTTGCGCAAGGCGAGGGCGACAGCCCCACGAGAGCGGCGAGCTTCTCCATGGTGATGTGGGCATCCTGCTGCAGCGCGGCGAGGATGCGGCGGTCGATGGCATCGACGGCGTCTGGCATGAATCACCTTGGAACCCCGCCATGGTGGCTGATTTCACCAATCTAGACCGTGTGACTGGCCAAGAATAGCTGCATCGCGCACGGTAACGGCGCTAGCCTGATTAACCTAGCGTCACCGGGAGCGCGCGCATGGCCGCCCAGAAGTCGATCGCCGACACGCCCACCGCCTACACCGCCGATCTCGCGCTGCTGGAGGAGTTGGAGCGCAAGATCCTCTGGCTGGCGACCTGGACCATCCACAACGCCAACCACATCCGGCCCAATGTCGACGGGCTGAAGGTCGGCGGCCATCAGGCCTCCTCCGCCTCGCTCGCCACCATCATGACCGCGCTCTATCTCAACGCGCTGCGGCCGGAAGACCGGGTGGCGGTGAAGCCCCATGCCAGCCCGATCTTCCACGCCATCCAGTATCTGCTCGGCAACCAGACGCGGGCGAAGCTGGAGAACTTCCGCGGCTATAAGGGCGCGCAGTCCTACCCCTCCCGCACCAAGGACGTGGACGACGTCGATTTCTCCACCGGCTCCGTCGGCCTCGGCGTCGCGCAGACGCTGTTCGCCTCTCTGGTGCAGGATTACCTGACCGCCAAGGGGCTCGGCCATGGGCCGGAAGGCAAGATGATCGCGCTCGTCGGCGATGCCGAGATGGACGAGGGCAACATCTTCGAGGCGCTGCTGGAAGGCTGGAAGCACGGCCTGCGCAACACCTGGTGGATCGTCGATTACAACCGCCAGAGCCTTGATGCCGTGGTGCGCGAAGGGCTTTGGCAGCGTTTCGAGAGCATTTTCCGCAATTTCGGCTGGGACGTCGTCATCCTCAAGCATGGCCGCCTGCAGCAGGCCGCCTTTGCCGAGCCGGGCGGGGAGAAGCTGCGCGACTGGATCGATTCCTGCCCCAACCAGCTCTATTCCGCCCTCACCTTCCAGGGCGGCGCGGCCTGGCGCAGGCGCCTGCTCGACGAGATCGGCGATCAGGGCCCCGTCACCGCTTTGATCGAGCGGCGCACGGATGAGGAACTTGCCGCGCTCATGGCCAATCTCGGCGGGCATGATCTGCCCTCGCTGATCGACGCCTTCGCGCAGGCCCGCACCCATGACCGACCGGTCTGCTTCATCGCCTACACCATCAAGGGCTTCGGCCTGCCGCTCGCTGGCCACAAGGACAACCATGCCGGTCTCATGACACCGGCGCAGGTGGAAAGCCTGCGCGCCCGCCACGGCGTGCGCCCCGGTCATGAATGGGAGAAGTTCGAGGGGCTGACACTGCCCGTCGCGACGCTCGATGCTTTCCTGAAGGCCGTGCCCTTCAACGCCCAGGGCCCCCGCCGGCATCAGGCGCCGCGCATTGCCGTGCCGGAGACGCTCGACGTGCCGCTGCAGCCGGCGATGTCGACCCAGCAGGGTTTCGGCCTGATCCTCAACGAGATCGGCAAGCAGGACAGCGCCTTCGCCAGCCGCCTCGTCACCACCTCGCCGGATGTGACGGTCTCGACCAATCTCGGCGGCTTCGTGAACCGGCGCGGCCTGTTCGCGCGCGAGGAACTGGCGGACACGTTCAAAAAGGAGCGCATCCCCTCCACCTTCAATTGGGAATTTTCGCCCAAGGGCCAGCATCTGGAGCTCGGCATCGCCGAGATGAACCTGTTCATCATGCTCTCGGCGCTCGGCCTCTCCCATTCGCTGTTCGGCGAGCGGCTGCTGCCCATCGGCACGCTCTACGATCCCTTCATCGAGCGCGGGCTCGATGCGCTGAACTATGCCTGCTACCAGGATGCCCGCTTCATCATCGCCGCCACCCCCTCCGGCGTGACGCTGGCGCCGGAAGGCGGCGCGCACCAGTCCATCGCCACCCCGCTGATCGGCATGGCACAGGACGGGCTGGCGAGCTTCGAGCCGGCCTTTGTCGACGAACTCGCGGTCATCCTGCGGCACGGGCTGGTGAATCTTCAGGAAGAGGACGGCCAGTCGCTCTATCTGCGGCTTTCCACCCGCACCATCGACCAGCCCGCGCGCACCATGAACGCGGCGCTCGCGGCCGACATCGTCAAGGGCGGCTACTGGCTGCGCCGGCCGGGGCCGAACGCGCAGGTAGTCGTCGCCTATCAGGGCGCGCTGGCGCCGGAAGCCATCGAGGCGGTCGGGCTGATGGCGGAGGACCGGCGCGATGTGGGCCTGCTCGCCATCACCTCGGCCGACCGGCTCCATGCCGGCTGGAACGTGGCGCAGCGGGCGCGCGAGGAAGGGGCGCCGACGCCGCCCAGCCCTGTCGAGGCGCTGCTCGCCGAGGTGCCAGCGGGCTGCGCTCTGGTCACCCTTGTCGACGGCCACCCCGCGACGCTCGGCTGGCTCGGCGCCGTTCACGGGCATCGCACGCGGGCGCTGGGGGTGGAGAAGTTCGGCCAGACCGGCACGCTGGTGGATATTTACCGCCATTACGGGCTGGACGCGCAGGGGATCGTGCGCGCCGCGCAGGCCGTCGCGCCGGGGCGGCCCATCCGGTATCTTCGCACCGTCGGCGGTTAACGGCACCCCGCCCCATCGTCATCCCGGACGGCCGAAAGGCCGATCCGGGATCGTGATACGATCCGGGATCGCGAGACGAATGGACAGCGATCCCGGCTCTCCGCTGCGCTCGGCCGGGATGACGGAGATCCATTCCGCAAAAGAAAGGCGCCAGCTCGCGAGGGCCGGCGCCGAGAGGAAGTTCGGGGGGCGACGGCGCCGCAGCCGGCGCCGTCAGGATTGAAGCGGGCGGCGCCGCGTCCAGCACCGCCCGTCGAGGCGGAGGGTCAGCCCGCCTTCTTGAACTTCGCCGCCTCTTCCGAGCCGCCGGTGGCATTGCCCTTGGAGTAGGAATGCGCGCCGGTGCCGGCGAGCGCGCCGCCCTGCACGATCAGGTACTCGTCGCGGATCGCCCGGCCCTCGAAGAAGCATTCGAGGATCTCGCGCGTGCCCGCCGCATAGCGGGTCTGGGCGGTCAGCGAGGTGCCGGAAATGTGCGGCGTCATGCCGTTCCACTTCATCGTGCGCCAGGGGTGATCCTGCGGCGCCGGCTGCGGGAACCACACGTCGCCCGCATAGCCCGCCAGCTGCCCGCTCTCCATGGCGCGGGCGATGGCGTCGCGGTCGCACAGCTTGCCGCGCGCGGTGTTGACGATATAGGCGCCGCGCTTGAACAGCTTCAGCGTCTCGTCATTGATCATGTGCTCGGTTTCGGGGTGCAGCGGGCAGTTGAGCGTCACCACGTCGCAATGCGGGTACATCTCCTCGCGCGTGGCGTGGAAGGTGAGGTTCAGCTCCTTCTCCACCGCTTCCGGCAGGCGGTGGCGGTCGGTGTAGTGCAGCTTCACGTCGAAGGGCGCGAGGCGGCGCAGCACGGCGAGGCCGATGCGGCCGGCGGCCACGGTGCCGACGCTCATCGCTTCCAGATCATAGGAATGCGCCACGCAATCGGCGATGTTCCAGCCGCCCTTGCGGGCCCAGTCATGCGAGGGGATGTAGTTGCGCACGAGGCCGAGGATCATCATCACCACATGCTCGGCGACGCTGATCGAGTTGCAGTAGGTGACTTCCGCCACCGTGATGTTGCGGTCGATCGCCGCCTGCAGGTCGACATGGTCCGAACCGATGCCGGCGGTGAGCGCGAGCTTGAGGTTCTTCGCCTTGGCGATGCGCTCAGGCGTGAGATAGGCCGGCCAGAAGGGCTGGGAGATCACCACATCGGCGTCGACCAGTTCCTTCTCGAACACCGAGTTCGGGCCATCCTTGTCGGAGGTCACGACCAGCGTATGGCCCTGCGATTCCAGGTATTTGCGCAGGCCAAGCTCGCCGGAGACGGAACCCAGCAGCGTGCCGGGCGTGAAGTCGATCGCCTTCGGCGTGGGGAGCGTCTGGCCGCCGGGATAATGGTCGATCTTCGGCAGGTCGTCGCGGGCATAGCTGGTGGGGTAGCCATCGATCGGATCGTCGTAAAGAACGCAAAGAACCTTCGCCATGGGGGCGTCTCCTCTCCTGGGGTAAGCGGGGACGCTTCCGCCGTGCGCACGGCAGACCCTTCAAGCCATCACGGACTTAGGTACCGGCAGGCGCTCCAGCTTGCCGCTGGATCGGAGCGCTGTGCGGCGGGCATCCTCCACATCGGCCGGATCAGCTCTGCGAACCGCCCCGGACCAATGGGGAGAGACTGCCCGCCGGAGCGCTGGCGCGCAAATCGAAAGGAAGCAACGATTGATAGACGGCGCCGATGAAGAACGTCTATTTCAAATCAGTCTCAAGTAAATCTGCATCTCCAGCCGCGCCATTCCGCCAAGAACGGGCGAATTTCAGCAAAGCGCCGGCCACAGGACTGAGCGGATCGCGCTCCGTCAGCACCAGACCCACCGGCTGTACATGGACGGGATCGACCAGCGGCACGGCGACGAGATCGCCGGCGTCGCCAAGACCACGGAAACTCGCCTCCGGCACGATGCTGGTCCACGGCCCGCGCCGCACGAAAGACCACACGCCCATGAAGGAGTTGGTCTCGATCGCCGGCTGCGAGGCGAGTCCGGCCTCCGCCATCACATGATCGATGATGCGGCGGTTCTGCATGTCCGGCGTGAGCAGGCAGAGCGGCTGCCGGGCGGCCTCCTCCCAGCGCAGCGAGCGGCGCCGCGCCAACGGCTCCCCCGCCCGCGTCACGAAGACATAGCGCTCGACATAGAGCGGCAGCCGGCGCACCCGGTTCAGTGGCTCGTTTTCCAGATAGGTGATGCCGGCATCGAGATCGAGCTCGTCGAGCCCCCGCTGGATCGCCGCCGAGCTCAGCGTGAGCATCTGCACCTTCACCTCGGGAAAGCGGTCGCGGAATGGCGCCAGCAGCGCGGGCGCGGCGGCGGTGGCGGCCGGGATGGCGCCGAGCCGCAGCGTGCCGGAGAGCCGCGCCCCGGTCTCCGCCCGCTCCTGCCGCAGGCTCTCATAATCCGCCGCGATCTGCCGCGCCCAGGCCAGCACGCGCTCGCCCTGCGCGGTGAAGCCGAGAAAGCGATGGCCACGCACCACGATGGGCAGCCCCAGCTCCTCCTCCAGCTTGCGGATGCCGGCGGAAAGCGTGGGCTGAGTGACGTTGCAGGCCTGCGCGGCGCGGCCGAAATGCTTCTCGCGCGAGAGCGCGACGAGATAATGCATCTGGCGGACGAACATGGGCGCGCTCCGGGGGCGAGGTGCGGTGAGGCGACAGGCCGGCGCGCCCTTTTATTCCTTTTCGGATACAGCTTTCAAATAGACCTTGAGCCGGCGGCGGAAGGCGCGGGGCGTCTCGGCGAACAGCCTTCGGTGCAGCCGCAGCGCGGAGAGCACCAGCCGGGCCTGCCGCGCGGCGATGGCATCGGCCAGCGGCTGACGCCAGCTTTGCCGCCCTGCCGGCAAAGCGGCGAGTTCGGCGGCGAGCACGGCGAGGTCCTGATGCTTGCCGAGCTTGTCGCGCAGCCTTTGCAGCTCAGCCACCCACACCTTGCCGAGCGCCGGCCAGGCCTCGCTCACCAGCTCCATCTGGTAGCGCTGCGCCACCACCGCCTTGCGCAGCTCATGCAGGCTCTCGGGATCGCCGGGATCGATCGAGCGGACAAGCCGCCGGCCGCGGGCATATTCATCGCGCAGGGCACGCAGCAGCGCGGATCGGTCCATGCGGGCGGCAAAACGCGGCCCCGCCTCCCGGCAGGCGGCAACGAGAGCGGTAAGATCCTCCCGGTGCGGCGCAAGCCCCACCGCCTCATGCGCGCCGCCGGCCGCCAGCGCCCGGGCCGCCGCGCGATGCGCCGCTGGCGTGAGGTATGATTTTGCCGCGAGATCGGTCAGCGCGTCCCGCCGCGCCTGCGTGTCACGCGCCCCGGCCAGCCGGCGCGCCGCCTCCCCCAGCGCCGCGCGCAACGCCTTGGCCTCGCCGCGATGCTCGCCGCCGATCAGCCGCAGCAGCGCCCGCAGCCGCTTGAACGCCTTGCGCAGCTCATGCACCGCCCGCACCGGGTCTTCCAGCCCCAAAGCCGCCTCCGCCTCCCCGGCGGCCTGGGCGAACGGACCCGCGAACACCGTGAGAGAGGGCGCTGGCGGCAGGGTATCAGCGGACGCAGGGCGGCCATGCACAGTTTCGCTCATCTCGCTTTGTCCTTGCGGCGCAACGGTTTGGCGGCCATCTTGGCACAGGCTGCGACGGCGCGATGACAAAAACGACGCTGCCCCCCTTTCAATTGCCCATGCGGATTGCTAGATACCCGGCGTCGGCGGCGCCCTGGTGCCCCCGGCTCTGACGCGGGGTGGAGCAGCCCGGTAGCTCGTCAGGCTCATAACCTGAAGGCCGCAGGTTCAAATCCTGCCCCCGCAACCAAAACAGCGACAAAACCCGCAGCCTCGGCTGCGGGTTTTGTTGTTTTAACGGCCCTGCCCGGCGCCTGGCGCTCGGTCCATGCGAGGATGGTGCGACGTTCGCCATGCGATGCCGCGAACATTTCGCCCCGCTCCTGGACGGGCATCAGCACGATCCGCTCGATCAGCATCCGCAAAACTTACGCTGCCTGAGGCCTATCCTCTGGCCTGTTCAACGCATGGGGCAGGGTCGCGACCTTGCTCGCCTAGATGGCGGCGGCCCTTGCCAGATGTCCCGAACAGTTGTGCCGCTGCCGCAAGCTCAGCCTGACTCCAGAACTGCACTGGCGGTCCCGCCATGGTGATTTCCCGGCCTCGGACCAAATGTCTAAGGGCTCCTGCGGATAGGCCGTGACCGGCTGAGGCCATAAACATGGCCCTGCAACGAGCAACAGCTGCGGACATCGTCGCGACACATGGACCCCGGTTTCACAGAGTTCTGAGGGGGCATGCGCCATACTAGGTTGGCGCTTATTCCCTCGCTTCTGCCGCGCTCGTCACGGACCAAGCGCATCATCATCGCCATTCGATCACGCGCCCGTGGCCTTCCGGCCGTGCGGTCTGCCGTGCCTTGCGCCGTGCCCGTGCGGTGCGCCGTTATCGAGAGACCCGGCCAACGGAGCCGCCAAGATGGAACTCAACGTCGTCGATCTGTCGCGTCTGCAATTCGCGATGACCGCGCTCTACCACTTCCTGTTCGTCCCGCTCACCCTCGGCCTCTCCATGCTGCTCGGCATCATGGAGACCGTCTATGTGATGACAGGGCGGCCGATCTGGCGCCAGATGACCAAATTCTGGGGCACGCTGTTCGGCATCAACTTCGTGCTCGGCGTCTCCACCGGCATCGTCATGGAATTCCAGTTCGGCATGAACTGGAGCTATTACAGCCATTATGTCGGCGACATATTCGGCGCGCCGCTGGCCATTGAAGGGCTGATGGCCTTCTTCCTGGAGGCGACCTTCGTCGGCCTGTTCTTCTTCGGTTGGGACAAGCTTTCCAGGCTCGGCCATCTCGTCGCCACCTGGTGCGTGGCGATCGGCTCGAACCTGTCGGCGCTGTGGATCCTGATCGCCAATGGCTGGATGCAGAACCCCACGGGCTCGGCCTTCAACCCGCAGACCATGCGCATGGAGGTGAGCGACTTCTACGCCGTGTTGATGAACCCAGTGGCGCAGGCGAAGTTCGTCCATACCGTTTCGGCCGGCTATGTCACCGCCTCGCTCTTCGTGCTCGGAGTCTCCGCCTGGTACGTGCTGAAGGGCCGGCATATCGAACTCGCCAAGCGCTCCATGACGGTCGCCGCCTCCTTCGGCCTCGCCGCCTCGCTCTCCGTGGTCGTGCTGGGCGACGAGAGCGGCTATCTCACCACCGAGCACCAGAAGATGAAGCTCGCCGCCATCGAGGCGATGTGGGAGACCGAGCCGGCGCCGGCCGCCTTCACCCTGTTCGGCCTGCCGAGCAATGAGGACCGCGAGACCCATTACGCGGTGCGCATTCCGTGGATGATGGGCCTGATCGCAACCCGCTCGCTCGACACCACCGTGCCTGGCATCGACGAGCTGGTCGGCCAGGCGCAGGACCGGATCAATAGCGGCCTTGTCGCCTTCGACGCCCTGCAGAAGATCCGCGCCACGGCGCCGGGCGCACCCATCGACCCGGCCGTGCAGAAGGCCTTTGAGGATCACGGGGCCGATCTCGGCTACGCGCTGCTGCTGAAGCGCCATGTCGACGATCCCCGCACCGCCACGCCGCAGCAGATCACCGCCGCGGCCTGGGACACGGTGCCGAGCGTACCGACGCTGTTCTGGTCGTTCCGCGTCATGGTCGGGCTCGGCTTCTTCTTCATCCTGCTGACCGGCACCTTCTTCCTGCTCTCGGCGCGGCGCAGTCTCGATCGTTACCGCCCGCTGCTCTGGCTCGCCGTGCTCGCCATCCCGCTGCCCTGGGTCGCGGCGGAAATGGGCTGGGTGGTGGCGGAGATCGGCCGCCAGCCCTGGATCATCGAAGGTGTGCTGCCCACCGCCGCCGCCGTCTCGAATCTCGGCGCGGCCACGGTGCTGACGACCATTCTCGGCTTCGCGGCGATCTACACCGTGCTCATCATCATCGAGATGGCGCTGATGATCCGCGCCATTCGCAAGGGGCCGGAGCCGGACGATACGCCGGAAGCCGCCCTCCTTCCCGCCCATCTCGTCGCCGCGGAGTGAGGCCATGATCCTCCATACCCTCATCGACTATGACGTCCTGCGCGTTGTCTGGTGGCTGCTGCTTGGCGTGCTGCTGATCGGCTTTGCCATCATGGACGGGTTCGACCTCGGCACGGCCACGCTGCTGCCCTTCGTCGCCCGCACCGATCTCGAACGGCGCACGGTCATCAACGCCATCGGGCCCACCTGGGAAGGCAATCAGGTGTGGCTGATCCTCGGCGGCGGCGCCATCTTCGCCGCCTGGCCGCCGCTCTACGCCGTGTCCTTCTCCGGCTTCTACCTCGCCATGTTCGCCATCCTGTTCGCGCTGATCCTGCGCCCGGTCGGCTTCAAGTACCGCTCGAAGCGCGAGAGCGCGGCCTGGCGGGCGGGCTGGGACTGGGCGCTGTTCGTCGGCGGGCTGGTGCCGGCGCTGGTGATGGGCGTCGCGGTCGGCAACGTCTTGCAGGGCGTGCCCTTCCACCTCGATGGCGATTTGCGCATCTTCTATGACGGCACGACTCTGTTCGAGCTGCTGAACCCCTATGGCCTGCTCGCCGGCCTTCTGTCCGTCGCCATGCTGGTGATGCACGGCGCGGGCTGGATCGAGCTGAAGACGGACGGCGTCATCGCCGCCCGCGCCCGCACGCTCGGCTCGCTGGCGGCGCTCGTCACCCTCGTCCTGTTCATCCTCGGCGGCGTGTGGCTCTGGTTCGGCATTGCCGGCTATGAATTCACCAGCGCCATCGTCACCACCGGCCCATCCAACCCGCTCGCCAAGACGGTGGCGCAGGCGCCGGGCGTGTGGTTCGCCAATTACGCTGCGCATCCCTGGATGTGGATCGCGCCCGTCATGGGCCTTGCCGGCGCGCTGGGCAGCTTCATCCTGCTGCGGGCCAACAAGGGCGGCTTTGCCTGGCTGATGAGCTCAGTGTCGATCTTCGGCATCATCGCGACGGTGGGGCTGTCCATGTTCCCCTTCATCCTGCCGTCCTCGATCGACCCGCGCTCCAGCCTCACCGTGTGGGACGCCTCCTCGAGCCATCTCACCCTGTTCATCATGCTGGTCTGCGCGCTGATCTTCGTGCCGATCATCCTCGCCTATACGAGCTGGGTCTACAAAGTGCTCTGGGGCAAGGTGGACGTGCAGGCGATCGCCAAAGACACCGGTCACGCCTACTGAAAGAAGGAAGACACGTCATGTGGTACTTCGCCTGGATCCTCGGCCTGCCGCTCGCGGCTGCCTTCGCCGTGCTCAACGCGATGTGGTACGAGCTGATGGACGACGCCGCCCGCAAGGATCGCCCCCAAGCGGCGCCGGCGTCCCTGAAGGTGCGCTGACCGGACCTCGAAGCCGGTCCTCGGGTGGCCCGGGATGTGTGCCGCCTCGATCAGCGGCGGATGTGCAGCGTGCCCTCCAAGCGGGTCATGTCGAAATCGCTGATCAGTATGTCGATGCGCACGCTCCATTCCCCGGCCGCGGGAAGGACCATGCCATCGATGCGCCACAGCCCGTCGCGGCGTTCGGCCTTGCGGCGGATCGGCTCAATGCCGAGGGTGGGATTGGCCAGCACCAGCGTCACCTCCTTGGCGTCGAGCGGCCCGAACTCGCCGGTCATCAGCATGAGGCTGACATCGACCGGTCCCGCCCGGCCCGGCGTCACGGTGAGGTCCGCCATCGCCTTCAGCGCGTGGATATGGGTCTGCGCCGGCTGGGCGGCGGCCAAGGCAAGGGCGCGCGGCGGCGGCGTGAAGCGCCAGAGTGCCGCGAGGGCGAAGATGGCAAGGACGAGGGCGATCTCCAGCTGGATCGTTCGCACCAGAAGGCGGCGGGCGTCGGGCTCGCCCCGTTTCGCCGGTTCGGTGAGGCGCCGGCGGTTATAGGCGGCGAGGGCGAGGAGCGCCGCCACGAGGATGATCTTCGCCGCGAGCACACGCCCATAGGCCGTCTCCCACAAGGCGGCGGGGGTGCCGAGCTGGATGATCGCCAGCAACAGGCCGGATGCCAGCAGCGGCAGCACAGCGAAGGGAATGACGGCCGAGAAGCCGCACAGGGCGGCGCCCGCCTCGGGCACTGAGCGCCGAAAGAGCAGCGCGAGCGGGAGAAGCGCCCCGACCCACAGGGCGATGCCGACGCCATGGAGGAACACTGCCGGCCGGGTCAGCCCTTGCGGCGGAGCCGCGCCGGCATGGCCGCTCGCCGCAAGCGCGACACCCAGCGTGACAAGGGCGAGGAGAGACAGAAAGCGCGCGGGAATGCCGGTAGTCGCGAGGCTGGACCCGGCGAGGATCGTCGCCAGCAACGCCCCCATGACGGTCTGGCCGAAGCTGGTGGCGAAGCCGGTCTGCCAGATGATCGCCCGGCCAAGGCCGGTCAGCGGCGCCTCCAGCGCGTCCACACCCTGAAGGCCGCCGGAGGCGAGCGCGGCAAGCGCGGCGAGCACCAGCGCGGCGCCGATCCAGGTTTCGCCGGCGCGGGCGGGTGCCGAGAGCCAGGCGAGGCAGAAGGCGCCGCCAATGCCGACGAACAGGCCGGCATAGAGCAGCGCGCGCAGACCCCAGATCATGCGGGCAACGTTTGGCTCCGCGCCCTCGGCCGCCGCCGGCGCGGTTATGCTTGGGCTGCCGATCGAGAACACGACGGAGCCGCCGACGGGATGACCGTCCTCGGAAATCACCCGCCAGCTCAGCACATGGGTGCCCTGCGAAAGCCCGGGCGGAGCGTCGATCTCCAGCGTCTGGTCGCGCAGGGTGAAGCGGTCCAGCGGCAGACGGGTGCCGTCTGGTGTGACCAGCGACAGCAGCAGGGGCGAGGTCGGTTCGCTGAAGGTGAGGGCAAAGCCTGCCGGCGCCTGCGCCAGCATCGCGCCATCCGCCGGGCTGGCCGCGACCAGCGAGGCATGCGCCAGCGCCGGGCGGCTGGGCAAGGTCCAGCCCAGACCCGCGACCAGAAGTATCAGCAGGAGGCGGAGCAACGGTGTCGGCGGCAGCAGGGCAAAGGGCACGGTGTCTCGTCCGGCAAGGGGAACCGGCGTGCCCGTGGGGCACGCCGGTGGTCAGGCAAGGTTCAGTTCTTCGGCACCAGCTTCACGCCGGGCGCGGGCAGCTCGTAGTCGTCCGCGCTCTTGCCCTCGGCGGGAATCTCGATCCAGCGCTCGGTCGCGCCATCCGGGCATTCCTGCACAACCGGGAAGTACAGCGTCGTGCCGGTCTTGAGGCCGGGGGTGAGATAGGCGCGCAGCACGAACTCGTCATACTCATCATCCGGCAGGTTGCCGCCGCTCCAGATGACTTCCTTCACGCCCTCGCTGGTGGGGGTGCCGTAATAGTCATAGGTGGTGGCGTACTTGCCCTTCACCTTCTCCAGCGTCCAGCCGGGCTTGGGCTGCGGCTTCACCGAGATCACGCCCTCGGGAATCTGGATGCGGACCTTGAGGGTCGGCTTGCCCTCGCAGCCATGCGGCACGCGGAAGATCGCCTTGTAGGTGGACGGCACCGGCGCCTGCTGGGTTTCCAGCGTGACATGGGCGAACGCGCCGCTGGCGCCGAGCGCGAGCAACGCGGCGGCGAGAGAAGTCGAACGGATCATCTTGGGTCTCCTCGGGTGGAAGCCGGTTTGTTGCCGGCGGTTGAAGCCGCGGGCACAGGGGCGCGCGCGGGCACTCACAGCCACGGGGCGGGCAGGAGCGGTGAAGGCCGCATGGCCGGTGGCCATGAGGTCGGGAGGGGGACGAGGGGTAGAAGAGCGCCGGGGCGCCGCATTGCCCTGCCATGCGCGTGCCCGTTGGAGCGCGCAGACGCCACCGCGTTCCGGGTGATGGGCAAGGTAATGGCGCGCAGGCACAGGCGGCGGCTTAGCCGCGGTTCTCGGGCGTCAGCTTATGCGACGGCGCGTTGCGCGCTCGCGCGAGCCGGCCCTCAGGCGCGGACGGGTGGTGCGCGGCTGTTGTGTGGGGTGCGCCAGCCCTGATCGCCCCGCACGACCGATGTCGGGGTCATGAAGCTGGAGCTGGCGGCATCCGACGGGAACGCCGTGGCCACCGTGACACGTGGCGATGGCGCCAACGCCGTGCCCATCAGACAGCCGAGCTGGCAGCAATCGGGCAGGTGCGGCGGCGCGGGCGGCGCGTCCGGGGTGGAGGCGCCCGCCCCCGCGCCGAGGCAGATCACGCCATGCGTGCCGTCGGCGAGGGAGGGAGCGGCGTGCGTGCCGAGAGCGAGGCCCGTGAGCAGAAGCTGGAGAACGAGCAGATAGGCCGCGCCCAGCGCGACCACAAAGCTCCATCCCTGCCGCCTGCCAGTCACGAGCCTGAACCCCAATGTCCTGAGACGCCCGGCGGCGCCGCGCGTGGATTATCATGGGCGGGGGGAGTGCCGCAAAGCCCTTTGCGAACCATCCGCGGCCTTCATCCCGCCTGCCGGGGCGCGTAGAGCGCCTGCAGTTTCCGGCTGCCGCGCGCGATCTCGGTCAGGGCGGCGCGATCGAGAACGGTTAGGCTGGGGCCCTTGCCGAAGTCGATCACCCCGTCCTGCTTGAGCCGGCTCATGCAGCGGCTGACCGTCTCCAGAGTGAGGCCCAGCCAGTCGGCGAGATCGCCCCGGCTGAGATGGAACGGGAACGCCTCGCTCCCTTCGCCCTTGAAACAGGCCTGAGGGGCATATTGCCCGGCGAGATCGAGCAGCGCCTCGGCCACCCTCTCGCCGGCGCCCAGCCGGCCGAGCCGTGTGAGATGGCCGAGGGCCCGGTCCAGCATCACCTGCTGATGCGCGGCCGCGAGCGCCTCCAGCCCAATCGACGGGGCGTCGACCGGCGCGAGACGGGTCGGCGCGAAGGCGACGATCTGGCAGGGGAGGCGGTTGGCTAGGCCCTGATCGATCAACCGGCCCGGGCCGACGATGTCGAGGATCTGACGCCGCTCGGCGTCGACCTGGCGGCAGAGCGCCAGGCAGCCGGTTTCGACCCGATAGAGGCGACCCTCAGCGAGAAGGTCGGGCGTGACCGGTTCACGGGCGGCGATCACGAGCGCAGACGCGTCCGCCTCGGACGGAACAGGCAAGAGCGGCCACGCGCGCAGGGCGTCGGACCGTAGGGCAGCGTTGATGAACATGGTTGGACCCCGGCATTCGTCCGACAGGGCCGGCCTGGGCCGGACCGCGCGGACACGCGACCAAGGCAGGCGGTGGCCTGCCGCGATTCAGGCGTGAAAGCCGGACGCTGGGGGGCCACGCTGGGCGAGACGGAACAGCAGGACGGGCTGGGCCGGCGCCGCCTCGGGAAGGCGCGGCCGCGTCAGAAGCGTGTAGTCCGCGTGCTGGAACAGGTCGTGCTGGGGCGTCAGCAGTTCCGGCGTCGCGGCCAGCCGGCAGGCGTCGCAGCCGTGACCATGCGGAATGCCGGAGGAGGAGCCGTCATCGGAGGGCGACAGGCACAGCACCGGCACGGTGCCGTCCGGCAAAGCATACTCGCTGAGGTCGATGCTCGCGGGAGCGCCAGCGGCACGCGCGGGCAACTGATGGACCGAACCCACCAGCAACAGGGCGACAGCGCACAGCAGGTGCAACAGCGTATGGATCGACCCCCGCGCACGCCGATGCGAGGCCCGCGCGGGCGTGCGGTCGCGACTGTGAGCAAGATGCGCCATGACAGCCCGATGCTAGCGTTGTTTCACGCCGCCGGTACTGGTCAAATTGTCCAAGGCGCAACCGCCATCACGTCAGGCACAGCCCTTCCCAGGCGGCGGCTGGCAGCAGCGCGCTGGCTGCCGCGATCGCGACGAGGGTCGCGCCCGCCAGAACGCGGATACGTGGCGCGAACGCCATGTGCCGCAGCGCGGTGACGCCTAAGGCTGTCGCCGTCACCGCCGGCAGCGTGCCGAGCCCGAAGCCGGCCATCACCATCGCCCCGCCGCCCCCGCTCCCGGTCAGCATGGCGTAGAACAGGGCGCCATAGACCATGCCGCAGGGCAGCAATCCCCAGGCGGTCCCGGCAATGAACGGGCCGGCGTAGCCGCCGGCAAAGGCGAGGCGGGCGGGATGGCGCGCCAGCCGGGCGAACGGCACGCCGAGCCGGTCCACGACGCTCACCGCCGGCACCAGGCCGGTCATCGACAGCCCGATCCAGCCAAGCGCCACCGCCGCCGCCCAGCGCATGACGAGATGCGCGCCCGCCTGATGGAAGGCGCCGTAGAACTCCGATCCGACGACGCCGAGGAAGCTGCCCGCCATGACATAGGCGGTGATCCGCCCCGCCTGGCTCACCAACAGCACCCCGGCGCGTTGCGCCGGTCCGCGGCGGGGGTCGAAGGCGAGCAGAAGGCCGGAGGCGATGCCACCGCACATGCCGGCGCAGTGCAGGCTGCTGGCAAGGCCGAGTATCAGGCCGCCAAGAAAGCTGAGATCGACCATCACGATGGTTCAGCCCGCCGCCGGGCCGTCCTCCGGCTCCCGGCTCGCTTCGATGGCGACCATCACCAGGGCGACAATCATCACCGGCACGGCCGCCAGCGCCGCGTAGAAGGCGACCTCGATGCCGATCCCGACACACCCCAGGACGACCAGCAGCAGGATGTTGACGGCGGTCATCGGCAGGTTGACCGAGGTGAACAGGCCAAGCAGCAGGTGCCGCCAGGCGCGCAGGGTCGCGAGCGCCGAGAGGGAGCCGGGAACGGCGGGTCGGTTGATGCGGGCACCGACCCTTCCCCCGACCAGCAGAAGGACACTCAGCACGAGGGTGATGGCGGCGACCGGCGGGAACAGCACAAGGCCGACCAGCGGACGCAGCATGACCCAGACCGAGCGCCCCACCCGCTCCAGCGCCCGCCGCGCCTGCCCGATCTGCGGCGCGAGGAGGAAGCCGCCGAGCACCACCAATAGCGCGCCGGCCCCCGCCAGCGCGGCCATCCAGCCGCCGAGATGATAACCCAGGGCACCGGCCAGCAGCACGTTCAGCAGGAAAGGCAGCGGGCGCGGCATCTCGACCGAGGCCAGTTGCCGGACATGAGCAGCCGGGGCGGGCTTGAAAGGCGTCAGAGCGTTCATGGGGAAGCCTCGGGGGTGTCCTTGTCGAGGAGAATGCGAGTGGCGTCGCCGTCGAGGTCGTCATACTGACCGGTGCGCAGCGTCCAGAAGAACGCCGCCAATCCCAGCGTGCCGAGCGCCAGCGCGATGGGAACGAGGAACAGCAGCACATCCATCAGCCGCGCTCCCCGTTCGGTTCACCCGCCCGCAACGCGTTGAGGGTGACGGTCAGCGAACTCGCCGCCATGGCGAGGGCCGCGCCCAGCGGCGTCACCAGCCCGCACACCGCCACCGGAATGAGCGCGATGTTGTAGAGCGCCGCCAGTCCCAGATTCTGCAGGATGATGCGATGGGCGCGCCGCCCGGCCCGCCAGACATGGTGGACGGCGGCGAGATCGCCGAAGGGCAGCACGATGTCCGCCGCGCTCTGGCTCGCCGGGGCGCCATGGGCGAAGCTTGCCGAGACATGCGCCGCCGCCAGCGCCGGCGCGTCGTTGAGCCCGTCCCCGACCATCAGCGTGTGGCGCCCCGCGGCACGCCAGCCCTCCAGCCGGGCGAGCTTGTCGCGCGGCAACAGCCCGCCTTGGCCGATGCCAATGTCGAGCACCCGGGCCACGCGCGCCACCACCTCGGGCCGGTCTCCCGACAATATCGCCGACGGGATGCCGGCCGCGGCGAACCGTGTCACCGTCTCCGCCACGTCGGGGCGAAGGGCATCCTCGACGGCAAAGCGCGCCGGGGCGTGGCCGGGGCGGGCCAGCCAGACCTCGCTGGTCGGGCTGTCCGGGGCACCCGGCACATCGCAGAAGCTGGCGCGGCCGAGCCGGACTTCGCCCTCCGGCGTCATCGCGCGGATTCCCTCGCCGGGCACTTCCTCCCAGCCGGCAGCCGGTTCCTCCAGCGGCGCGGCGGCGTGGAGGACCCGCGCCACCGGATGGGGGCTGGCGCTGGCCAGGGACGCGGCGAGACGGATCGCGGTGCTGTCCTCGGGCCACTCAGTGATGCGCGGTTCGCCGCGTGTGAGCGTCCCGGTCTTGTCGAAGGCGACGAGATCAACGCCGGCCAGCCGCTCCAGCGCATCGCCGGCGCGCAGCAGAATGCCGCGTTTCAGCAGCGCGCCGGTCGCCACCACCTGCACCGCCGGCACGGCGAGCCCGATGGCGCAGGGGCAGGCGATGATGAGCACGCTCACGGCATTGAGCAGCGCGGGGGCGAGGCCGGCATCGGTCAGCAGCCACCAGCCGAGCAAGGTCGCCAGCGCCACGCCGTGGATGATCGGCGTCCAGATGCGGGCAACACGGTCGGCCAGCTGACGCGCCCGGCCCCGGCGCGCCTCGGCCTGTTCGACAAGGCGGACGATGTCGGCGAGGTGGCTGTCCTCGACGCCGGCGCTGGCCCGCAGCTTCAGCGGCTGCGTGAGATTCACGCTGCCGGCGAGCACCCGCGTGCCGGGCCCAACCGCCCGTGGCAGGCTCTCACCTGTGACGATGGCAACATCGATATCGGAGCGTCCTTCCACGACGATACCATCGACCGCCACGCGCTCGCCGGGGCGAGAGAGGATGATCATGCCGGCGCGCACGGCATGGGCCGGCAGAACCGCGAGCGTTCCATCCTCCCGGCACACCGTCGCGCCATGGGCCTTCAGCATCAGCAGGCGCTCGACGGTGGCGCGGGAGCGGGCGCGCACGCGAAAATCGAGATAGCGCCCGACTAGCAGCACGAACAGCAACGCCGTCGCGCTGTCGAAATAGACGTCGCGGCCGTGGCGGATCAGTTCGATGAGGCTGATCAGGCTGGTGAGGATGAGGCCCAGCGCGATCGGCACGTCGATAGTGGTGCGTCCCTGCCGCAGCGCCCCAAGCGCCGAGCGGAAGAAGGGGCGCCCGGCATAGGCGACGGCGGGAAGGGCGACGAGCGCGGCCAGCCATTGGAACAATAGCTGCGTGCCGCCCGCCATGTCCTCGGCCTGCCCCGCCCAGACCGCCAGCGAGAGCATCATCACGTTGGACGAGGCGAAGGCGGCGATGGCGAGCGCGCGCAGGAGCTCGCGGCCGGCGTCGCTGTCGAGGCGGGTGAGAAAAGCGGGGTCGAACGGCGCCACCCGGTAGCCGAGAGCCTCGACCTGCCGGGCGAGCGTGTCGGCATGGGCGAGGTCGCCGCGCCATTCGACGCTGAGGCGGCGCAAAGCGAGGTTCAGCCGTGCCATCGTCACCGCCGGATCGTCGCGCAGCCGCTCCTCGATGGCGCTGATGCAGGCGGCGCAATGCGCGCCGTCGACCAGCAGGCTAAGCCGCCGGATGTCGCCCCTCGTCTCGACGAAACCGCAGATCGAGCGGGGCGTGAGGTCGTCTCCCGATAGGCTCCCGGCCGCATAGGCAGCGCTCATGGCATCACCTCGACCGTCTCGACCCGCTCGGTGGTGGCGCCCTGCTGCGTCAGCGTGAGCCGCACCGCCCAAGGCCCCGCCAGCGGCAGCTGCAGGTCGGCCGCGAAGCGACCGGCGCCGCGGGGATGCAGCAGGATCGGCACAAGCTGGGGGAAGCGCGTCGTCCGCTCGGCGGTGGCGAAGAGCTGTTCGGCGACGAGCGGTCGGCCGCCGCGGTCGGCCAGCGTCACCTCCAGCGTGCCGGCGAGGGGACCGGTCGGGGTGAAGGTCAGCCGCGCCGACCAGTCGGTCGCCGGCGCGGTGCCATGGGCAAGGCCCGCCGGCCGGGGATCGGTGACGAGGCCGGTGAAAGTTCGGTTCGCCAGCAGGACGAACCAGAGCTGGAGCCCGGCCAGCGCCACGAAGAACAGCACGAAGCCGGCGGGGATCCACAGGTCGCGGCGGCTCTGCGGGGCGGCGGGCATATGGCTCATCGCTCGGGCCCCCAGAAATAGCTGGGCAGACGGGCCAGTTCCTCGCCGGTCGCGGCATCGGCCAGCACCAGCTCGAAATCGCGACGCCCCTTGGGCGCGTTCGCGCGCGGCAGGGTGATCAGCAACCGTTCCTCGAGGCTGCGCCCCGTGCCGATGGCGATGTCGAGGTGGACGCCGGGCGGCTGGTCGAGCGTGCCGAGGCGGAGGCGTGCACCGTCGAGCCCCTCCACATGCAGGGTGACGGCGGAGAGCCCCGGTCGGCGATGGGCGAGACGCAGCGCCAGATCGTTGCGCACGCTGCCGTCGGAGAGCTGCACGAAGGGCGGGTTGCGCTGTGGCTCGGCATGGACGCTCACATCCGCCAGCGTCGCCATGCCATAGGCCGAGAGGCCGAAGGCCAGCAGGGCGGCGAGGCCGAAGGCCAGCGCCTTCGGCCTCATCCAGCCAATGCGCGGCGCGCTCTGCCGGCTGTCCCCCGGCGTGGTCTCGCCATCGAAGCGGATGAGGCCCGCCGGGCGCTCCAGCTTGCCCATGACCTCGTCGCAGGCGTCGATGCACAGGCCACAACCGATGCAGCCCATCTGCAGGCCGTCGCGAATGTCGACGCCGGTCGGGCAGGCGGTGACGCAGCGCGTGCAGTCGATGCAGTCGCCGCGCAGCGGGGCGGATGTCGGCGTGACCGTGAAGGCCGAGGCATCGCGCGCCAGGACGAACAACCCCGGCTCGATCAGCTCGGGCCGCAACGCATCGCGCTTGCGCCCGCGCGGCTCACCGCGCCATGCCTGATAGGTCACGACGAGGCTCTGCCGGTCGAGCAGCGCGGCCTGAAAGCGCGGCCACGGGCACATATGCAGGCAGACGCGCTCGCGGGCATGGGCGGCGAGGAGGAAGGTCGTCGCGGTCAGCAGCAGCACGGTGGCATAGGCGATAGCGGGCGCCTGTCCTCCGACGAGGAGGCCGGGCAAAGTGGGCGCGTCGATGAAATAGCTGGTGAAGCCAATGCCGGTCGCCAGCGCGATGAGGCCCCAGGCGAGAGTGCGCAGCCGGCGCTCCCGCGCCCCCTTGCCGACCAGACGTACGATCAGGCGGTCCACCGTGAAGAAGAGGTCGGACCACACCGTCTGCGGGCAGGCGAAGCCGCACCAGACCCGCCCGGCCAGCGTCGTCGCGTAGAACAGCGCCAAGGCCCCCGCCACCATCAGGCCGACCGCGATCGGCAGATCCTGCGGCCAGAACTCCAGCCCGACGACGAAGAGCCGGCGGCCCGGAAGATCGAACAGCACTGCCTGCCCCGGCAGCCCCTCCCCGCGCTCCCAGCGCAGCCACGGCACAAGGAAGAAGAAGCCGAGCATCCCCCAGGTGAGGCCGGTCTTGATGCGCCGGAACCGCCCGCGCACCGCGTGGGGAATGTCCGGCCGGATAGCGGCGCGGGCGGGAGCAAGACCGGGAAGGACGGTTGCCGGCATCAGCGCTCGCCCCCGCCCAGCGTATGGACATAGACGGCGAGCATGCGGATCGTCTCGGCGTCGAGCTTGGTGGCGAAGGCGGGCATCACGCCCATGCGCGGAGTGGCGATCTGGTGGCGGACCGCCTCCTTGGTTCTGCCATAGAGCCAGATGGCGTCGTTGAGCGTCGGTGCGCCGAATTCGCGGTTGCCCTCGCCATTGACGCCATGGCAGGCGGCGCAGTTCTGCTGAAACAGGGCGGCGCCGGGCATCTTGCCGCGCGCCGCCGCCTGGCCGGGATCGGCAAGGGTCAGCACATAATCGGCGATGGCGTCGATGTCGGTGGCGGAGAGCATCTCGCCAAAGGCCGGCATCATGCTCTGGCGAGTCTCGTCATGGCCGGAGCGTATGCCGTAGCTCACCGTCTGGTGGATGTCGGCGATGGTGCCACCCCACAACCAGTCATCGTCGATCAGAGCCGGGAACTGGCCGATCTGGCCGCCCGCGCCAACGCCATGGCAGGGCGCGCAGTTCTCGTTGAAGGCGGCCCGCCCGCCGGCGATGGCGAAGCGGCGCAATTCCGGGTTGGCCTCGATCTGGTCGAGCGGCGCCTCGTTGAGGAGCCGGCGCCAGTCGGCCTGCGCCGCCCGACCGGCGGCGACCTCCTCGGCAAGCTGGCCGCGGCTGGTCCAGCCCAGCTGGCCCTTGAACACGCCCATGGGCGTCGCCACCGAAGGGAAGAGCCACATATAGGCCACCGCGACGAAGCAGGAGCCGATGAAGACGGTGAGCCACCATTGCGGCACCGGCGTCGTCAGCTCCTTGATGCCGTCCCATTCATGGCCGGTGGTGCGGTAGCCGGTGAGCGGATCGCGTTCAGGCGTGGCCATCGGTGTCCTCCCCGCTGGCGAAGGGGATGCGGGAGCGGCGGTCCATCTCGGCGCGGGCGCCGGGGCGGAACACGCTCCAGAGGATGGCGGCGAACAGCGCGACGGCGACGACCAGCCAGGATTTCAGCGCGACGACGAGCAGGGCCTCGCTCATGGCGGCGCGCTCCCCTGTCCAGCAGGCGCGACCGGCGGCAGTTCGGCAAGCGTGCCGAGCACCTGCAGATAGGCGATCAGCGCATCCATCTCGGTGATGCGGTCGGGATGCCCATCGAAATCGCCGAGCCGCGCCTTGGGATAGCGGGCGAGCAGCCCGCCATCGCTGTCGTCCCCCGAGGCCTGGGCGCGGATGTCGGCGGCCGAACGGGCGATCATCGCGTCCGTATAGGGCACCCCCACCTTGCGCAGCGCCCGCATATGAGCGGCGAAGCCCTCCACATCGATCTCGCGGCTGGCGAGGAACGGATAGGCCGGCATGATCGACACCGGCACGACGCTGCGCGGGTCCATCATATGGGCGAGATGCCAGGCGTTGGAGTATTTCGAGCCGACGCGGGCGAGGTCCGGCCCGGTGCGCTTGGAGCCCCAGAGAAAGGGGTGGTCGTACATGCTCTCGGCAGCGACCGAGTAGTGGCCGTAACGCTCCACCTCGTCGCGGAAGGGGCGGATCTGCTGGCTGTGGCAGGTGTAGCAGCCCTCGCGCGTGTAGACGTTGCGGCCGATCTGCTCGAGCGGCGAATAGGGCCGCATGCCCGGCACCGGCTGCACCGTGGTCTCCAGCTTGAACAGCGGCACGATCTCGACCAGCCCGCCGATCAGGATGACCAGCAGGGTGAGCACGAAGAGCAGCGTGGTCGACCGCTCGATGATGGCGTGACCTTTGGGGGCTTCCTCGGTGTGGCTTGCCATGATGGGGCGCCTCACGAAGCCGGAGCCGCCGCCTGCGGCGCAGTCGCCGGCAGTCGGGCGGTGGCCGGCTGGCGGATGGTCATGACGACATTGATCGCCATGAGCACGCCGCCGGTGAGGTAGAGCACCCCGCCGACGAGGCGGATCACGTAATAGGGGTGCAGCATGGCGACGCTGTCGGCGAAGGAATATTGCAGGAAGCCGAAGGCGTCATAGGCGCGCCACATGAGGCCCTGGGCGATGCCGGCGACCCACATGGCGGTGATGTAGAGGACGATCGCCACCGAGGCGATCCAGAAATGCCACTCGACCAGCTTCACCGACCAGAGCGGGCGCCGCCACAGCCGGGGCACCATGTAATAGAGCGCGCCGAAGCAGATGAAGGCGACCCAGCCCAGCGCGCCGGAATGCACATGGCCGACCGTCCAGTCCGTGTAATGGCTGAGCGAATTGACCGACTTCAGCGCCATCAGCGGGCCCTCGAAAGTCGCCATGCCGTAAAACGCGACGGCCACCACGAGGAAGCGCAGGATCGGATCGGTGCGCAGTTTCCCCCACGCGCCGGAGAGCGTCATGATGCCGTTGATCATGCCGCCCCAGGAGGGCATCCACAGCATGATCGAGAAGGCCATGCCGAGCGTCTGCGTCCAGTCGGGCAGCGAGGTGTAGTGCAGATGGTGCGGGCCGGCCCAGATATAGAGGAAGATCAGCGCCCAGAAATGCACGATGGACAGCCGGTAGGAATAGATCGGCCGTTCCGCCTGCTTCGGCACGAAGTAATACATGATGCCGATGAAGCCGGCGGTGAGGAAGAAGCCGACCATGTTGTGGCCGTACCACCACTGCACCATCGCATCCTGCACGCCGGAGAAGGCCGAGTAACTCTTGGTGCCGACGAGGGAGACCGGCATCGCCAGGTTGTTGACGATGTGCAGCACGGCCACGGTGATGATGAAGGCGAGGAAGAACCAGTTCGCCACATAGATGTGCGGCTCGCGCCGGCGCACCAGCGTGCCGACGAAGATGGCGAGATAGGTCACCCAGACGATGGCGAGCCAGATGTCGGCGTACCATTCCGGCTCGGCATATTCCCGGCTTTGGGTGATGCCGAGCACATAGCCGGAAGCGGCGATGACGAGGAATGTCTGGTAGCCCCAGAACAGGAAATTGGCGAGGCGCGGACCACCCCACAGGCCGACCTGGCAGGTGCGCTGCACGACATAGAGCGAGGTCGCCATCAGCGCATTGCCGCCAAAGGCGAGAATGACGCCGGAGGTATGGACCGGGCGCAGTCGCCCGAAGGTGAAATATTCGCCGAGATTGAGCTGCGGGAAGGCGAGTTGCGCCGCCACCACGACACCGGCGGCGAAGCCGACCAGCGCCCACCCCACCGTCACCAGCGTGAAGCGACGGATGATCGCCTCATTATAGCCGGGGATTGTCGTGGCGTCACTGCGCGCCCTTTCTATTCCGGGCAATGAAGCAAGTGAAAGTGTTGATGCCGTCATATTGCCTCAACGTCTATTGATTTCGATCAATTAGAATGATGCTTTGATTATCGAATGAAATACAATATTGACTATTATTGATTTTTGATTTGTTTTTCTGACGTTCGAATATGTTTGGAGTCTTCCATGACGTCTTCCGTCCTCATAATCCTGGCGGCTGCGCCACTGGCGTTGCTGTTTCTCGCGCTGCGCGGGCGTGGCGATGTGGTCGGCTGGTGGCTCGGGCTCGGCCATGGCATGCTGGCCTTGCTGGCGCTGGCTGGCGTGGCCATGGCCGGGGATCGCGGCTTCGCGCTCTTCGCTGCCCTGGCGAGCGTCTATGCTGGCGCCATGTGCGCCGCCGAGGTGGTCCATCTCATGCGCCGCCCGGTCCGTTCGGCCTGACGCGGAGACCCGGCCATGCCCCAACTCGTCCGCTTCCTGCTGCGCCACGCGCTGGTCGGTCTCGTGCTGGCGGTGGTCTTCGTCGGTGCCCTGCTGGCCTTCGACATCGCGCGGCTCGGCTCGCTGATCGCGGCCTCGCCGATCGGCGTGATCGCGGTGCTGGTGCTGACCGTCTCGGTCGGCATCACCTTCGCCAGCGTGCAGATGGGATTTGCCATCATGCTGCTCGCCGATCGGGACGAGGATGACGGCAACGGACGGCGTGCCCCACTGGCGCGGCTGCTGCCGGCGCGCGTGCCCGTCGCCCTGCGACACAAGCCCCGCGCGCCGGCCCAGCGGCCGGGCGCACCCTGAGCCCTGCCCGGTCCGCCGGGTCGCGTCGGGCAGCGTTGCTGTGCCGGGCCTTGACGACGGCATGAGTCTCCCCGCCATTGCCACACGGGGTGTGCAACGGTTCTTTGGGCGGCCCGTCGGACCGCCGCGCGTGACAGATCAGGGGCATGACCTAGCAGGAGGGGGGAGGCGGCGCGCTTGGACAGAATGCCCAATGGGCGTCAAGGCGCCTCGCCCCTAGAAGCGGCAGCAAGGCGCGGTTCGTCCGCGCGCCGAACGCCGGTCCCCGCGGGACGAGAACACGCAGCCGCGCGCCGGCACCGGGAGTTTGAGTAGCCGTGGCGCCGCTGACCACCGTCGACACCACCAACCGCAAAAACCTGCTGCTGCTCGCGCAGCTGCGCTGGATCGCCGTCATCGGCCAGTTGGTGACGATCTGGCTGGTGCATTTCGAGTTCGCGATTCCCCTGCCGCTGGCGCAGATGCTGGCGGTGGTGGTTTTTCTGCTCGCTCTCAACATCGTCAGCCTGCTGCGCTACCGCCGGCAGGAGAGCGTGACCAATACCGAGCTGTTCATCGAGCTGCTGCTGGATGTCGCCGCGCTCACCGTGCAGCTCTATCTGAGCGGCGGCGCGCAGAACCCCTTCATCTCGCTGTTCCTGCTCCAGGTCATTCTTGGTGCGGTGCTGCTGGAGGCCTGGTCGGTCTGGACGCTGGTAGCGATCACCACAGGCTGCTTCGTCAGCCTCACCGTCTGGCATCGCGATCTGGTGATGCCGCACAGCCATATGGGCGGCTTCTGGAACCTGCATGTGCAGGGCATGTTGATCTGCTTCGTGCTGGCGGCCTGCCTGCTGGTGCTGTTCGTCACCCGTGTCACCGCCAATCTGCGGGAGCGCGACGCGCATCTGGCCGAGTTGCGCCGACAGTCGGTCGAGGAGGAGCACATTGTGCGCATGGGCCTGCTCGCCTCCGGGGCGGCGCATGAGCTGGGCACGCCGCTCACCACGCTCTCGGTCATCCTCAAGGACTGGGAGAGCCTGCCGGCTATTGCTACCGACCCGGACCTTGCACAGGACATCGCGGAGATGCAGGGCCAGCTCGCCCGCTGCAAGGCGATCGTTACCGGCATCCTTCTGTCGTCCGGCGAGGCGCGGGGCGAGGGCACGGTGCGCACCACCGTGCGGCACTTTCTCGATGAGGCGGTGGCGGATTGGCGCACGGCCCGCGCGCCGGCCGGCTTCGCCTATGACAATGGTTTCGAGCCCGATGAGGCCATCATCTCTGATCTCGCGCTCAGGCAGGTGCTGGTCAATGTGCTCGACAATGCGCTGGAGGCCTCGCCGGATGGGGTGGAACTGCGCGCGATCCGCCGCGATGGCAACCTTGTCGTCGAAGTGACGGATCGCGGCAGCGGTTTCCCCGCCGCTATTCTCGCCGAACTCGGCACGCCCTATCGCTCCACCAAGGCGCGGGCCGGCGCGGGGCTGGGGCTGTTCCTCGTGGTCAATGTGCTGCGGCGGCTGGGCGGCTCGGTCGTCGCGCGCAACCGCCCGGAAGGTGGGGCCTGCGTGACGCTGCGCCTGCCTCTTGCGGCACTGTCGGAGAGCAATGCGTGATGGATCGGCAGCTTCTGATCGTGGAGGACGACAGCAGCCTCGCCCGCGCCCTCCGGCGCTCCTTCGAGCGCCGTGGCTATGCTGTCGACCATTGTGCCGATCTCGATGCGGTGACGCGGCTTCTCGCCGACAGGGCCCCCGGTTTCGCCGTGGTGGATCTCAAGCTCGGCGGCGAATCCGGGCTGGAATGCGTGAAGGCGTTGCACGCCCACGATCCCGCCATCCGCATCGTGGTGCTCACCGGCTTCGCCAGCATCGCCACGGCGGTCGAGGCCATCAAGCTCGGGGCGAGCCACTATCTGCCCAAGCCCGCCAATACCGACGACATCGAAAAGGCCTTCGCGCGCGTCGAGGGCGATGTGTCGGTGCCGCTGCAGGGGCGCCCGACCTCCCTCAAGAGCCTCGAATGGGAGCGCATCCACGAGACGCTGGTGGAGACCGACTTCAACATCTCCGAGACCGCCCGCCGGCTCGGCATGCACCGCCGGACGCTCGCCCGGAAGCTCGAGAAGCGACCGATGAAGTAGACCGCCGTCTCGCAAAACTTGTCTCGTAGGCCTCGCGAGTGCGCGTACCTGGCCGGTGCGACGCCGGGGGGCGGCTTCGACGGACCTTCCTCTGGCCGCCCATGCGCTGCCGGGTGCCAAGCGGATCGAGCAGCCCATCACCGGCACCGAATTCCCGCCGCCGGCCAGCCGTGCGAATTCGCAACATTCCAGCGCTCGTGAAAGCCGGTCGGCGCGTGGGCTGCCATAGTACCTGACCGACAGGCCGCGCCGACGCCGGAGAAGGCGCCCCTGTCCGGATGGGGAGCCTCCATGTCAGACTCATCTGCGCCGGGCACGTCCGGCTCGCATTCACCCGCGCCGAAAGCTGGCGGTCCATCTTCCGCACGGGCGCCGCTGGCGGTGATCGGCTCGCTCGCCCTGATCGGCGGCATCGTCGTCGTTGTGGCGGGAGCCTTCGCCTATACGGGCGGCTTCCTCTCGCCCGGGCGGATCACACCGACCAAGCTGGTGGACGCGCTGGCGCCGCCCGGCGGGCCGGCCCTCGGCCACCGCCGCAACCACGCCAAGGGTATCTGCTTCACCGGCGTGTTCGAGGCGAACGGCAATGGCGCCGCCCTCTCGACCGCTCCCATGCTCGCCGCCGGCCGCCACCCCGCCATGGGCCGCTTCAATCTCGCCACGCCGGACCCGAAGGCGCCGGATGCCACCGTGCGCGTGCGCGGGCTGGGGCTTGAGATCGTCGCCGATGGCCAGACCTGGCGCGCGGCGATGATCGACCCGCCCTTTTTCCCCGTGGCAACGCCGCAGGCCTTTTTCGATCTCCTGACCGCCGCGCACAGCCCGGCGCCGGAGGCGATGAAGGACTTCATCGCCGCCCATCCCGAGTTCGCGACCTTCGCCGGCTGGGCCGGCAGCGCGCCGTGGACGGCGAGCTACGCGCAGGACCAGTTCAACAGCCTGAACGCCTTCCTGTTCACCGATGCCTCCGGCACCGCCCATGCGGTGCGCTGGAGCTACCGGCCGCAGGCGGCGGTGACGCCGATCTCCAAAGACGACCTCGAAAAGCTGGGGCCGGATCATCTGGAGCAGGAGATCACCAGCCGCGTCGCGCAGGCGCCGCAGCGCTGGACGCTGGAATTGACGGTTGCGAACCCCGGCGACCCGACCAACGACCCGAGCAAGGCCTGGCCGGAAGGCCGGCGCACGGTCGATGCCGGAACGCTGATCGTCGACAAGATCGAGCCGGAGCCCGACGGCCCCTGCCGCGACATCAATTTCGACCCGACCATCCTGCCGGCGGGCATCGCCGTCTCGGACGATCCCTTCCCGGCCGCGCGCTCGGCCGCCTATGCGCGCTCCTTCAATCTGCGCACGGCGGAATGGCGGGACTATCCCTATCAGACCCCTGCCGCACCGCCCGCGGCCGCCACCCCCGCCACACCCAAGCCGTGAGGACGCCATGAGCGAAGAGCACACGACCTTCTCGCCGCTTCAGCGGACCCTGCACTGGCTGATGGCGGCCGGCATCCTCACCATGCTGTTCGTCGGCGTCGGCATGGTCTCGACGGTGACGCCGAAATATCTGCCGCTGGTCAGCTTCCATAAGACGCTCGGCATCGCGCTGCTGGTGCTGGTGGCGGTCCGGCTGCTGGTCCGGCTGCGGCGCGGCGCCCCGCCTTTGCCGGCCGAGATGCCAGCGCCGATGAAGCTGGCGGCGCATCTGTCGCACTATCTGCTCTACGCGCTGATGATCGCCATGCCGCTGATCGGCTGGGCCATGCTCTCCGCCGGCGCCTACCCGATCGTGCTGCTCGGCGGCCTGCACCTGCCGCCCATCGTGGCGCCCAGCGACGCGCTCCACGCGCTGCTGTGGAACGCGCACCGCTATCTGGCCTTTCTGTTCTTTGCGGTGGTGCTGATGCATCTCGCCGCCGCCCTGTTCCACGGGCTGGTGCGGCGCGATGGCGTGTTCTCCAGCATGGCACCGCACGGCAAGCGCGGCGTCTCGGGCTGAGGCGGTGACGCTCAGCCCAGCCGCGCGCGGCGGTTGGCGACCCAGCGGCCGATCATGCGGTCGGCGATGATGCCGAGAAAGGCGATGGCAAGGCCGGCGGAGAGGCCCTTGCCGGGATCGGCCTGCGAGATCGCGACCTGGATCTGCTTGCCGAGATCATTGGTGCCGACGAAGGACGACACCACCAGCATGGACAGCGCCATCATGATCACCTGGTTCACCCCCAGCATGATCTCCGGCAGCGCATAGGGCAGCTCCACCTTGGCGAGGCGCTGCGCGCCGGTGCAGCCGGCCATGGTACCGGCCTCCTGCAGGCTGGGCGGCACGCGGCGCAGGCCATGGTCGGTGAAGCGGATCGCCGGCACCATGGCGTAGAGCACGATCGCCACCAGCGCCGAGACGTCGCCGATGCGGAACAGCATCACCACCGGCAGCAGATAGACGAAGGACGGCAGCGTCTGCAGCGTGTCGCACATCGCGCCGAGGAAATGGTGCATGCGCTCCGAGCGACTGCCGAGGAAGCCGAGCGGCAGGCCGATAAGCGTGGCGATGATGACGGAGATCGCGCACAGATAGATCGTCGTCATGCCACGCTCCCACAGGCCGGCCATCGGGATGAAGGCCATGAGCGCCGCCATGCCGAGGCCGAAGCGCCAGCCGCCCAGCGCCCATGCCCCGCCGCCGACCACCGCCAGCAGGCCGATCCACGGGAAGCCGATCAGGAAGGTCTTCACCGGCACGAGGATGTAGAGCAGCAGGAAGGTGCGCAGCGCGTCGGCGGTGGAGAACAGGTTGACGTTCACCCAGCTCACCACATCCGACCACATCGAGCCGGTGGAGATCCGGTACTCGGCCGGCAGCGCCTCGAGCGCGGGAAAAGCAAGGGAGAGCACGGTGAAGCCGATCAGCGCGGCAAGGCCGGCCCAGAAGAGCTGGCGCCGGCGGGTGGCGGCGGCGCCATGCACCGGACGCAGCTCCACCAGCGCGCGGCTCATCCGGTCGAGCACGATGGCGAGCGCCACCACGGCAAGGCCCGCCTCCAGTCCCTTGCCGAGGCCGTTGGCCTGACGCAGCGCGTTCAGCACGTCGAAGCCGAGGCCGCCGGCGCCGATCATGGCGGCGATGATGATCATGTTCAGCGTGAGCATGATGACCTGGTTGACGCCGACCAGCAGGTCGTCGCGGGCCGAGGGCACCAGCACCTTCCACAGCACCTGGCGCGGCTGGCAGCCGGTCATGCGCGCGAGTTCGTCGAGCTCCGGCGGCACGCGCTTCAGCGCCATCATGGTCACGCGCACCATGGGCGGCATGGCGTAGAGGATGGTCGCCAGCATGCCGGAGACCGGGCCGACGCCGACCAGAAACACCAGCGGCACGAGATAGGCGAAGGTCGGCACGGTCTGCATGAAGTCGAGCGCGGCGACCACCGCGTTCTCCAGCCGCGGCACGCGGTAGGCGAGGATGCCGAGCCCGATGCCGCCGGCGACGCCGCAGAGCACGGCAAGCAGCACCTGCGACAACGTCACCATGGCGCTGTCCCACTGGCCGAAGACCAGGATGTAGGTGAACCCGACAAAGCCGAGAGCGGCGAGGCGCAGCCCGCCGAGCAGATAGCTCCACACCGTGACGGCGACGATCAGCCCGGCCCAGGACAGGCGCGGAATATGCAGCGCCCCTTCCTCGTCGCCGAAGGTGATGCCGGTGGAGAGCAGCGCCTTGGGCACGGCCAGCGCATAGCCGAACAGGCCGGAGATGAAGCGCGTCATCTCCTTGAAGGTGAACAGGCCGAAGGAAAGATCCCGCGCCAGCCAGTAGAGGAAGGCTTTCAGCCAGTCGCTCACCGGCACGATCCACGCCGCCGGGTAAGCCTTGGCCCAGGCGAAGGTTTGCGGCGCCGCATAGGGCACCAGCACGGCGAGCGCGACCAGCCCGGCGACGATCCAGCCGGTGGGGATGCGGGCCAGCGCCCGGCTCTGCGGCAGCGCGACCTCGCTCACTGGCTGCTCCCGACGAGATCGGCGATGAGGCTCGCCCGGTCCAGCTTGCCGAGCAGCGCGCCATCGGCATCGACCACGGCAGCCGGGGCGTCGGCAGCAAGCACCGTCGCCGCCACCTCGGCCAGCAGCGCCTGCGCGGGAACCACCGGGCCGAGCGGCTCGCCGGGCGTGACCGGCACGCAGACGCCGCCGGCGGTCAGCACCTTGGCGCGGGCGACATGGCGGGTGAAGGCGGCGACATAGTCGGAGGCCGGCTTCAGCACGAGTTCCTCGGGCGTGCCGACCTGGATGATGACGCCGTCCTTCATGATGGCGATGCGGTCGCCGAGGCGGATGGCCTCATCGAAATCATGGGTGATGAAGACGATGGTCTTGGAGAGCATGCGCTGCAGACGCAGGAACTCGTTCTGCATCTCGTGGCGGATCAGCGGATCGAGCGCGGAGAACGGCTCGTCGAGGAACCACAGCGCCGGCTCGGCGGCGAGCGAGCGGGCGATGCCGACGCGCTGCTGCTGGCCGCCAGAGAGCTCGCGCGGGTAGTGTCCGGCGCGCTCGGTGAGGCCAACGAGCTCGATCACCTTGCGGGCGCGCTCCTCGCGCTCCTCCTTGCCCACGCCCTGCACCTCCAGCGGGAAGGCGACATTGCCGAGCACGGTGCGGTTGGGCAGCAGGGCGAAGTTCTGGAACACCATGCCCATCTTGTGCCGGCGCAGCTGGATCAGCTCGTCCGGCGTCATGCGCAGGAGGTTCTGGTGCTCATAGAAGACGACGCCGGCGGTGGGCTCCACGAGGCGCGAGAGGCAGCGCACAATGGTGGATTTGCCCGAGCCGGACAGGCCCATGATGATGAAGATCTCGCCCTGGCGGATTTCCAGCGTTGCGTCGCGCACGGCGGCGAACAGGCCGGCGGCGCGCATTTCGGCGGGCGTAGCTTCCGGGTTCTCGCGCAGGAAGGTCTCGGCATTGGCGCCATAAACCTTCCACAGATTGCGGCAGACCAGAGCAGGCGGCGCATCGGCCGCGAGACGGGCCTTGCCGGTCGGGAGTGCCGGCGCCGGCGGGGCTGAACCTTGGGCGGGCGCCCCCTGGGCGAGCGAAACCATGGCCATGGGGCCCTCATCTGTCGGTCGTGACGGCGGGGTCGATGCCGCCGCTCTCGGGCGGCGGCATCCGCGCTCAGGCCGGCCGGCGGAGTGCCGGCCGGGTCCGGTCGGCCGGGATCAGTATTCGGCCTTGTGCTTGGTCACATAGGCGGCGACCACCTCGTCGAGCGGCTTGCCGTCGACGTCCACTTCCTTGACCATGAGGTTCAGCTCCGGTCCGTCAACCTTCAGCTTCTTCAGCACGGCATAGGCGCCGGGCCACTTCTTCTTGGTCTCGGCGGAGGTGTATTTGAAGATGTCGCCATGCGGCTTGCCGCAGTCGAAGGCCTTGTCGGGATTGATGCCCCATTTCGGGTCGGTGTAGCAGGCGGCGGTATATTCGGGGAACTGCACCCACTCGCCCTCGAAGACGGAGGGCACCCAGTGCGGCGAGTAGACCCACAGCATGATCGGCGCCTTGCGCTCATAGGCCGACTTCAGCTCGGCGAACATCGCCGATTCCGTGCCGGCATCCACCGCGACGAAGGGCAGGCCCAGCGCCTCGATCCGCTCGGGGTCATGCCCACCCCAGGTCGCTTCCATGCCGAGATAGCGACCCTTGGGCGCGGTTTCCGGCGCCGAGAAGGCCTCGCCGCACTTCAGCAGCGCCTTCCAGTCCGGCAGACCCGGGCACTTCTCCTTCATGTAGAGCGGATACCACCACTCTTCCTTGGCCGCCGGGCCGAGCGGACCGAGATTCTCGGTCTTGCCGGTGGCGTCGGAGGCCTTCATCGCGTCGCCGGCCGTGGTCGCCCACAGCTCGGTCATCACCGTCACGTCGCCATTCTCCATGGCGGTGAGGCCGGTGAGATAGTCGATGGTGACGTACTCGACCTTGTAGCCCTTGGCCTTCAGCAGCTCGCCGGCGATGTGCGAGGTGATGTGCTGCCCGGTCCAGTCATGCAGGGCGATGATGATCGGATCCTTGGATTCCTGCGCCTGGGCGACCAGCGGGGCGGTGAGGCTGGAAGCGGCCAGCATGCCGCTCAGGATAGCGGCCTTGAGAAGACGGTGAACGCGCATCGTGCTTATTCCCTCGGATGGATTTTTGGAGGCAACGCGTCGTCAAAGGATCGTTCGTGGAGACGGTCTTTCGTCGTCAAAGTGTCCTTACAGGAACATCTCTTTCTTGAGAGGCAAATTGTGGGCCACACAGCTCGGCCGGGCGCGGGCGGGCGCCGCGGCGCTCACTCCTTTGGGTAGACGATGATCGACAGGTAGCTCATCGGCAGCGAATAGAGCTCCTCCGGCCCGTGCTGCACCGAGGCGTCGAAGTAGAGCGTGTCGCCCGGCTCCAGGTGGTAGAGCTTGTCGGCGTGGCGGTAGCCGACCGAGCCGGTGAGCATGTAGATCAGCTCAACCCCGCTATGGCGGAAGGCCGAATAGGGCGCCGCACCCTTCGGCAGGGTGATGAGGAACGGCTCCATCGCCACATCGGTGCCCAGCGATTGCGCCAAGAGCTCATAGATGTGGCCGGCCTTGGTGCCGCGCCGCTCGGTCGCCGCCCCCTGCCCGGCCTTGACGAAGGAGCAGTCGCGCCGGTCGTCATAGCCGGCGAACAATGAGGCGATGGGCACGTTCAGCGCGCTGGCGATGGCGGTCAGCGTCGCCAGCGAGGAGGAGATCTGCCCGTTCTCGATCTTCGAGATCATGCCGGGCGAGATCCGGGCTGTGGCGGCAAGCTCGGCGCTGGTGATGTCGAGCCGCTTGCGGTGCTGGCGGATCTGCGCGCCGATGGCCTGCTCGACGGTGAGGCTGACGACGCGCGGCTCGCTCGACGGCGCCGGCACAGCCGGGGACGCGGGCGCCGCCGCCGCGATGGCCGCGTCGATGAGGGCGACGGTCTGGTCCACCCGAACCTCGTCCTCCGGCGTGGCCGGCGGCCGGGTCATGCTCCGCAGAGGCATACGCATGAAGGCTCAGCCCCGAGACGTCAGGGTGGATCGCGGCGGCAGGGTCGACTGGCGCGGCGCCGTGCCGGTCGGCAGCGCGGCGCCGTCGTCGAAGGGCGCGAGATAGGCCACCGCCATCTCGCGGTAGCGCGTCGTGCCCTTATAGTCGGCGATGTCGGGATTGAGGTCGCGCAGCACGCGGTGCAGGCGCTTGCCCCAGATCTCGACGCGGGCGAGATCCTCGATGCTGCACAGGTAGCAGCGGATGCCGAAAAGAATGGCATTGGAGCGCGGCAGGCGGAACAGCGACTGCAGTTCCACGCGCAGATGCAGCTTCCGGCCGACATTTTCGGGCGTGACGGTGGTGCGGTCCGGCCCCCATTGCGGGTAGTTCTCCGGGCTGGTGTCGAGCCGCGGATTGACCGTCATCGTCCAGTTGAGCCGGCGCACCGGCGCGCCGTACTGGAGCCGCAGCAGGAATTTCAGCGCGCGGTCGAACACGCCCTTCTCATGCGCCAGCGGCACCGGCCCGTGCCATTGGTGGAAGGTCATGCCGACATTGAAGTCCATCGACCAGTCGGCCTGCGTCGTCACCATGCCGCCATCGATGAACAGATTGTCCTCGCGCTGGTCCTGCAGGGTGAAGTCGCCCTGCGCCTGCCGGGTGATGTACTCGAAGGGCGGCAGCGGCAGCGTTGAGGCATCGCCGAAGGTGAAGCTGTCGCGGATGCCGAGCGGGCGGTTCTCCCAGGTCCAGTTTATGCCCTCGCGGGTCAGGGTGAAGTGCTCGGGATAGGACGTCGCGAAGCTCTCCATGATGAGCTCCAGCGTGTCCCATTCCGCCGCCATCATGTGCGGCAGCACCTTGCAGCGGCTGGGATCCTGCTCCAGCACCTTCGCCCGCTCGCGGCATTCGGCGACATAGTGCTCGTCGACGTCGAACGGGTTGTCGAAGGCCGGGGTCGGCCCGCCCGGGACATGCGGCTCGATATTCACCGAGTACATGTAATTGTCGTCGGGGAACGGGAACGGGAAGCGCAGCACCGCCGCGTCCGAATTGGCGTAGCTGTAATCGTCCCGGAAGGTCTCGTTCGGCTTGAACGGAATGTTCATGGCGGGTCTCCGTCGCCGTCAGAGGTCGAGGACGAGGCGCGGCGTTCGCGAACGCGACACGCAGGTCATGATGAAGCGGTTGGAGGCGCGCTCCTCCGCGTCGAGGAAATGGTCGCGATGCTCCGGCACGCCGTCGGCCACCTCGATGAGGCACTGGCCGCAGGCCCCGCCCCGGCACAGGCACGGCGCCTCGACGCCCGCCGCCTCGATGGCGTCGAGCAACCCCGTCTCGGCATCCACCGCGACCTCGATGCCGGAACGCTTCAGCACGGCGATGAAGGGCTCACCGCCCGCCACCGCCCCGCCAAAGGATTCCGAATGCAGCCGCACCTTGGGCCAGCCAAGCGCCTGCGCCTGCCCCAAGACCGCGCCCATCAGGCTCTCCGGCCCGCAGGTATAAAGATGCGTGCCGAGCGGCTGGCGCCGCAGCGCGGCGTCGAGCCCGTCCAGCGTGCCGTCGCAATGGATATGCAGGCTGCCCCCGGCATAAGGGGCGAGCAGCGCCGCGAACACCTCGCGCTCGTCCGGCCGGCAGAAATGGTGCAGTTGCCAGGGCGTGCCCTCCGCCGCGAAGGCGGCGATATAGGCGAGGAAGGGCGTCACCCCGATGCCGCCGCTGACCATGAGATGGCGGCGCGCGGTGCGGGTCACCGGGAACAGGTTGGCCGGCAGCCCGGCCTCGATCACATCGCCCTCGCCCACCTGCTCATGCAGGAAGGCGGAACCGCCCTTCGAGGCGGCGACGCGGCGCACGATGATCGACAGATGGCTGCGATCGGCCGGGTTGGCGATCAGCGAATAGGCGTTCTTGTGGAGCTTTGCCCCATCGCGCAGGAACAGGCGCAGATGCGCGCCCGGCCCCGAGGGTGGCACAAGGCCGCCGGCGGCGGGCACGAAGGTGAAGGCCTTCAGCGTCGGCGAGAGCGGGGTGACCGCCGCCACCCGCAGGGCGATTGTCTGCGCCATCATGGAAACAGCTCCTCCACCGGGGGCAGGTCGCCCGGCGCCTCGGCATCGGCCTGCACGCCCATGAAGGCGGCATGGCTGCGGGAGAAATGGTCGCGCACCACGAGTTGCGCGCCACAGCCGGCGCAGGCGGCAAGGCTGGTGGTCACACCCTCGGTGATGGTCTTGCAGTGGACGCAGAACACCCGGCGGCGCAGCGAGCCGGCATGGGCGGTGCGGCATTCCTCGGTTTCCAGCCCGGCGGCGCGGGCGAGCTTCGCGACTTCCCAGATGAAGCCCTCCTCGCCCACCGCGTAGAGCCGCAGGCCCACCGTCTCCTGCCCGAGCCGATGGGTGAGCCGGTCGAACAGATGGGCGGCGGCGCGGAAGGCGCGGGTCTCGACCTCCGCCGCGTTGCCGGCCGGGCCCGTCTGCGGCTGGCCGTCGACGGCGGAGGTGCCGGCCACCACCCAATAGGCCAGCGGTGCGCCGGCGCTCTCGGTGCCGTCGATCACCTCACCGAGCGGGCGCGGCGCGTCGCTGAGCACCAGATGGCGGCGCCCGGCACCGTCAATCGCCAGGCGCTCATAAACCGGCCGGCTCTTGATGTTGGAAATCAGCATGGGAGCGGTCTCGCGAGCCGATTGGCACGAAGGATGCTCGCCCGGAACATGCCCCAAGCGGGAGGCAAAAAGTTTCCTTGCGATAAACAGAAGTGTTTCCCAGGAAACTTTGGCCGTCAAGAAGCGGGCCTGCTCATTGTTTAGGCGCGCTGATGATCGCGGCGGCGCGACCCCCGCCAAATTCTCATCAGGAAACTATATTGACAAGAAAGAAATATGAGCGAGGCTTTGCACCAAGACCGGCAAAAGGCCCGCCGCCCTAAGGACGGGCCAACCGGCACCTCCAGAGAACCGTCCAGAGACCAGTGTCGACCAGGACAACGGGAACACGCACATGAGCATCCGCGTCGCCATTATCGGTGCCGGCCCCTCGGGCATGGCCATGCTTCGAGCCTTCCAGTCCGCGCAGAAGAAGGGGGCGGAGGTGCCCGAATTCGTCTGCTTCGAGAAGCAGTCCGACTGGGGCGGCATCTGGAACTATACCTGGCGCACCGGGCTCGACCAGTATGGCGAGCCGGTCCACGGCTCCATGTACCGCTATCTCTGGTCGAACGGGCCGAAGGAGTGCCTGGAATTCTCCGACTATTCCTTCGAGGAGCATTTCGGCCGGCCGATCCCCTCCTACCCGCCACGCGCCGTGCTGCATGACTACATCATGGGCCGGGTCGAGAAGGCCGGGCTGAAGCCGAGCGTGCGTTTCAACTCGCCGGTGCGCTGGGTCGACTATTCCGATGAGACCGGCAAGTTCACCCTCACGGTGAAGGACCATGTGAAGGACCACCTCTATTCCGAGGTGTTCGACTATGTGGTCGTGGCCACCGGCCATTTCTCCACGCCGAACGTGCCCTATTTTCCCGGCATCGAGATGTTCCCCGGCCGCGTCATGCACGCCCATGACTTCCGCGCCGCCGATGAGTTCGTCGGCAAGGATCTGCTGGTCGTCGGTTCGTCCTATTCGGCCGAGGACATCGCCAGCCAGTGCTACAAATACGGCGCCAAGTCGATCACCTTCAGCTACCGCACCCGGCGCTCCAACTTCAAATGGCCGAGCTGCTTCACGGAAAAGCCGTTGCTTGAGAAGTTCGACGGGCGCACGGCGCATTTCATCGACGGCACCAGCACGGATGTCGACGCGGTGATCCTGTGCACCGGCTATCTGCACCACTACCCGTTCTTGCCGGACGAGATGCGCCTCAAGAGCTCGAACCGCATGAACCCGCCCGATCTCTACAAGGGCGTGATGTGGGAGAAGAACCACAAGCTGTTCTATCTGGGCATGCAGGACCAGTACTACACCTTCAACATGTTCGACGCCCAGGCCTGGTATGTGCGCGACATCATCCTCGGCCGCATCACCCTGCCCTCGGATGCCGATATCGCCGCCGACATCGCCCGCTGGCTGGCGAAGGAAGGCACCATCGAAACCGCCTTCGACGCCATCGACTTCCAGACCGACTACATGAAGGAGCTGATCCCGGCCACCGACTACCCGATGTTTGACCTCGACGCTGCCGCCGCGCTGTTCAAGGTGTGGGAGCACGACAAGGAGCGTGACATCATGGGCTACCGGGACAATTCCTACACCTCGATCATGACCGGCAACCAGGCGCCGCCGCACCACACCAAGTGGCTGGAGGCGCTGGACGATTCCTTCGACGCCTTCATCAATCCACCGGCGGTGGCGGCCGAATAGGCCGGCGTCGCCCCGCGGGAGGAAACGCCATGAACATTCAGCTCGGCACCATCCCGCCGGGATCGACCGGCACGGCGGCGCGGCGGATCAATCCCGCGCGGTTGCGCCATGTGGCGCAAGGTGGCGGCTTCGTCAGCTTCGAGCTGAAGCCCGGCGACCGCGCCCATATCATCGACCCCGAGGGCGGCCAGCCGGGCCTCCTCGTCGTAGCGGGACTGGATGGCCCGCTCGGCGATCTCACCCCGGCCCCCGCGCCCGAGGCGCAACCCGACGCCGTGCCGGAAGCCGCTCGCGCCTTTCTCGGCGCACCAGCGGTGGCCTTCGCGCTTTTTCCGCCCGAGGCCGTGCCGGGTAGCGCCGTCAATCTCACCGCCCCCGCTCCTCTGCGCTGCGTGCTCATCGCGCCGGGCGGGCCGATGGACCCGGCCGCGCAGGACGCGCCGACCGATCTGATCGTCGAGATCGAGCCCGCCGCGCCCTCCAGCGGCACGGTGCCCCCGCCGCTCGCTGAGCCCACGCTCGATCTGCGCATCCGCGCCGCCTCGGCCAGCGCCTATGAGGTGAAGGCCGGCGACTACATCCAGATCATCGACGTGGACGGGCAGCAATGCTCGGATTTCCTCGCCTTCGACGCCGCCAAGCTCAGGTCAGGCCGCGAGAAGGGGCTGGACCCGACCACCACCCGCACGCTGATGGGCTCCGCGAGCCCCGGCCCCGGCCTGCACTCGAAATATTTCGACGAGGACCAGACCGCGCTGGTCGAGGTGATCCGCGACACGGTCGGCCGGCACGACACCTTCATGCTGGCCTGCAACGCCAAATATTACGACGACATGGGCTATCCCGGGCACGACAACTGCACGGACAATTTCAACCGCGCGCTCGCGCCCTATGGCATCGCGCCGAAAATGGGCTGGCCGGCGGTCAATTTCTTCTACAACACCTTCGTTTCGCCGGGCGACCGCATCGGCATGGACGAGCCCTGGTCGCGGCCGGGCGACTATGTGCTGCTGCGCGCGCTCACCGATCTCGTCTGCGCCTCCTCCTCCTGCGCCGACGATATCGACGCCTCCAATGCCTGGCACCCGACCGACATCCATGTGCGCGTCTATGACGGCGCCAACAGCTTCTCCAGAGGGATCGCCCACCGCATGACGCCCGATTCCGCCCCGCGGCTGACGCGCGAGACCGCCTTCCACGCCCGCACCTCGGCGCTGACGCGCAAATTCAGCGAGTATAAGGGCTTCTGGCTGCCGGACTGCTTCAACGCCGGAGGCCCGATCGAGGAATACTGGGCCTGCCGCGAGCGCGCCGTGGTGATGGACCTCTCGGCGCTGCGCAAATTCGAGATCCTCGGCCCGGATGCCGAGCGGCTGGTGCAGCTCGCCGTCACCCGCGACATCCGCAAGCTCGCCGTCGGGCAGGTGGTCTATACCGCCCTGTGCTACGAGCATGGCGGCATGCTCGACGACGGCACGGTGTTCCGCCTCGCCGAGAACAATTTCCGTCTGGTCTGCGGAGATGATTATTGCGGGGTCTGGCTCCGGGAGCTGGCGGCGAAACACGGCCTCCACGCCGTGGTGAAATCCTCCACCGACCAGTTGCACAATCTCGCGCTTCAGGGGCCGAAATCCCGCGATATACTGCGCGCCATCCTCACCACCCCCGCGCACCAGCCGAGCGCCGATGAGCTGAAATGGTTCCGCTTCACCATCGGCAAGGTGACCTCCGAGACCGGGGCGGATATCCCCGTCATGGTCTCGCGCACCGGCTATACCGGTGAGCTCGGCTTCGAGATCTGGTGCCACCCGAACCGCGGCGCGGAGCTGTGGGACGCGATCATCACGGCGGGCGCGCCGCACGGGCTGGAGCCACTCGGCCTCCTCGCCCTCGACATGGTCCGCATCGAGGCCGGGCTCGCCTTTGCCGGCTATGAGTTCTGCGACCAGACCGACCCGTTCGAGGCCGGCATCGGCTTCACCGTGCCGGCCTCCAAGGAGGACGACTTCGTCGGCAAGGCGGCACTCGCCCGCCGGCGCGAGCATCCCTCAAAGAAGCTGGTCGGCCTCGCCATCGCCAGCAATGAGCCGGTCGGCCATGGCGACCCGATCTTCAACGGGCGCGCGCAGATCGGCGTCGTCACCAGCGCCACCCGCTCGCCGACGCTCGGCCACATCATCGCGCTCGCCCGGCTCGATGTCAGCGTGGCGGAGGCGGGCGGCAGCGTCGAGATCGGCAAGCTCGACGGCCACGCCAAGCGCATCACGGCCAGCATCGTCCCCTTCCCGCATTACGACCCGAGCAAGAGCCGCGTGCGGGCGTAGAACGCGACACCGACAGGCTGAAACGACAAGGCCGGAGCACAGGAGCTCCGGCCTTGTCACATCCGATGGCGTCATCCCGGCCAAGCGAAGCGCAGAGCCGGGATCGCTCTCCATCCTGCGCACGATCCCGGATCGGCCTCCGGCCGTCCGGGATGACAAAAGCCGTGCCCCGGACCAGCGGAGGCGAAGCCTGAGCGCAGAACCGGGATCGTATGACGCCCCATCCCCACCCGCGCGCCGTCATGGCCGGGCTTGTCCCGGCCATCCACGACTTGCCTTGCCGCACCCGGCTCCAAGTCGTGGATCCCCGGACCAAGTCCGGGGATGACGGTGTTCTGAGAGGGAGGCCGCGTCAACGAGCCGACACGCGATCCCGGATCGGCCGTCGGCCGTCCGGGATGACGCCCGGCAAAAGCCTCACCGCTCCTCGAGCGGGTGGGTGCGCAGGCGCAGCGGGTCGTAGAAGGGGGTCTTCACCAGCCGGCCGGTGAAGCTGCCCTGCGGGCCGACCACCTCGAATTCCGTGCCGAAGGCGCCCAGTTCCGGCACCACATGCACCAGCGCGATGGAGCGCATCAGGTGGCGGCTGTAGATGGAGGAGTTGAGCGAGCCGACCTCCACGCCGTCCTTGAACAGCTTGGCGCCGGGCTCGATCTGCTCGTGATGGTCGATCTCCATGCCACGCTGCACGACGCGCGCCTCGGCTTTCCGGCGGATCAGCGCCTCCTTGCCACGGAAGGCCGGCTTGTCGAGATCCACCGTCCAGTCGGCGCCGACCTCCCAGGGGGTCTCGTCGCCCTTCGGCATGTCATAGGGGAAGAACAGCAGCGCGCCCTCGACGCGGACAATGTCAAGGCTCTGCCAGGACACCGGCATGGCACCATAGGGCTTGCCGGCCTCCAGGATCGCGTCCCAGATGAACACGGTGTCGGCCGCCTTGGAGAACACCTCATAGCCGCGCTCGGCCGAATAGCCGCCGCGCGCCAGCGTCACCTCGCGGCCGAACAGGATGGCCGGGGCGTGCTCGAAATATTTCAGCGTGGTCAGGTCGATCGAGGCGTAGGGCTTGAGGATCTCCAGCGCCAGCGGGCCCTGCAGCGAGAGCACATGGGTGTCGCCATCATTGGCCACCGTCACGTCGCGCCCGGCGCTGAACTCAGCCAGCACCTCCTCGAGCTTGCCCGAGCCATGCGACAGGCGGAAATCCTGCGGGCCGTTGCGATAGACCAGCACGTCGTCGATCAGCGAGCCCTCATCGTCGACGATGTTGCTGATGGCCGACTGGCCCGGCTTCATCTTGGCGATGTCGGAGGTCAGCACCGCGTTGAGCAGCGCCTCGGCCTCCGGGCCGGTGACGTTGACGAGGTTGAGGGACGACACATCGATCAGCCCGGCCTTGGAGCGGATCGTCGCGACTTCCTCATAAGGATCGGTTGCATAGAATTGCGGCAGTGGCATCCCGTTCCAGGAAGATTCAAACTTGGTGCCGAGCGCGATGTGCCGCTCGTTCAGAATGGAATTGCGCGGAAAGGCAGCGGTCATGGCAGAGGAAACCTTCGTTCCACGAGGCGGGCGGCAGGACGCTGGACAGTTTCACTGGAAACAAGCCACCGCCGCCGGACGAATGCACGGCCACGGCTCAGGCTCACAGTGAGGATGCTTGCACCCACCCGTGAGGCTGTCAAGAATATTTCTCCAAGAGAAACGCATTTTCTCGCCATGAACAGAACGGGCGGCACCATGCGGCCAAGGGGCCCGCAAAACCGTGCGCAGACCGCCCGCAAGCCTCGGCTTTTCATGGCGTCGCTGTGGGATTTCGTGGCATTCAGGCGTGAGGATCACACAGGCGGGAGCTGCCCATGTCCGCGAAGCGTCGCACCGAGCTGATGCAGATCGTGCGCGGCACGGGCAGTTGCTCGATCACCGAACTGGCGGTGCGGCTCGGCGTTTCCACCGAGACGATCCGGCGCAGCATCGAGCCGCTGATCGCGGAGGGCGAGTTGCTGCGCTTCCATGGCGGGGTGATGGTGCCCGAGCGCGCCGAGGAGCCGCCCTTCCAGCGCCGCATGCAGGTGAACCGCGAGGCCAAGCTCGCCATCGCCCGGCTGGTGGCGGCGCGGATCGAGGATGGCGACAGCCTGTTCCTCGACAATGGCACCACCTCCGCCTATGTCGCGGACGCGCTGACCGCCCGCGCCCGGCTGACCATCGTCACCCATTCCGCCCACATCGCCTACCGCCTCGCCTCGCGCAACGGCAACCGCGTCTTCATGGCCGGCGGCGAACTCGGCGGGGAGGACGCGGCGGCGTTCGGCGCCTCGGCCATCGCCTTCATCGGCCAGTTCAAGCTGCGCTACGCCCTGCTCTCGGTCGGCGCCATCACCAGTGACGGCGCGCTGGCAGACTTCCATCTGTTCGAGGCCGAGTTCTCCCGCGCCGCCATGGCGCAGGCCGAGCACACATGGGTCATCGCCGACCACAGCAAGTTCGGCCGCGAGGCCTCCGTCACCGTCTGCCCGCTGGCCGCGGTCGACGCCATCGTCACCGACCTGCCGCCCCCCGACAGCTTCACCGCCCAATGCGCCGCGGCAGATGTGGCAATCCTGCTGCCGGAGGCGCGGGGGTGAGGGACTCGGGTGAGAGGCCGGCCCCGGCCTTGTCGGCCTCTCCCACCCTCCCGTCATCCCGGCCGGAGGCGAAGCCGCAGAGCCGGGATCGTCATCCGTTGGTGAGCCTGAGACGGAAGCATCAAGCATGGCGGCACGCGATCCCGGCTCGGCCTTTGGCCGTCCGGGATGACGGAAACAGAGACGACGGCAAACAGGGTTTGTAGGAAAAAAAACCTAGACACGCACCCCATTCTCCGTCATCCTTCCCGCACCTGTCCTCACCGAGGGGTGCGTCCGGAGCGGCCGGCGTGGGGGATGGGGGCGGTGGCTTATTGCGCGGGAGTAACGCACCCGGGCAATACGCGGCCCAAGTCGGGTGTTCCCGGGCGGCGGAGCGCCGTTCACGGGCGGGATGCTACGCGCCTTCAAGCGCGTGGGCGCCGCCTTCAGTGGAGGATAACAAGTCTGACTCCTCCAGGGGCCTCCCGAAGCAAGCCACAAAACACCGCGTGCGGGGCGCCGGGAGCGGCGCGTCGGTTGGCTGAGTGAAGGCTTGCACCACCTTTTAAAACAAAGGTGCAGGCGGCCGCCGTCGGCGTCCGCCCCGGTGCCCCGCGCGCCCTTCTTTGGGCTGTCGGCGCCTGAAACAGAACCCCGGCCGCGACAGCGGCGCGGGGGTTTTGGTGCGACATCCATTTTAGGGGCCGTCAGGCCGTCCCCGGACGTGAGCCGGGGGACGGCTTCCATTCAACTCTGGCGCGGCGCCCTACACCCTCAGGCCGTCATGGCCGGGCCATCCACGACTTGCCGCTGTCGCGCCCGGCCCAAGTCGTGGATCCCCGGGCCGAGCCCGGGGATGACGGCGTTCTGTGAGGGGAACCGCGTGAACTAGGCGGCATGCGATCCCGGATCGGCCGGCGGCCGTCCGGGATGACGGTGGACGAGGGACGAGGGCAAGGGACAGGTGGGCGTCGCGGCGGGCAGGGCCGGCACCCCGACCACGACAACAGCTCCTCCAAACCCACAAATCATGTGGCATTGTGTGGAAATTTGTTGACATACCCCACTGCCTCGCCCGACCCTTCCGGCACCCTTCGCAGCAGGAAAGCCCCGCGATGTCCGCCTTCCCCACCCAGGCCCGCATCGTCATCATCGGTGGCGGCATCATCGGCGCCTCCACCGCCTATCACCTCGGCAAGATGGGCTATCGCGACACGGTGCTGGTCGAGAAGCACAAGCTGACCTCCGGCTCCACCTTCCACGCCGCCGGCCTTGTCGGGCAGCTGCGCTCCAATGCCGGCATCACCCAGCTGCTGGGCGAGAGCGTGAAGCTCTACCGCACGCTGGAGGCCGAGACCGGCCTTGCCACCGGCTGGAAGATGAATGGCGGCCTGCGCCTCGCCTGCAATGAAGAGCGCTGGACCGAGGTGAAGCGCCAGGCCACCACCGCCCGCTCCTTCGGGCTGGAAATGCACCTGCTCACCCCGCTGGAGGCGCAGAAGCTCTGGCCGCTGATGGACGTGTCGGATGTCGTCGGCGCCGCCTTCCTGCCGACGGACGGGCAGGCAAACCCTTCCGACATCACCGCCTCGCTCGCCAAGGGCGCGCGGATGAACGGCGTCACCATCTGCGAGGATACGCGCGTCACCGGCCTCACCGTCGAGAAGGGCCGCGTCACCAGTGTGCGCACCGATCGCGGCGACATCGCCTGCGAGATCGTGGTGAACTGCGCCGGGCAATGGGCACGCGAGGTCGGCGCCATGGCCGGCGTCAATGTCCCCCTCGTCTCGGTGCAGCACCAGTACATGGTGACCGAACGCATCGAGGGCGTGACGCCGGACCTGCCGACCCTGCGCGATCCCGACCGGCTGACCTATTACAAGGAAGAGGTCGGCGGCCTCGTCATGGGCGGCTATGAGCCGAACCCGATTCCCTGGGCCGAGGGCGGCATTCCCGAGGGCTTCAACTTCCAGCTCCTGCCCTCGAACTTCGACCATTTCGAGCCGATCATGGAGCTGGCGCTCGGCCGCGTGCCGGCGCTGGAGACGGCGGGCGTCAAGGAACTCATCAACGGGCCGGAGAGCTTCACGCCCGACGGCAATTTCATTCTCGGCCAGGCGCCGGAGCTGACCGGCTTCTATGTCGGCGCCGGCTTCAATGCCTTCGGCATCGCCTCGGGCGGCGGCGCCGGCAAGGCGCTGGCGGAATGGATCGCCGGCGATGGCCGCCCACCCTACGACCTCTCGCCCGTCGATATTCTGCGCTTCGGCCGCAACCATCAGGATGTCGCCTGGGTGCGGGCCCGCACACTGGAGGCCTATGGCAAGCACTACACCATCGCCTGGCCGCATGAGGAGCACGCCAGCGGGCGCCCGCTGCGCCGCTCCCCGCTCTATGACCGGCTGGCCGCGCAGGGCGCGGTGTTCGGCGAGAAGCTCGGCTGGGAGCGGCCGAACTGGTTCGCCGCGCCCGGCGACGAGCCACGCGACATCTACACCTATGGACGGCCGAACTGGGCGGACGCGGTGGCGCGCGAGAACCGCGCCGCCCGCGCCTCGCTCGCCATTCTCGACCAGAGCTCCTTCGCCAAGTTCCTTCTGATCGGCCGCGATGCCGAGGCGGCGCTGTCGATCATCAGCGCGGCCGATGTCGCGGGCCCGGTCGGCACGGTGACCTACGCGCCCATGCTGAACCGCCGCGGCGGTATCGAATGCGACATCACCGTCGCCCGGCTGTCGCCGACCTCCTACTACCTGATCGCCGGCACCGGCGCGGCGACCCATGATTTCGACTGGATCCGCCGCAACATCCCCGAAGAGCTCGACGCCCATCTCATCGACATCACCTCGGCCTATGGCGTGCTGACGCTGATCGGCCCGAACAGCCGGGCGCTCCTGGAAAAGCTCACCGGCGACGATGTGTCGAACGCCGGCTTCCCCTATGCGTCGCTGCGCGAGATCCGCCTCGCCGGCGCGCCGGTGCGGGCGCTGCGCCTCACCTATGCCGGCGAGCTCGGCTATGAGCTGCATATGCCGACCGAATTCACCGCCAGCGTCTATGAGGCGCTGATGGCGGCGGGGGCGGAATTCGCCATCACCAATATCGGCTACCGGACGCTGGAAAGCCTGCGGCTGGAAAAGGGCTACTGGGCCTCGGGCTCGGATGTCGGGCCGGATCATTCCCCGATCGAGGCCGGCCTCGGCTGGGCGGTGAAGCTCGGCTCCGGCCTGCCCTTCATCGGCCGCGAGGCGCTGGAGGCCAAGGCCGGCCAGCCACTCACCAAGCGCCTCGCCGGCTTCACCGTGGCGGACCCCGCCATCATCCTGCTCGGGCGCGAGACCATCTACCGCGATGGCGTGCGCATGGGCTGGCTCGCCTCGGCAGGCTTCGGCCCGACGATCGGCCTGCCCATCGGCTATGGCTATGTGCGCCGGCCGGAAGGCGGGCTCGACGACGATTTCCTGATGGCGGGGAGCTATGAGCTGGAAGTCGCCGGCGAGCGCGTGCCGGCCAAGCTGCATCTCGCCCCGCTCTACGACCCGGAGAATGCCCGCATTTTCAGCTGAGAGAACGAATGGTTGTCCTCTCCCCCTTGGGGAGAGGTGGCCCGCGAAGCGGGTCGGTGAGGGGCTAGCAGGTTGCGAAGCGTTGAGCCCCCCTCACCCCACCCCTCTCCCCACCGGGGAGAGGGAGAGGCCACGCCCCCGCGAGCAAGCATTGCGGACACATCGGCACGCCGATTGCCTCGCCTGGCGCCAGCACGCATCCTTTCTCGCCCACCGGATAGCCCGCCCATGACCACCGCCGCCGACCGCATCCGCGCCCTGCCGATCTGGCGCTCCCGCGTCGAGCCGCAACCGCTCGGCGGGGGCATCACCAACACCAATTTCGTGGTGGAGGATGAGGGAGCAAAATTCGTCGTGCGGCTCGGCGACGACATTCCCCGCCACAATGTCATGCGCTTCAACGAGCTCGCCGCCGCCCGCGCGGCGGAGGCGGCGGGCATCTCCCCTCGCCTGCGCCATGCCGAGCCGGGGCTGCTGGTCATCGACTTCATCGAAGGCCGCACCTATGGCGAGGCCGATGTGCGGGCCAACCTGCCGCGCGTGGTCGAGCTGGTGCGCCGGGCGCATGTCGAGGTCACCCGCCACCTGCGCGGGCCGGCACTCGCCTTCTGGACCTTCCATGTGCTGCGCTCCTATCTCCACGCGCTGCGCGACGGTGACCACCGGCTGAAGCACGACCTGCCCAGCTATGCGGCGCTGGCCGCGCGGGTGGAGGCGCTGGTCGGGCCGAGCGAGATCGTGTTCGGCCATAACGACCTGTTGCCGGCCAATTTCATCGACGACGGCGCGCGGCTCTGGCTGATCGACTGGGACTATGGCGGCTTCAACACGCCGCTGTTCGACCTCGGCGGCCTCGCCTCGAACAATGGCTTCGACGCCGCCCAGCGGGCGGAAATGCTCGGTCTCTATTACGACCGCGCGCCGGATGATCCGCTGATCCTGAAATTGCAGGCCATGCTGGTCGCCTCGCTGCTGCGCGAGGCGCTCTGGAGCATGGTCTCGGAGATGCACTCGACCATTGATTTCGACTACCGCGCCTATACGGCCGAAAACCTCGCCCGCCTCGCCGCCGCCGTCGCCGAACTGCAGGCACTGGGAGGCTAGTCCCTCAGCCCCCGCGCGAGCGCCGCGAAGACGCGCTCGTCCAGCGTCTGCGCCACGTTGAAGCGCAGGAAGCCGCTCGCGGTCTGGCCCCGGCTGAACGCATTGCCGGGCGCGAGCACCACGCCTTCCTTGAGGCAGGCGCGGGCAAGGCTCGCCGCGTCGCGCCCCTCCGGCAGCCGGCACCAGAGGAACATGCCGGCGCGCGGCACGAGCCAGGGCGTGATGCCGAGCGGTTCCAGCCTGTCGATGGTCCGCGCCATCGCGACGGCGAGCCGGGCGCGCACGCTCTCCATATGCTTGCGGTAGCCGCCATCGGTGAGGGCGGCGAGCAGGATTTCCGAGGCCAGCCGTCCGCCGCCGAAGCTGGTGGCGATCTTCAGATCCGCCAGCGCGTCGATGAAATCCGGCCGCGCGGCGATGTAGCCGCAGCGCACCGAGGCCGAGAGCGTCTTGGAAAAGCTGCCGATGTGGATCACCCGCGCGAGGCCATCAAAGGCGGCGAGGCGCGGCGCCGGCGTCGGCTCGAAATCGGCGAAGATGTCGTCCTCGACGATGAGGAGGTCCGCCCGCTCGGCAAGCTTCAGCACCCGGTGCGCGACGACGGGGGAGAGCACGGCGCCGGTCGGGTTGTGGATCGCCGAATTGGTGATGTAGAGGCGCGGCGCATGGGTGGCGAGCGCCTGCTCGAACGCCTCCACATCCGGCCCCGTAGGCGTGTAGGGCACGCCCACCACGTTCACCCGATGCGCCGCCAGCAGCGCGTGGAAGTTGAAATAGCAGGGATCGTCCACCAGCACCGTGGCGCCCGGCTCCAGCAGAAGCCGGCCGATCAGGTCGATGGCCTGCGTGCCGGACTCGGTGAGCAGGATCTGCTCCGGCCCCGCCTCGATGCCACTGACCGCCAGCCGGCGGGCCAGCACCTCGCGCAGCGCCAATAGGCCGAGCGGCGTGGCGTAGTCGGTCAGCGTCGCCGCCTGCGCGCGGGCAAGGCTCCGCAAGGCGCGCCGCAGCCCGGCCTCATGCATCCACGACGCCGGCAGCCAGCCGCAGCCGGGCTTGAGCACCTCCTCGCCAGCCTCCAGCGACTGGCGGGAAATCCAGAGCGGATCGACCTCGCGCTCGCGCGGCGGGCCGGGTATCGCCAGCATCGCGGGGGCCGCCACGCCCGTCACATAAAAGCCCGAGCCGGGCCGCGCCTGAATGACGCCTTCGGCGGCGAGCCGCTCATAGGCTTCGACCACCGTGGACACGGAGACCTTCATCGCCCGTGCCTGCGCCCGCACCGAGGGGAGCTTCGCCCCGGCGGCAAGGCCGCGCGGCCCGATCCGCCCGCGCAAAGCCGCCATCACCGCCTCGATCCGCGTCGCCATCCGTACCGCCTTCAACACCCATACAGTTCTTGCCAACTGTACGGGACCGTCTCTGGAGCGTCCACGCCGCGCGGCGCATGACGCTCCGAGGCCAGGGAGCGAATGATGACCGTGAGCGCAAGCGTCGGGACGAGGGACAAGACGGGCGGCTGGATCAGCGGCTTCACCGGCATGGTGATCTTCTCCGGCTCGCTGCCGGCGACGCGCGCCGCCGTGCTCGCCTTCGATCCCGTCTTCCTCACCACCGCGCGGGCGAGCATCGCCGGGCTGCTCGGGCTGGCGCTGCTGATCCTGCTGCGCGAGCGCCGGCCGGCGCGGGCGGATATCGTGCCGCTGCTGGTCGTCGCGCTCGGCGTGGTCGTCGGCTTCCCGCTGCTCACCGCGCTGGCGCTGCAGCACATCACCTCCGCCCATTCCGTCGTCTTCATCGGCCTGCTGCCGCTCTCCACCGCTTTGTTCGGCGTGCTGCGCGGGGGCGAGCGGCCGCGCCCGGCCTTCTGGGTATTCTCGCTCTTCGGCAGCGCGCTGGTGGTCGGCTTCGCCCTGCGCGAGGGCGTTGGCGCCGCGCCGCTGGGGGATGCGCTGATGCTGGCGGCGATCATTGTCTGCGGTCTCGGCTATGCGGAAGGCGCCCGCCTCTCGCGCCGACTCGGCGGCTGGCAGGTCATTTCCTGGGCGCTGGTCCTGTCGCTACCGCTGATGCTGGTGCTGACCGCGCTGATGTGGCCGGCCTCGTTCGCGCAGGTGCCGGTGAGCGCCTGGGCGGGGCTCGCTTATGTTTCGCTGTTTTCCATGCTGATCGGCTTCATCTTCTGGTATCGCGGCCTCGCGCGCGGCGGCATCGCCGCGGTCGGCCAGTTGCAGCTGCTCCAGCCCTTCTTTGGCCTTGCTCTGGCCGGGCTGCTGCTCGGCGAGGCGGTGAACGCCACCATGCTGGCGGTGACGCTCGGCATCGTCGCCTGCGTCGCCGGCGCCCGGCGCTTCGCCGGCTCCGCCACGCCGCGCGCCGCGCCCGTTCCGGCGCGTTGAAGTGTTCGGCTGGAAGTCGTGCGAGTGAGCGCGTCTGCTATCCAGGGTGGTGCAGCCGCGCAACACTCGACGGCTTCTTGGTGGGTAGGGTTCCCCAGGGAAGTTTTCCCCTCTTGATGCCTGCGGGCATATTGGTACCGTTCAAATCTTGCTGGATGTTACGGCAAGAGGACTCTTCCTCTAGGGCACTGGGGTGCTCTGGCGGCAGGGCGGGTTGGCCGGCCACGCCGGTCTAGGTACTCACCTGCCAGAAAAAGGCGGGGAGCGGGGGGTGCAATGTCCAAGTTCGATTTCCGGAGGACGCTGTTCGCGTCCACCGCGCTGATTGCTTGCTCTCTGTCGAGCGCAGCTGCTTTCGCCAATGGCTATGACACTCTGTACGTCAGCGCCCCCCCACCGGGCCTGAGCGAGACGCTCAGCGCGACGGAAACCTTCTATGCTGCCTATATCGGTATCGCCGATGGCGAGAGCGGCACGCTGACCATCGCTCCGGGCGTGACGATGACGACGCTCGGCCTCGTCGGCTTCATCTCCGATCCCTATGGCGGCATCATCGGCCAGGACCAGGGCTCGACCGGCACGGTCATCATCAGCGGCACGGGCTCCACCTGGACCGACGAGAGCGACTACGTCATCGTCGGCCAGTCGGGCACCGGCACGCTGCAACTCTCAAGCGGCGGGACGTTGAATACCAACAACGTCACGATCGGTGAGTACGAGACCGGCAATGGTACCGTCACGATAGACGGCGTGGGCACCACCTGGGACAATCTGTACACGACGAATATCGGCCCACGCGGTACGGGCAGCGTCACCGTTTCCGGCGGAGCTGTTGTCACCAATGGCGAGACCCTGAATATCGGCGGGCGTGGCTTTCTATCCCGGGCACCGGCACCGCTGTCGGGCACGGGCTCACTGACCGTCACCGGCACCGGCACGACCTGGTACAATACGGGCGGCGTCAATGTGGGGCGCGGCGATGAGTCGACCGGCTCCCTCACCGTCGAGAACGGCGCCAGTTTCCAGACCTATGACGGCAGCATCTATGCCGGCCTTGGCGCGACGATCACCGTCACCGGGCCGGGCACCACCATGCTGCTCGGCACCCGCAACACGACGCCTCCGGTGGACTGGGACGCGGCCGCCGGCTATTTCAGCCCGGATGACGGCGCGACCTCGGTCATCAGCAATGGCGCCACGCTGAACGCCGACGCGACCTATATCGGTGGCGCGGGCACGGCGGCGGTCACCACCCTCACCGTCACCGGCGCCGGCACGACGTGGCACAACTGGCTGAACATCTATGTCGGCGGCACCGGCAATGGCGATGGCGGTTATGGCGCGGCGACCGTGTCGGACGGCGCCGTGGCCACCGCCTATACGGCTGGCGTTGGCGTGGATGCCGGCTCAGTCGGCACGCTGCTGCTGACGGGCCAGGGGACGCTGTTCCAAGTGCTCTCCCGCGACGGATTCTCCGGCAATTTCCGGGTCGGCTATGAGGGCAACGGCACCGTCACCGTTCAGAACGGCGCGACGCTGACCGCGGCGAATCTGGTGCATATCGCCAATGAGGTCGGCTCCGTCGGCGTGCTCAATATCGGCGCCGCCGAAGGCGAGGCGCCGGTCGCGCCGGGCACGGTGCTCGGCACCAATGGCGTGTTCTTCGGCAGTGGCGACGCCACGCTGGTGTTTAACCACACCAGCACTGGCCTTACCTTCAACAATGAACTGTCCGGCACGGGCGGCGCGATCCGCCACCTCGCCGGCGTCACCAATTTCACCGTCGATTCCCCGGACTTCGAGGGCACGCTGGATGTGATCGGCGGCACGGTGAAGCTGAACGCATCCATCCCGGATCTCGCCGTCACGGTCGGCGCCGGCGGTACGCTGGGCGGCAACACCACGATCGCCTCCCTCTCCGTCGAGGCGGGCGGCACGGTGACGCCGGGCAACTCCATCGGCACCCTGGTCGTCACCGGCGACGTGACTTTCGCGCCGGGCTCGATCTATGTCGTGGAGCTGGACGGCGCCGGCAATAGCGACCTCATCACCGCCTCCGGCCAGGCCTTCCTGAACGGGGCGACGGTGAACCTCGTCGCGCTGGACCCGCAGGCGAGCTACAAGTCCGCGCAGGTCTACACCATCGTCGCCGCGACCGGCGGCGTGGTCGGGGCCTTCGGCGCGGTGACCACGGATTCGCTGTTCCTGACGGTGGACGTGAACGACCTCGCCAACGGCATCAATGTGGTGATCTCGGCCTCCGACAACGCCTTCACCAGCGTCGCGGTGACGCCGAACCAGATCGCCACTTCGGCGGCGCTGGGTACGCTGCCGCAGACGGGGGCGTCGCTCGCGCTGTACAACTCGGTGCTGTTCCTCACCTCGGCCAGCGAGGCGCAGTGGGCCTATGACCAGCTCTCCGGCGAGGTGCATGCCTCGACGCAGAGCCTGTTCATGGAACAGTCCTCGCTCATTCGCGGCGCGCTGAATGATCGCCTGCGGGCGGCGCAGGGCGGCGTCGGGGCGTCGGCTGGCACGGTGGTCAATGTGGTCGAGACGTCCTCGGGGGCGCTAGCCTATGCCGCGCCCTCGCCCGTCAAGGTGGCGGCGGATCTCAGCATCCCCGTGAAGGCGGCGCCCGCCGTCGCGCCGGTGGAACGCTTCGCTTTGTGGTCGACCGCCTTCGGCAATTGGGGCGACATGGACGGCAACTCGAATGCCGCCGGCGTCTCCGATTCCACCGGCGGCTTCCTGATCGGCGCCGATACGCTGGTCGGCGACGGCTGGCGCCTCGGCGTGGCCGGTGGCTACAGCTACACCGATTTCTCGATCTCGGGCCGCAACTCCTCCGGCTCGAGCGACAACTGGCATATCGGCCTTTACGGCGGCAACGAATGGGGCCCGCTCGCGCTGCGCACCGGCCTAGCCTATACGTGGCAGGACATCTCGACCAACCGTAGCGTCGCCTTCACCGGCTACACGGACAGCCTGTCGGCCGATTATGACGCCGGCACGGTGCAGGCCTTCGGCGAACTCGGCTACCGCATCGACGCGGCCGGCATCGCCTTCGAGCCCTTCGCCAACCTCTCCTATGTCAGCCTGCACCAGGACGGCTACAGGGAAGAGGGCGGCGCGGCGGCCTTGACGGGCGATTCCCAGACCATGGACACGACCTTCACCACGCTGGGCGTGCGCCTTGCCAAGGAGATCGCCTTCGGCTCGACGGCGGCGACGCTGCGCGGCGCGCTGGGCTGGCGCCATGCCTTCGGCGACATCGACCCGACGGTGACGCAGGCCTTTGCGGGCTCGGACGCCTTCACCGTCACCGGCGCGCCGATCGCCGAGGACGCGGCGGTGGTCGAGGCCGGGCTCGACGTGCTGATCAGCGCCACCGCCACGCTGGGCATCGCCTATACCGGCCAGTATGGCGACGGGGTCAGCGAGAACGGTTTCAATGCGCGGCTGAGCGTCAGGTTCTGAGCATACGGTTCTGAGGCGGGGGAAGACGTCGCCCTCCCCTCACCAACCCTGCAAACGAAAACCGCCCCGCATCGCTGCGGGGCGGTTTGTTTTTGGGTGACGCGCGAAGCGATCAGCCGGCGCGCAAATTGCGCACGAAGTCCGCCACCTCGCGCTGGAGGTCGCCGGCCTGCGCCGAGAGCGAGTTCGACAGCGAGGAAAGCTGCGTCGAGGCCGCGCCCGTCATCTCGGCCGAGCGGCCGACGCCGGCGATGTTGTCGTTCACCGCGCCGGTGCCGTTCGCCGCCATATGGGTATTGCTGGCGATCTCCTGCGTCGCCGCGGTCTGCTCCTCCACCGCCGAGGCGATCATCGAGGTGACGTCGCGGATCTGCGTGATGGTGCCGACGATCTTCTCGATCGAGGTCACCGTACGGCTCGTCGCCTGCTGGATGTCCTGCACCTTGGAGGCGATCTCCTGCGTGGCGCGGGCGGTCTGCTCGGCGAGCTGCTTGACCTCCTGCGCGACCACGCCGAAGCCGCGGCCGGCATCGCCGGCGCGTGCTGCCTCGATGGTAGCGTTGAGCGAGAGCAGGTTGGTCTGGCCAGCGATGTCGGTGATGAGCTTCACCACTTCGCCGATCTGGTTGGCCGCTTCCGAGAGTTCGCGGATCTCGCTGGCGGCGCGGGTCACCTCATCCGAACCGGACACGGCGATGTTGGCCGCCTGCGTCACCTGCGAGCCGATCTCGCGGATCGAGGAGCTCATTTCCTCGGTGGCACTGGCCACCGTCTGCACATTGGTTGAGGCTTCCGAGGCGGCATTGGTCACGGCGACCGCCTGGCGGGAGGTCTCCTCGGCGGTCGCCGAGAGGTTGCGCGCCGCGACCGAGACTTCGCCGGAGGACGAGGCGAACTGGTCGGCCAGCGCGCCCATCTTCACCTCGAAATCGTCGGCGATGGCGTTGCGCTCGGCGACCATGCGCTGGGCGGCGCGCAGCTCGGCCATACGGGCTTCCTCGCGCAGGCGGTCGGCCTCTTCCAGCGCGGCGCGCAGCGCCTCGGCGGCCTTGGCCATGATGCCGATCTCGTCCTTGCGGTCGGTGCCGGAGACGGTCATGTCGAACTTGCCGGCGGCGAGTTCGCTCAGCGTCTGGCTGAGGCCGGTGATCGGGCGGACGATGCCGAGGCGGGTGACGAAGAAGGCGATGAGCAGGACGAGAACCAGCACCCCAGCGGTGCCTGCATAGACCATGGTGACGGTCTCGTCGGCATCGGCATGGAGCTGATCGGTCAGTGTGCCGAGAGCCTTTTCGCGCTCATCGACGAATTTGGCGATGTCGGCGACGATGCCGCGCGAGATCGGGATACAGGTCTTGGTGTACTCAGCGGCAATAACGCCGGCCTGCGCCACATCGGCGTTGTCGATGGCGCGCTTTACGATGTCACTACAATCCACCTTGATCATCTGATCGAAGCGGCGGACGAACTCGCTCGCCGTGGCGGCCAAGGCCGGATCGAGCTCGGCAACCGCGTCCATGCGCTTGTGGAAGCTATCGACCGCCTGCTGCTGAACCTCGATCGCCCGCTTGTTGTCTTCGGGCGTCATCGCCACGGCAGACTGATAGACGGCCTGATTGTACCAGACGACGAAGCGGTTGGCGCGGGCGGCGGCGACCGCGGCGCGGGCCGGGCCTTCCAGCGCGTCGCCATAGGAATCGTCGATGGCCTGCATCTTGGTGCCGGCGAAATAGACGAGGCCGGTGGCGAACAACGCCAAGAGCAGAAGAAGCGAAGAAATCTTGCCGATCAACGGCAGGTTCTTGAAGGACATGGGCGATCCAATGGGGGTGCGGGGCGGATTTCGACCCTGCCCAGCCGACCCGGCGCCGGGCATGGCGCTCAGCCCGTTTGTCGCCCTCTTGCCTTGCGCCAAACTGTCGGTCGCGCCCTAACCGCCGGCCGTCGGGCGCGCGCCGCGCAAACGGAAACCGCCCCGCATCGCTGCGGGGCGGTTTGTTTTAGGCGCGTGCCGAGGCGGAGCGGATCAGCCCGCGCGCAAATTGCGCACGAAGTCCGCCACCTCGCGCTGGAGGTCGCCGGCCTGCGAGGACAGCGAGTTCGACAGCGAGGAAAGCTGCGTCGAAGCCGCGCCCGTCATCTCGGCCGAGCGGCCGACGCCGGCGATGTTGTCGTTGACCGCGCCGGTGCCGTTCGCCGCCATATGGGTGTTGCTGGCGATCTCCTGCGTGGCGGCGGTCTGCTCTTCCACGGCCGCGGCGATCATCGAGGTAACGTCGCGGATCTGGGTGATGGTGCCGACGATCTTCTCGATCGAGGTCACCGTGCGGCTGGTGGACTGCTGGATGCCCTGCACCTTCAGCCCGATTTCCTGCGTGGCGCGGGCGGTCTGCTCGGCGAGCTGCTTGACCTCCTGCGCGACCACCGCGAAGCCGCGACCCGCCTCACCCGCACGCGCCGCCTCGATGGTGGCGTTGAGCGCGAGCAGGTTGGTCTGGCCGGCAATGTCGGTGATGAGGTTGACCACCTCGCCGATCTTGTTGGCGGCCTCGGAGAGCTCGCGGATTTCGGCGGCGGCGCGGGTCACCTCATCCGAACCGGAGACGGCAATGTTGGCGGCCTGAGTCACCTGCGAGCCGATCTCGCGGATCGAGGAGCTCATCTCCTCGGTGGCGCTGGCCACCGTCTGCACATTGGTCGAGGCTTCGGCGGCGGCGTTGGTCACGGCGACGGCCTGGCGCGAGGTCTCCTCGGCGGTGGCCGAGAGGTTGCGGGCGGCGACGGACACCTCGCCGGAGGAGGAGGCGAACTGGTCGGCCAGCGCGCCCATCTTGACCTCGAAATCGTCGGCGATGGCGTTGCGCTCGGCGACGACGCGCTGGGCGGCGCGCAGCTCGGCCATGCGGGCTTCCTCGCGATCACGCTCGGCCTGCTCCAGCGCGGCGCGCAGCGCTTCGGCGGCCTTGGCCATGCGGCCGATCTCGTCCTTGCGGTCGGTGCCGGAGACGGTCATGTCGAACTTGCCGGCGGCCAGCTCGTCGAGCACATGGCTGACATTGCTGATCGGGCGGACAATGCCGAGGCGGGTGACGAAGAAGGCGATGAGCAGAACGAGAACCAGCGCGCCAGCGGTGCCGGAATAGACCAAGGTCAAGGTGCGGCTGGTCTTGTCGCCGAGGTTCGCCGCCAGATCCTGCATGTACTGTTCGTTGTTATCGACGAACTTGGCAACATCGGCGACGATGCCGCGCGAGATCGGAATGCAGGTTTGCGTGTACTGGATGCCGAGCGCCACATTCTCTTCGGCATTGGTGCTGGCATTGGCGCGCTTGACGATGTCGCCGCACTGGCCGGTGATCATCTGGTCAAAGCGGCCAGTCAACTCGTCCACGGCGGCGGCCTTGGCCGGATAGAAGGTCTTCACCGCTTCCATGCGCTTGTGGAAGCTATCGACGGCCTGCTTCTGAACATCAATCGCGCGCTGGTTGTCCTCATCCGAGACGGCGGTGATGGACTGGTAGACGGCCTGATTGTACCAGACCACGAAGCGGTTGGCGCGGGCGCTGGCGACGGTCGCGCGGGCGGGGCCCTCAAGCGCCTCGCTATAGCTGTCATCGATATTCTGCATCTGGGATCCGGCGAAATAGATCAATCCGGAAGCGAAGGCGGCCAGCAGCAGGAGAAGCGAGGAAATCTTGCCGATCAACGGCAGGTTTTTGAAGGACATGGGCGATCCATACGATGGAAGACGGGTTCTGATCCTGCCCGGCCCACACGGCGCCAGGCATGCGCTCGGACCGTTTTTCGATTCATTCCCTTGCGCGAAGCTTTCGCGCCCGCCCAAAAAGCAACGGCGCCCGGGGTCTCCCCCGAGCGCCGCCCTGTCCTACACGCGCGGTAAAGCGCGTCAGATATCCAGCGTGTTGTCGCGCTCCCACTGGGTGAGATGGCGCGAATAGGCGTTCCATTCCTCGTTCTTCAGCTTGATATAGCCGTCGACCAGCGGCGCGCCGAGCGCGTTGCGCAGCACGGACGACTTTTCCAGCGCGCGGATAGCGTCGAGCAGGTTGAGCGGCAGCTTCTTGGCGCCGCGCACCTTGTGCCCGTCCGTGTACATGTTGATGTCGAGCCGCTTGCCCGGATCGCGCTGGTTCTGGATGCCGTCGAGACCGGCCGCAAGCATCGCCGCCGGGGCGAGATAGGGGTTGGCCGCGCCGTCCGGCAGGCGCAGCTCAAGCCGCCCGCCATCGGGAATGCGGATCATGTGGGTGCGGTTATTGCCGGTATAGGTGACGGTATTGGGCGCCCAGGTGGCGCCGGAGATGGTGCGCGGGGCGTTGATGCGCTTGTAGGAGTTCACCGTCGGGTTGGTGAAGGCGCACATCGCATCGGCCGAGTGGATCAGGCCGCCGATGAAATTGTAGCAGAGGTCGGAAACGCCGAGCTCGCCATCCTCGTCGGCGAACAGGTTCTCGTCGCCATTCCACAGCGAGGTGTGCATGTGGCAGCCCGAGCCGGTGAGGTCGATGAAGGGCTTGGGCATGAAGGTGGCGCGGAAGCCGTGCTTCTCGGCGATGGAGCGCGCCATGTACTTGAAGAAGACATGGCGGTCGGCCGTCACCAGCGCGTCGGCGAAGTCCCAGTTCATCTCGAACTGGCCGTTCGCATCCTCATGGTCGTTCTGGTAGGGGCGCCAGCCGAGCGTGAGCATGCTGTCGCAGATTTCCTTGATGACCTCGTAGCGGCGCATCAAAGCGGACTGGTCGTAACAAGGCTTGGTCGCGGTGTCCGAGCCGTCGGAGATCTTGGTGCCGTCGGCATTGGTGAGGAAGAACTCGCACTCCACGCCGGTCTTCATGTGGTAGCCGATGGACTCGGAAGCCAGCATGGTGCGCTTCAGCACATTGCGCGGCGCCTGCGCCACCAGCTCGTCATTCATGACGAGATCGGAGGCGAGCCAGCCCACTTCCGGCTTCCAGGGAAGCTGGATGAGGCTCGACGCGTCCGGCACGGCGAACAGGTCGGCATCGGCCGGGCTCATATCGAGCCAGGTGGCGAAGCCGGCAAAGCCCGCGCCGGCCTTCTGCATGCCGCCAATGGCGGCGGCGGGAACCAGCTTGGCCCTCAGCCCGCCGAACAGATCGACATAGGAGATGAGGAAGTATTTGATGCCAAGTTCATTGGCGGCGTGCTTCAGGTCGGTGTAATCGCTGGCCATGGATGCAATCCGGTTGCGTGCTGTTCCCCGGCCCCTTTGGGGCTCGTTGGTGATGCATTTTCAGGGCCGCCTCCCGGCCCTGTCACTCTGTGCCGTCATCCCGGAACGGCCGTCAGGCCGTATCCGGGATCGCGAAACAGTTCGGCGTGCGATCCCGGCTCTTCGGCTACGCCTCCGGCCGGGATGACGACCACCAGGTCGGGTCAGAAGCTGCCGTTGGCGCCCGGGATCCAGTTGGTCCCGGCGAGCGGCACATTGGCCATGGCCGCCGCCTCGATGGTGAGAGCCACCAGATCTTCCGGCTCCAGATTGTGGACGTGGCTCTTGCCGCAGGCGCGGGCGATGGTCTGGCACTCCAGCGTCAGCACGGCGAGGTAGTTGGCGAGGCGCCGACCGGCGGCGACCGGGTCGAGCCGCGCCATCAGCGCCGGGTCCTGCGTGGTGATGCCGGCAGGGTCGCGGCCCTCGTGCCAGTCATCATAGGCGCCGGGCTTGGTGCCCAGGGCCTCGTACTCGGCGGCATAGTGGGGGTCATTGTCGCCGAGGGCGACGAGGGCCGCGGTGCCGATGGCGACGGCATCCGCGCCGAGCGCCAGAGCCTTGGCCACATCCGCGCCGTTGCGGATGCCGCCGGAGACGATGAGCTGCACCTTGCGGTGCATGCCGAGATCCTGCAGCGCCTTCACCGCCTGACGCACGGCGGCGAGCGTGGGGATGCCGACATGCTCGATGAAGATTTCCTGCGTGGCGGCGGTGCCGCCCTGCATGCCATCGACCACCACCACATCGGCGCCCGACTTCACGGCCAGCGCCGTGTCGTAATAGGGGCGCGCGGCGCCGACCTTCACATAGATCGGCTTCTCCCAATCGGTGATCTCGCGCAGTTCCTCGATCTTGATTTCGAGATCGTCCGGCCCGGTCCAGTCCGGGTGGCGGCAGGCGGAGCGCTGGTCGATACCCTGCGGCAGGGTGCGCATCTTGGCGACGCGCTCGGTGATCTTCTGGCCGAGCAGCATGCCGCCGCCGCCGGGCTTGGCGCCCTGCCCGACCACGACCTCGATGGCATCGGCCCGGCGCAGATCGTCCGGGTTCATGCCATAGCGCGAGGGCAGATACTGGTAGACGAGCTGTGTCGAGTGCCCGCGCTCCTCATTGGTCATGCCGCCATCGCCCGTGGTGGTCGAGGTGCCCATGGCCGAGGCGCCGCGCCCGAGGGCTTCCTTGGCATTGGCCGAGAGCGAGCCGAAGCTCATGCCGGCAATGGTGATCGGGATCTTCAGCTCGATCGGCTTCTTGGCGAAGCGGGAGCCGAGCACGACCGAGGTGTCGCAGCGCTCGCGATAGCCTTCCAGCGGGTAGCGCGACATGGAGGCGCCGAGGAAGAGCAGGTCGTCGAAATGCGGCAGCTTGCGCTTCGCGCCGGCGCCGCGAATGTCATAGATGCCGGTCGCCGCCGCGCGGCGGATCTCCGAGAGCGTGTACTCATCGAAGGTGGCGGAGACGCGCGGGGTGGTGCGGGGGGTGTTGCTGTGGTCGGTCATGGCGCGCCCCTCAGTAGCTCGACACGTTGTCGACGTGGAAATGATAGAGGGTGCGGGCCGAGCCATAGCGGCGGAACTCGCCAATATCGACCTCGCCGAGAATGCCGGCAGCGGTGAGCTTTTCGGCCAGCAGCGCCTTGTGCTCCTCGCGCATCTCCTTCTCGATGCAGTCGGCGCCGAGCGAGGCGACCGAGCCGCGCACGAAGAGCTTGGCCTCATAGAGGCTGTCGCCCAGCGCCTCGCCGGCATCGCCGAGCACGACGAGCGAGCCGGCCTGCGCCATGAAGGCGCTCATATGGCCGATCGAGCCCTTCACCAGGATGTCGATGCCCTTCATGGAGATGCCGCAGCGCGCCGAGGCGTTGCCGTCGATCACCAGCGTGCCGCCCACACCGGTCGCACCGGCGGCCTGACTGGCATCGCCCTTCACATGGACGAAGCCGCTCATCATGTTCTCGGCAACGCCGACACCGGCCGTGCCGTTGACGATGACGCGGGCCAGCTTGTTCATGCCGGCGCAGTAATAGCCCACGGGCCCGTCGATCTCGACGGTGACGGGGGCGTTGAGGCCGGCGGCGATGGCGTGCAGGCCGGCGGGGTTGGCGACCTTCCAATAGGTCTCGTTGCTTTCGGCCGTCAGCTTGTGCAGGGCGGCGTTGAGCTCGCGCAGCGGCGCGGTGGCAAGATCGAAGTTCACGGTGCTCTCGTCCGGGACGCGGGGAATGGCGCGGTTCAGGGCGTTCATGCGGCGCGGTCCCAGAAATAGACCTTGGCCGGTTCCGGCTCGAACAGCCGGGCGGTGCCGATGCCCGGCAAATTGGCGAGCGCGCGGTATTCCGAACCGAAGGCGACATAGCTGTCGGTCTCGGCCATCACCGCCGGCTTGCAGGCGATGGGATCGCGCAGCACGCCGAAGCCGCTCTCGGTGCCGACCACGAAGGTGTAGAAGCCGTCGAGATCGCCCAGCGAATGCTCCAGCGCCTCGCCCAGGCTATCGCCCCCGCGCATGCGGTAGGTGAGGTAGGCGGCGGCGACCTCGCTGTCATTCTCGGTGTCGACCTTCACACCCTCGCGGGCGAGGCGGCGGCGCACGCCGGCATGGTTCGACAGCGAGCCGTTGTGCACGAGGCACTGGTCCGGGCCGGTGGAGAAGGGGTGGGCGCCATCCGTGGTCACGGCGCTCTCGGTCGCCATGCGGGTGTGGCCGATGGCGTGAGTGCCGGACATGGTCTCCAGCTTGAAGCGGCGGGCGACGTCGAGCGGCAGGCCGACTTCCTTATAGAGCTCCATCCGGCTGCCGGCGCCGACCACGCGCAGCTCCGGGGCGATGCGCGCGAGGGCGGCGCGCACGAGCCCCTCTTCCGCCACCGGCACGCTCAGCACCGCATGGGTGTCGCGCGGCAGGATGGGGTGGCCGATCTGCGCGCCGAGGGCGGCGAAGTCGGTGCCGGCCGGGCCGCGCAGTGTGAGCTTCACGAAGCCCGGCGTGCCCGCGCCATAGACGGCGAAGCCGGCCGAATCCGGCCCGCGGTCGCACATGATGTCGAGCATATCCGACAGCAGGGCGCCGAGTTCCGGCTCCAGCTTCGGATCCTTGAGGAACAGGCCGACGATGCCGCACATGCGGGGGCGCTCCCTAAAGATTGGTGTCCAGGAAGCTTGTAGGCGCGGCGCGTTTGCCGGTCAATCAGGTGGAATAAATTTTTCTCTTGAAGAAAAACCTGTTTCCTCCGGCCCGCCTCACGCGTAGCGCGCCAGCGCCAAATCCCCCGCCTCGATGGCAGGCTTCCGACCCGAGACGAGGTCGGCCAGCACCCGGCCCGAGCCGCAGGACATGGTCCAGCCGAGCGTGCCGTGACCGGCATTGATGAACAGGTTGGCCACCCGCGTCGGCCCGATGATGGGCGTGCCATCCGGCGTCATCGGCCGCAGCCCGGTCCAGAAGGTCGCCTGCGACTGGTCACCGGCGCCGCCGAACAGATCCTCGACCGAATGCTCCAGCGTCGCCCGGCGCGCGGGGGAGAGATCGTGGTTGAAGCCGGCGATCTCCGCCATGCCACCGACGCGGATGCGGTCGCCCAGACGGGTGATGGCGATCTTGTAGGTCTCGTCCATCACGGTGGAGACCGGCGCGCGCGCCGCCTCAATGATCGGCACGGTGATGGAATAACCCTTCACCGGGTAGATCGGCAGGTCGAGCCCGAGCGGGGCGAGCAGCGCCGGCGTGTAGCTGCCGAGCGAGGCGACGACGACATCGCCGGCCACTTCGCCCTGCCCCGTGCGCACGGCGGCGATCCGCCCGCCTTCGACGCGCAGGCCGTCAATGCTGACATTGTAGCGGAAGGTGACGCCCAGCCCCTCGCACAGCGTCGCCAGCGCGCTGGTGAACTTGAAGCAATCGCCGGTCTCGTCGCCGGGCAGGCGCAGGCCGCCGACGATCTTGTGGCGCGACGGTGCGAGACCCGGCTCGGCGGCGACGCAGCCGGCGGGGTCGAGCAACTCAAAGGCGACGCCGTCGGCCTTCAGCACCTCGATATCCTTGCCGATGCCGTCGATCTGCTTCTGGGTGCGGAACACCTGCAGCGTGCCCTGCATCCGCTCGTCATAGGAAATGCCGGTGGCCGCCCGCATCTCCATCAGGCAGTCACGGCTATATTCGGCGAGGCGGACCATGCGCCCCTTGTTCACGGCGTAGCGCTCGGCCGTGCAGTTGCGCAGCATCTGCGCCATCCAGCGCAGCGTCGCCACATCCATGCGCGGCTGGATGATGAGCGGGGCGTGCTTCATGAACAGCCACTTCATCGCCTTCACCGGAATGCCCGGCGCCGCCCAGGGGGAGGAATAGCCGGGCGAGACCTCGCCGGCATTGGCGTAGCTGGTCTCCAGCGCCGGGCCGGGCTGGCGGTCCAGCACGGTGACCTCGTGGCCGTCGCGGGCGAGATAGTAGGCGGTGGTGACGCCGATGACCCCGGCGCCGAGGATGACGATCTTCATGATGTGCTTCCGCTCGGGTCTCAGGCTGCCTCGGCCCCGGCATAACGGCGCTGGTAGCGCGTGCCGAGCCGGGTCAGTATCTCATAGGAAATGGTGCCGGCCGCAGCCGCGATCTGATCGAGCGTCTGGTGCGGGCCGATGAATTCCAGCATCTGCCCGGCGCTCACCGCGCCCTCGGGCACAGCGGAAATGTCGACCGTCAGGCTGTCCATGGAGACACGGCCGATAATGGGCAAGCGGGTCTCGCCGAGATAGAGCGCGCCGCTGCCGCTGAGATGGCGCGGAATGCCATCGGCATAGCCCGCCGCCAGCGTCGCCAGCCGCATCGGCGCCGCCGCCACATGCGCGCCGCCATAGCCGATCTTCGCGCCGGCCGGCACGCTGCGGGTCTGCACCACGCGGATATCGAGCCGCACCACCGGCTCCATCGGGTTCGGCACGCCGGCCGTCGGCGCCGCGCCATAAAGCGCGATGCCCGGGCGCACCAGCGCGCCGCGAAAAGCCGGGTCGAGGAAGATGCCGCCGGAATTGGCGAAGCACAGCGGCACGCCGGCAAAGGCCGCTGCCAGCCGGTTCATTGCGCCGAGCTGCTCGCCATTCTGCACGCTCGCCGGCTCATCCGCGCTGGCGAGATGGCTCATCACATAAAGCAGGCGGACCCCGTCGAGCCGCGCGGGGGCGGCGGCGAGGGCCTCCACTTCGTAAGGCGCGAGGCCGAGGCGGGACATGCCGCTGTCGAGCTGGATCAGCGCCGGCAGTTCAACGCCGCGCGCCCGGCCGAGCGCCGCCCAGGCGTCGACCTGCTCGAGGCAATTGAGAACGGGAATGACACCGGCCGCCCGCGCCGCCTCTTCCGCGCCGGGGGCGAGGCCGTTCAGCACATAGACCGCCGCATCGGCGGGAAGGATCGGCCGCAGCGCCAGCGCCTCGGAGAATTGGGCGACGAAGAAATCCCGGCAACCCTGCGTGTAGAGCGCCGGCGCGACGAGGTTCGCCCCGAGCCCATAGGCATTGGCCTTAACAACGCCGGCCACCCGCGCCGGCACCGCGCGCTGGACGAGCGCCGCGTAATTGCGCCGCAGCGCCCCGAGATCGACGGTGAGCTGGCCGGGCGCTATGTCCCAATCGGACGTCACATACGTCTCACGCGACATGGTCTTCGCCTCATGCGACCCGAGGGCGCCCGCCAATCGCCGAGGCCCGCTGAAAAGGATACCAACAGGATACCGCGCGATATCAGCAAGAGGCGGTCATTTGATGCACGGTTGTTTCATTTTATTGGAGATAACGGCATAATCTGCGAGACTTTCGCAGGATCATCCACGACGCCCATGGCCACCCTCGACGCCACCGACCATAATCTCCTGCGCTTGCTGCGCCTCAACGCCCGTATGAGCAATGCCAAGCTCGCGGCCGAGGTGGGGCTGTCGCCCTCCACCTGCCTGCGCCGCATCCGTCTGCTGGAACGCGCGGGAGTCATTCGCGGCTACACCGCGCTGATCGACCATAATGCCGGCGAGCCGGCGCTGGCGGTCATCGTCAACATCACGCTGGAGCGACAGACCGAGGATTATCTCAACCGCTTCGAGGCGGCGGTGCGCCGCCATCCCGAGATCCGCGAATGCTATCTGATGACCGGCGGCTCGGATTATCTGCTACGGGTCGAGGCGCAGAATGCGGGCGATTTCGAGCGCATCCACACCGACATATTGTCGACGCTGCCCGGCGTGCTGCGCATCCACTCCAGCTTCTCGATCCGCAATGTTCTTGGCGCGCGGCGGCGCGGCGCCAGCGGCGGCAATGCGCGGAGCTGACGGTCAACCGACGATACTTAGCCGGCTTTTGCCTTGGCGGTGACCGTGACGACAAAGCGCGTTATGTCATCGAGCACCGGCGCAAGCGGGCGCAGCAGCGGCGACACCGTGCCCAGAATGGTGCGGTGGTCGAGGTTCGGATAGATCACCGCGCGGGCCTGCGCCCCGACCCGGGCGGCACGCTCGGCCAGCCGCGTGCTGTTGCCGGGATCGACCGTCCGGTCCTTGGCACCGGCGATCAGCAGCAAGGGCGGCGCGTCCGGCGCGACGAAATTGATCGGCTGCGTGCGGTCGCGTTTGGTCTCCGGCCCGAAGATGATCTGCAGCACCGGGTCTTTCAGCGGCAGGAAATCATAGGGACCGGCGAGGCCCGCCATGCCGGCAATGTCGCGAGGGCTGAGCCCGGCACTCTCCAGCCATTGCGGATCGAGCGCCAACATGGCGGCGATATGCGCCCCGGCGGAATGGCCGAGGAGCACGAGACGGTCGGGATCCCCCTCTTGCGACGCCGCATGGTCGCGCGCCCAGCGCACCGACGCCGCGGCATCGTCGAGAAAATCCGGGAAGCGCACCTGCGGATAGACGCGGTAATCGGGAATGATGGTGAGGATGCCTCGGCTGGCCAGCGCCGCGCCGACGAAGCGGTAGAGCGCTCGGTCGCCCTCCTGCCAGCTGCCGCCATAAAAGAACACCGCGACCGGATGCGGCCCCTCCCCGCGCGGGCGGTAGACATCGAGCTTTTGGCGCGGATCGGCGCCATAGGCGATGCCGGTCACGCGGTCATAAGCCCCGAAGCGGGCGGCAGTGTTGAGCAGGGTCAGCGGCGACATGAGCGCGAGGATAGAGATCCCGAGCAGCGGGATTAGGGCGAACCCGAGGATCATTAGCCGGCGATGTCGCCACAATGCTAGGCGCCGCATCGGCGGAACGTGCGGATGATGAAGGACGGACGTCATGGGGAGTCTACGCGGGCCCGGCAAGGCCGGATCAGACAAGTGCGTTTGGGCGATCGCACGGCGTGATGGTCGGTCCGGCCGCGTGTGCGGGTCTTCGGAGGCACCGAAGGCCAGGGGCGCTTTCAGCAGCAATCACGCGACGACCTTGGATGTGTGACCGGCCGCCAACAGCCGGTCGCGCTACCGCCCCGTCCCGCCCCTTGTGGGCACAGCAAAACGCCGCCCGGCATTTCTGCGCGGGCGGCGTTTTGTTGAGTTTGCGAAGAAGCGTTTTGCTGTGTTTAGC